>CADCPC010000023.1 GCA_902803285.1 uncultured Erysipelotrichaceae bacterium | reverse complement strand
AGTACCATTATCTTCTTCAAAAGTTGTAATTGTGAAATTAATAGTACTATTAGTTAGGGTATTGAATTCATCAAGTAAGCTTTGCATGAAAGCTCTTTGATTTAATGGTGAACCGATGGTCAATGCGCCTGTATAACCAAGGTTCTTATCAACGGCGATATCTCTATCACTTGGATCAGTGCCTCCGCCTTTTTCAGCGACAACGATATTACATGTTGCAACTTTGTTATTGCTGCCTTTGGCAGTAATGACTGTAGAACCAACACCTACTGCAGTGATTAAGCCTTCTGCTGTAACTGTAGCAATTGTATCTTTAGCGCTTTCAAAAGTTACAATTGTATCTTCTGGATAAACTTTCCACTTGAGTTGAACTGTCTCTCCAGGAGCTAGTTGTTTGCTTGTTGGGTTGAGATTCAAATATTCTTCGGTCTCTCCTCCACCAGTGCCAGAAACAACAACTGTACAATCAGCAAAACCGCCTCCGTAAGCTGCGGTAACAATTGCGGTGCCTTCTCCAACACCAAAAACAACGCCGCTATCGACATAAGCGACATTTTCGTTTGATGTAAACCATCTGAGTTCGGAATCATATCCCTTGCTAACTTTTGCTTTAAGTGTCGCTGTGTCTCCAACCTTAAGCTCAACACGATCTTGGCTTAAAGAGACAATTGCAGCCTTAATAACACTTGAAGAACAAGCGGAAAGGCTGGACACGCCAAAAGTAAGTAAACCCACGGTCACGATCAAAGAACCATAAAATTTCTTTTTCATAAAGTGCCCTACTTTTAGTAAATCTCGCACTGCTATACACTAGTCAGCGCATGTTATGAATAAATTATATGTCCACTTTTTTTGTAATGCAACGTGTGAATTGCATATAAAGCGTGTATAATGGGAGCATGAACTATTCCGAGAAGAAAAATATACTCTATCGTTTTATATCAGTAGGAATCCTCCTAGTTTCCTTATTAGTGGATGCTTTTGCTCTATATAACGCTTTTACGCTTGGAGCAAAAGATAAATATCTTACCATCTCAGGATTGTTCTTATGTGCTGCTTTCACAATCCTCGAATTTGTCGTTATTCTTAAGGGGTGGAAAAAGGACAGCAATCTTTACAAAATCGCCTTTAATGAAAGCGATCACGTTAATAATGTTCCTTTAATTGCAGTTATAGTTGGAACAGTGTTTGGCATTGGTTTAATGATTTTAAGTGTTGTTATTTACTGTACAAAAACTGAAATTGACACAAAAAATGCCATGTCAATTATCATGGCGATTTCTGTGTATTTAGTGGCAAACTGCTTGATTTACTACATTTTCCTTCTCATGTTTAGAAAGAAGCCATTAAGCATTAAAGATTTAATTAAGTAATTATTCCAAGTATATCTTTCTGAGCTTGTCGATATCTGCACCGAGCTCTTTTATTATGTACTCAATAACACTGCCTGATACTTCAATCATCGACTTTTTCGCATTTTCTAAAAATTCAATTTTTGCCGAAAACACATCATAAAGCGATTGCTCATATTCTTCATTATAAAAAGGTTTATCTTTTACAGCGTTTGCGGCACTTCTTGCGCGTTCTTTCATTGCTTCATTGCTGAGTAGGTAGTCCGCTATTTTGTCTTCTTCGCTCACTCCAAGAGCGGTTTCTAAGAAGTAAGCAGCCATGCCAGCTCTATCCTTGCCTTGAGAGCAATGAAAATAAACAACTAAATCATCAGAAGATTGGAGTAGCCTAAAGAAGTTTCGATAAGCTTTTTTTGCTTCTTCCGCTTTTATCATTTCACCATAAGTTTCGAACATATGCTGATAGCCGGTTTTATCTTTTCCAACAAACCAAAGCAAATTCCCATCATCATTGTGTTTGTGTTCTTCTGCCACATTTTCAATTAATGGAGGAAAATTGTGATATCTAACATTGCCGAGTTTTACTTCTGGCTTAAATTTGAATTCATATGATCCACGAAAATCAACAACATCAGTTAAATGAAAACCATCGATTATTGCCTTATCTTCATTGGTTAAAGAAGGAATAAAACCACCTCTAAAAATCTTCTTGTTTTTAACCTTCTTTCCTTGATATCCGACTAGTCCACCAAGGTCTCTAATATTCTTTTGTTTTGAAAGCTTATAGGTCTTCATCAACTTGATTTTACAATATTTTTTATGTGTTGTCATAACTCGCAATTTTTAAATACTCTATTAATTCAATTTCAATTTTATTGAACTTATGCAATAATATTTTCGTTACATAAGGAGAAATTTATGGCAAAAGTAATGACTATTAACTCAGGAAGTTCATCTCTTAAGTTCAAACTTTATGAGATGCCAGAAGAAAAAGTGATTTGTTCTGGTAACTGTGAACAAATCGGTTTAGATAAAGGAATTTTTACAATTAAGTATGGTGATAAAAAGGATGTTTCAAATCCTGTTTTCCCAAATCACGCTGTTGCAGCTAAGAAAGTTATTGATACTTTAGTAGAAAAGGGAATTATCAAAGACTTTAATGAAATTAAGGCTGCAGGACACCGTATCGTTCAAGGTGGTAAATACTTCTCACATAGTATGCCTTTTGACGAAGACACTGAAAAGAAAATCGAATCTTTGATTCCTCTTGCACCACTTCATAATGCTGCTCACTTAACATGCTTTAGAGCATTCAAGGAAGTCCTTCCTAATTGCCCAATGGTAGCGGTTTTTGATACTGCATATCATCAAACAATGGAACCTGAAGATTACACTTTTGCAATTCCATACGAATTAAGTGAAAAATACGATATCCGTAGATATGGTGCTCATGGTACTTCTCATAACTATCTCGCTATTGAAGGTGAGAAATACTTAAAAGATACAAAGGGTAAGAGAATTATCTCTTGTCACATTGGTTCAGGAGCTTCTATCACCGCTATTAAAGACGGCAAATGTGTTGCAACATCAATGGGTCTTACACCTTTAGGTGGCATCATGATGGGCACACGTACTGGCGATATGGATCCAAGCGTTTTCAACTATGTCGTTAAAGTCACAGGCAAATCCGCTGAAGAAGTCTATCAAATGTTCAACAAGAAGTCTGGCTTTGCAGGTATGTCTACTGTTGGTCCAGATTCTCGTGATGTTTTAAAGGCTGTTGAAGAAGGCAATGAACACGCTATTTTAGCTAACAAATTATTCAATAGAAGAATCGCTGATTTTATCGGCCAATATTATGTCAGACTTGGTGGCGCTGATTTAATCATCTTCTCTGCTGGTATCGGTGAAAACGAACCAAGAACAAGAAGAGATGTCTGTGCCTTAATCAAAGATGCATTAGGTGTTGAAATCGATAACGATCTCAATATGACAATCCACGGCAAAGAATGCTTAATTTCTACTCCAAACAGTAAGATCAAAGTAGTCGTTATTCCAACTGATGAAGAAGTCATGATTGCTCGTGATGCTTATAGAATTTGTCTATAAGGAGGAACCGATGAAATTAGAAGCCTCAATTAAAGCAGTTGGCAAAAAATTTGCCAAAGAAAACAAACAAATCATTTCTCTTATTAAGAAGTACGATAGAATCGCTATTTTTAGACATATCATGCCTGATTATGACGCTCTCGGAACTCAGATGGGTTTATATCACTGGATTAAAGATAACTTCCCAGAAAAAGAAGTTATTGTTTTAGGTGACAACCACGTAACATTTACTCCACGTTTATTCCCTGAAATGGATAGGGTTAATGATGATTGGTTTAGCAAACCATATCTCACCATTGTTGTCGATGTCGGTAATAAGAGTCGTATCGCTGATCCAAGATTTGAAAAAGCTAGTGATAGAATCAAAATCGATCATCACCCTAGAACTGAAGACTGGCCTACTGTTGATGTAACCGATACAAGTACCGCTGCTGCTAGTGAACTAGTGGTCGCATTGCTTCTCAACTTAGGAAGTAAATACAAACTATCTAAAGAAGCAGCTGAAAACTTCTATATTGCTTTAGTTGGAGATTCAGGAAGATTCCAATATTCTTCCACTTCTGCTCTAACTTTCGCTGTCGCTTCTCATTTGATTAACACTGGCATCAAAATTAACGAGATTTATCAAAGAATGTATCAAAAGCAAATCGATGATCTCGCTGTGACCGCTTATATTCTTAATCACTTCACTATTTCTCCTAAAGGGGTTGCTTATTATGTGCTCGATTCAAAAATCCAAGAAGAGCTTAAAATCACCACCGAAAGAGGAAAGGAAAATGTTAACCTATTTTCTAACATTGAAGGAATTCACATTTGGTGTTCGATAACTGAAGACACAAATCCAAAAGAACCATGTTGGAGAATCTCCATTAGAAGTAAGGGAATTACCATTAATGGGGTCGCCACAGAATTTGGTGGAGGCGGACACGCTCAAGCAAGCGGAGCCAAAATAGAAACATTAGAGGAACTGCCAAAATTCATCGCAGCTCTCGACGCATTAATCAAATAAAAGGTAGCCAATTGGTTACCTTTTACTTTTAAGTAATTAACTTTAAGTATATTATAAATATATGGCTAATAATTTCGCACCTTTACGAATTATTTCTGGATATTCTTTTTTAAAGAGCGGTCTTACTATGGACCGTATCTCTGCTTCTATTAAAAAGAACGACTATTATGGAGCAGGGCTATCAGATTTTGGAGTGCTTTATGGTGTTCCTTCTTTTGTTGATTCGGTTAAAAAGTTAGGAAAAAAATCTCTAATTGGTTTATCGGTGTCTCTTGAAGACGAAATAGTTTTATATGCTTTAAATGAAGATGGATATCATTCTCTTATTCAAATTTCAAAACTAATAAGTGAAGAAAAGCTTACTTTAGAAGAATTAAAGGCTAATCTTACAGGTTTAGCAGTAGTTATTGAGACTAATTATGGGAAATTCAAAGAAGGATTTGACCAAGGCTTCGATCAAAAATATCTCCACTATTTAGCGGAATTATCAAAAGGAATTAGTCATTTCTATCTTGGCATTGAAGTTACGAGCAAAGAAGAATTTGGCTATGCTCAAAAAGTTAGGGAGTTCGCTAAAAATCATTCCTATAGCACAATCGCATTCCCAAGAATTAGATATCAAAACAGTGATAATGCGATTATCTTAACTATTGTTAACGCTATTGAACACGATGAAAAAATCACTGTCAAAGAAGAAAAAGGCCAATCTTATTTCATGAAGTTTGAGGACTATCAAAAATTATATACTCCTCGTGAACTTTCTAATACGGTTACTCTTGTTGACGCTTCTAGTTTTAATTACGAACAAAAAAGAGGAAAAATGCTTTCTTACCCTGTTAGCAATAGTGAGGAAGAATTAAGAAACAAATCTCTACAAGGACTAAAAGATAAAAATATTGATGATGAAAAACACATTCAAAGATTGACCTATGAACTCGACATTATTGTCTCAATGGGCTATGCAGATTATTTCTTAATTGTTTCTGACTTTATTAGCTATGCTAAACATAACGATATATTAGTGGGTCCTGGTAGAGGAAGCGCAGCTGGAAGCTTAGTGTCATATTGCTTAGATATCACAGAAGTTGACCCATTAGATTATGATTTACAATTTGAAAGATTTTTAAATAAAGCTCGTAAGACTATGCCTGATATCGACGTCGACTTCATGGATACAAGAAGAGATGATGTTGTAGATTACGTTAGAAATAAATACGGCGAGAACAAGGTTGCTACAATTGCAACTTTTCAAACCATTCAAGCTAAACAAGCTCTTAGAGATATTGGTAGGATTTATGATATTCCTACTCGTCATATCGACTTACTTAGTAAGTCTATTACCGATAAGATGTCTCTTAGAGATGCTTATAAGAAGTTAGAAACATTTCGTAAACTAGTTGATAGCGATAAATATTTCCTAGAGATTGTTTCTCTTGCTAGCAAGATTGAAGGACTACCTCGACAAGCTGGCATGCACGCAGCTGGTGTGGTATTAAACGATTCACCTCTAGAAGAATCACTACCTATCACTATTGATTTAAATAACCACTACACCACCCAATACGAAAAAGATTATCTTGAAGATCAAGGCTTCCTAAAAATGGACTTCTTATCTTTAAGAACACTTACCACTATTGATTTATGCATCAAAATGGTTAATGCCAAATATAAACAGAACCTGAATTTCTACTCCATTCCTTATAAAGACGATGCCAATATTTTCAAAATTATTGCTTCAGGCATGACGGCTGGCATATTCCAACTTGAAAGTAGCGGCATGAAAAACGCTACTAAAATATTAGAGCCAAAGACATTTGAAGATATTGTTGTTCTTTTAGCTATTTTTAGACCTGGTGCAATGGATAGCATAAAAGATTATCACGATAGAGCGATCGGAAAGAAAAAGGTTGCTTACTTAAGCAAAGAAGTAGAAAACATCTTAAAGTCCACATTCGGAGTTTTAATCTACCAAGAACAAATCAGTAAACTCGCTACTGTAATGGCAGGATATTCTCCTGAAGAAGCAGACTTATTTAGAAGAGCGGTTTCTCATAAAGAAAAGACAGTCTTAGAAAGTAGTCAAAAAGGTTTTGTTTCTGGCTCCATTAAAAATGGATATAGCGAAAAAGATGCGAAGAAGATGTTTGCGGATATTCTTAAATTTGCCGACTATGGTTTTAATAAATCTCACGCTGTGGTTTATGCGATAACCGCTTGCCGTATGGCCTATCTCAAATATTATTATCCACTGGAGTTCTATGTTGCTTTACTTATGACTTCTGCGGGAGTTAATGATTCTAAATTTAGTGAATATGTAAGCGAACTTAGAATCCGCGGATTAAAGATCTTTGCTCCTGATATCAATGAGTCAGGATTGACCTTTAAAGCAAAAGAAGGAGGCCTACTCCTACCTATAAACGCTATCAAGGGATTATTTGAACAAAACGCTCATAAGATTGTTGACGAAAGAACATTAAGAGGGCCATATAAAGACTTTTATGATTTTGTGACAAGAATGTCACCATATAACATCGGAGAAAGCACTTATAACAAATTAATAGACGCTGGTTGCTTTGATAATTTATACCCTTCCAGAGAAACTCTTAGAAACACCCTTTTATCTGCTATACAATTTGCCGAATTATCTTATGGTAGCGATGGCCAGATGATTTTAGATGAAACTTTAGAAGGTAATAAGAAATATTACGAAGCAAAAGATGACCCACTAGATAATTTGAATAAAGAATATGAACTATTAGGCATTATGCTTTCCGATAATCCGCTTAGATATAAGAAAGACTTATTGCAAAAACATCATGTGGTTAATCTTGTTGAGGCCAAAGAAAGAAATGATGTCATTAATATTGCTGGAATCGTTTCTTCTACTAAGACAATAAAGACTAGAAAAAGCGGAGACACTATGGCGTTCATCAAACTATTTGATGAGTATGGTGAAATTGAAATCACAGTCTTCCCTAAACTATATGTAAATAGTTACCGCGATCTCGTGAAAAACAAGATTTTGTTAATCAAAGGAAGATACGATAAGAAAGACGAAAAAGAATCATTTATTGCTGAAGCAATATCGCTACTAGAGGAGGTTGAATAATATGCCAAAATTAACAATTATTGATGGAAACTCATTATTATTTAGAGCCTATTTTGCAACCGCCTATCCTGGTGTGGAAATCATGCGCAGCCAAGAAGGAATTCCTACTAACGCTATATTTGCTTTTAGCAACATGATTAACAAAATAGTATCTTCGTTAAAACCTGAGGAAGGTATTATTGTTGCTTTCGATGCTGCAAAGCATAATTTTAGACATGATGCTTTAGAGACATATAAAGCAAATCGTAAGCCTGCTCCTGCTGAACTAGTAGAACAGTTCCCTATCGCTAGAGATTTTCTTAAAGCTTTTGGAATTTTCCAATTTGAAGAAGAAGGATTTGAGGGGGATGATATTGCTGGCACTATTGCTAAGAAAGCTGAAAAAGAAGGATATGATGTTACTATCTATACTTCTGACCGCGACTTCTTACAATTAGTCACTGATAAAATCAGCGTCAACATCATTAGAAAAGGTCTATCTGATGTTGTAACTATGACCCCTGAGTTAGTTGAAGAAACATATGGCTTTGAGCCTAAACAAATAATCGATTATAAAGGACTAAGAGGAGATTCAAGCGATAATCTTCCTGGTATTCCTGGAATTGGAGATAAAACCGCTGTTAAGTTGATTCAAGAATATGGATCATTCGACAATATTATTAACAATGTTGAAAACATTAAAGGTAAAGTTGGCGAAGCAATTGCCGCTAATAAAGAACTAGGAACGATATCTCGTGATTTAGCAATTATTAAAACCGATATCGAATTGCCTTTCGAAGTTAGTGATACAACTTATGATGGATATTCTTTCAGTTCAATTAACGAATTCTGCCAAAAGTATGGATTCAAGCAATTTATGAATAAAATCTCTTCTAAATGGAAGAAAGACGAGCAAGGTTCTGTTTCGTTAAACGTGGAGAAAGTCACTTCTTTTAAAGATATCGAACTAGGAAAAGAAATAGGCATCAGTATTGACATTGATAACTACGATGATTATTTTTCTGAAGAAGTTTTAGGTATTGGGGTTTCTACAAAAAGTAACCACTACTATATAGATATTGAAAGCGCTAAAAAAGATGAGACTTTATTAAACTTATTAAAAGATTCAACTGTTTTTAAATATGCATACGACTATAAAGCAATCAAAGTTGCATTGAATAATTTAGGAATTGAATTAAACGGATTATGCTTTGATTTATTAATTGCCAGTTATTTGCTTGACTCCACTTTAAAAAACAGTCCTCAATCTGTTTTGCATTTCTATGGAGTTGATTTATCAGAAAAGAAAGATGACGATATGTCTTTATTCAGCAATGAGAATCCAGAAAGAACATGTCAGTTAGCATATTTTGCACTTCACTTAGCGCCAAAAGCTAAAGCAGAACTTGTTAAAATACAAACTTTAGATTTATTTACAAATCTTGAATTACCATTAGTAGAAACCTTAGCTGCTATGGAAATTGAAGGTTTCCCATTAGACGTTAAAACTCTAGATAGTTTTGGAAATGTATACAAAGAGAAAATCAATCAACTTTCCAAAGAAATATATGAACTAGCGGGAGAAAAATTTAATATTTCATCACCAAAACAAATCGGAGAAATATTATTTAGCAAATTAGGATTACCTGCTAATCGCAAATCATCTACTTCTGTTGAACATCTCAAAGAATTAAGTGACTTGCACCCAATAGTTCCTAAGATTTTAGAATATCGTAAATACTTCAAACTAGTATCTACCTATATCGAAGGATTAAAGCCTCATGTCTATCATGATGGCAAAATACATGCTTCATTTAACCAAGCATTAACCCAAACTGGAAGACTATCTTCTTCTAATCCAAATCTACAAAACATCTCTGTTAGAGATGAGGAAGGAAAACAAATAAGAAAAGCATTCTTCTATCCAGATGATAATTATGAAATCTTATCGTTAGATTATTCACAAATAGAATTAAGAATTCTTGCCCATTTATCTAACTGTCCACACTTAAAAGAAATCTTTGAAAGCGGGGAAGATATTCATACTGCTACTGCAAAAAGATTGTTCAAACTTGATGGAGAGCCAAATGCTCTACAAAGAAGAAAAGCAAAGGCTGTTAATTTCGGTATTATTTACGGAATCAGTGATTGGGGTTTATCAGAGCAACTTGAAATACCTGTCTATGAGTCAAAAGAAATCATAAGCAGTTTTTATGAATCATTTCCTGAAGTTGCTTCATTTTTCAAAACAGTGTTAGATAACGCACTGAAAGATGGCTATGTTTCTACAATGTACGGTAGAAGAAGATATTTAAGAGAGCTCCACGATTCTAATTACCAAGTTCGTGAATTCGCTAAAAGAGCAGCGATGAACGCTCCTATACAAGGAAGCGCAGCTGATCTCGTTAAAATAGCGATGAACGAAGTTGACAAAGCCTTAAAAGAAAATAATTTTAAAACCAAAATGGTTTTACAAATTCACGATGAACTAATTTTCAAAGTTCCAAAAGAAGAAAAAGATATAGTTTATAAAATTGTCAAAGACAAGATGACACACGCTATCAAGCTCAGCGTTCCTCTAGAAGTTGATGGCGGATTTGGTCATTCTTGGTATGACTGCAAATAGGAGAGAGAATATGCCTGAATTACCAGAAGTAGAAACAGTAAAAAATGTATTGATTCCTATTGTTAGTGGGCACACCATTACTAAAATTGATGTTTTAAGAAAAACCACTATTCAAGGCGATATTAACGAATTTGTTTCTTCGCTAGTCGGAGAAAAGTTTTTGGATATTTCCCGTATCGGAAAATTTTTGATTTTTCATCTTTCTAATGACAAAGTCATTATTTCTCATTTAAGAATGGAAGGTAAATATTACGAATATAAGGAAGAAGAGCCTGATAGCAAATACGCTAGAGTGGTCTTCCATTTAGATAATAACCACAAACTCTGTTATGACGATTCACGCTGTTTTGGAATAATGATTCTTTCAAACGAAGAGAATTATCGCAAAGAAAAAGAAATTGCAAAACTCGGACCAGAGCCATTTGATATCAGTGATGTAGATTTCTTATTAAAGGCAAATAAGAACAAGAAACTACCTATAAAGAATACCCTACTTGATCAATCACTCATTACAGGATTAGGCAATATTTATGTTGATGAAGTTTTATACGCAAGTAATATTCATCCACTAACTCCTGCAAACAAAATAACAAAGCAGGAATGGCTTAAAATAGTCGATAACGCTAAGAAAATCCTCTCTATCGCTATCGAAATGGGTGGTAGCACAATTAAAAGTTATCATCCAGGCAAAGATATCGATGGTAACTTCCAGACCAGAATTAAAATATATGGTAAATCTGGTGAAAATTGTCCTACTTGTGGTAGTACATATCGCTTCATTAAAGTTGGTGGTAGAGGCACCACTTTCTGCCCAAAATGCCAACAAAAAATTGGCGCTCCAATCAATGTTGCAGTAACGGGCAAAATAGCCTCTGGTAAATCAACTTTCCTAGAAATTTGTAAGAAAGAAAATATCCCAACTCTTTCTAGCGATGAAATTGTCAGCGAATTATATAAGCAAGATGCTGTCGTTAACGAAATTGAAAAATTATTGAAGATTCAATTTAAAAATCACATTCTTGATCGCAAAGCATTAACTGAGAATATTTTGCTTAACCCAAAAAATAAGAAAAAATTAGAAAAATATATCCACGGCTTAGTTTTAAAAGAAATTAAAAATTTCTTAGCTAATGAAAAATCTCCGATTAGAGTCGTTGAAGTGCCGCTACTATTTGAAGCCAAAATGGACAACTTATTTGACACCATTGTGGTTGTTGATATTGATGAAGATAAACAAAATAAACTTCTACAAGCTCGTAATGGCGAAAAAGCCATGATTTTAAAAGAATTAAATTCCCATAATAAAATCGACGAAAATAAAAATAAGGCTTTGTACCTTATTTCTAATGATGGTTCTATTTCTGATTTAGAAAAGAAATGTCACCAAGTTATTAATAAATTGAGAGATCGCCTTGGCTAATCTCTTGTTTACAAT
Source organism: uncultured Erysipelotrichaceae bacterium (assembly GCA_902803285.1). Classification (GTDB taxonomy): domain Bacteria; phylum Bacillota_I; class Bacilli_A; order RFN20; family CAG-826; genus UBA2450. The sequence goes on along the minus strand of CADCPC010000023.1, from coordinate 2,982 downwards.
TTTTCTTAAGCATTCTTTTGATTTGCTCAACTTTTGGTTTGCTTGCTTGACCAGTTAAATACATAGTCATTGCATCATTAATATCAAAGTCGCTTGTAATAATAGTGAATAGATGCGCTTTACTACGTGCGTTTAATATAGGGAATAAGATGCTTTCTCTAATAAAATCGCTCTTATATTCATTTCCAAAATCATCCAAAATAAGAACAGGAACAGAGCTATATTTATCAATTAAAGCATTGAATTGATCATTATCCTTTTTGCTTGCAATTTCCTTAAAACGTGTAGGAACATCGATAAAAGCGATAGGGCCCTTTTCTTTTTTAGCGATATCTAGAGCGATATTAGCAGCTAAGAATGTTCTTCCGCTGCCAGCTTCTCCCCATAAGTAAAGCCATTCTCCACTACCTGTTTTGAAGATTTCGTTATATCTTTCAATAGCGGTTCTTCTGCCTTCTGTTTTATCGATTCTTCTTATGTCGCTAGTTAACCACTCGTCATCAAAATCGCGAACAAGGAATTGGTTTCTAAATTTGATGTGCTTTAAGTATTCTTTGCAAGGAACTAATTCTCTAGAAATAACACCATCTTGATAAACAATCTTTGTACATAGATGAGGAGTATCTTTATTGCAAAGAGACATACCAGGACATTTCTTACAAACATTTAAGTCATTAACAAAATCATAGATTTTGACAATTTCCTCTTCTACCTTATCTTCTGGTATTTTGAGCGATTTAATATATTTAACCGCTGCAGGGCAATTGTGATAAGCGTATCTCATCTCATCAAGAAGTTTTTGATCTTCCTCAAAATGGTAATTCGGTCTCAGTCTTATCATCTTCACTTTCCTCCTCTTCAAATAATTTATTCCAGTCATCGTCTGTGACTTTTTTGTTTTTGCTATTCTTTATCGGCTTGTCTTCTTCTATCTTTTCTTCGTTTTTGACTTTTCTTGCATTTTTGTTGCCACTATGCTTGTTGATGACTTCATTACAGTAGTTCATCGCATCAATTGTGGTTTCAATGTTTTCTCTATTGAAAGAGGCTGCAACTTTTTCTGCGTATGCTCTTGAAAGAACATTTTTATTCATTGATAACACGAAGTCGATAATGACATTGATAACTCCGTTAGGCAATTGATAGTCCTTAGATAACGTATTGATAATTGCTAGATCGCTAGGTGCCGCTTTCGTTCCTCCTTGGAACAAGCTCAACATATCTTTAGGAGTTGTCTTTTCAAATAGATTAATCTTTCTTGCTAAGTCAGTATCACTATTTATAGTGCCATCTGTTTTCTTTCTAGATTTTCTTCTGATGAATGAGTAGTTAGCTTCGTTCATTAATGATTTATTGATTAAATCAAAGTCAAGTCTACTACCTTTATCTTTGCTAGGATCATAAGCGTTAGCAGCCACTATTGCAGTGCTTTCTTCATCAACTCCATATAAAGAAGAAAGTCTTTCGATCTCTTTCATTTCTTTCTTAGAAATGGCTCTCTCATTAATTTGTGAATGTTCTCCTAAAGCTTTAAAGAACTTCTCATAAGAGAATTCAGTATCAATCTTTATTTTATTTCTACCGATGGTATCTTGATTACCTGTCTTAGCAGCAATTAAGAAGGAAGGGTCTTCAAAGTCAGGATGGAAAACATCTTGGAAAGAAGCAGAAACATCTTCTCCTTCTTCTTTATAAGAAACCTCATAGACTCTCTTTAATCTATTTGCGTCATTCTCTCCTAATGCTTGAATAAGCATTCCAAATAATAATGTATCCGCAAAGAATCCTTTAGGAGTCTTTGGAGCGTTTACTTCATAGTGATATATATTTGTGCCAGGAGCTTTTTCTAATCTAGTTTTGATTAGTCCAACTGCTTCTAACATTTTTCTAGCATCAACAAAATGACCAGGCGCCATTTTCATTCTCACGAGTAATTGTTCATGAGTGGAATATGAAAGTACTTTTTGAATGCTGGCTTCACTCCAAAGAGTAAAGTAAACAGACATGGCGCTATAGCCAATGATTGGTTGATATAGATTAGTGAGGGTCTCACGATCATAGTCAGCAATTAATGAGTTTACTCGAACTTCGAACATGTCACTGTTAGATAAAATAACCACGATTACCCTCCTTTTTGTAGGTAGATTATGTCTTAAATCAATATGATTTTCAACGACAAAAAAAGTTAAAAAATTACTTGCAAAAGTTATCCACATTCAAAGAATAATATGATTTATATTTATATAAATCTTATAATCCTAATAATTGCTTTTTAACAGTTATCCACAGCGAATTTTGTGGAAAACTATCATCTCTGAAAAGAGAAGACTTAACTACAAAAAATATAAAATAATTTTTATATTAGTTTTTTAGAGTGCTATGATAATAGCAAAGGTGATTAAAAATATGATTAAAAAGATTGCTGTCTTAACAAGTGGAGGTGACGCTCCAGGAATGAATGCTGCTTTAAGAGCAGTTATTAGAGCAGGACTTGCTCGTGGCGTAGAAATGTATGTTGTCTACGATGGTTTAAGAGGATTAGTCGAAGGACAAATCAAACAAGTTAACAAAGACTTTACTCAAGACATCATCAATAGAGGTGGCACTATCATTAGAAGCGCTCGTTTACCAGAATTTAAGGATCCAAAAGTTGTCAAAAGAGCAGCTCGTACTCTCCAAGACTTTGAAATCGATGCTCTTGTTGGTATCGGTGGAGATGGAACTTATAGAGGCTTAAATGCGTTATCTAGTTACGGCATTAAAGTTGTTGGTATTCCAGGCACTATTGATAACGACGTTGGAAGCACCGAACAAACTATTGGCTTCTCAACCGCTCTCAACACTATTTGTGGTTGTGTTGATAAACTCAAAGACACTTCTGGTTCACATCAACGTTGTTCCTTAATTGAAGTTATGGGACGTCATTGTGGTGACTTAGCATTATATGCTGCTTTAGCAGAAGGTGCTGAAGGTGTCATCTGT
>CADCPC010000022.1 GCA_902803285.1 uncultured Erysipelotrichaceae bacterium | reverse complement strand
TGAAATATAATCATCTTTTTTGTTGCACTTCGCAATAGACTAGTGTAGTATGATAGTGTCCTTGAAGGACGGAGGTTATATTTATGAAAAAGGTTGAAATGGATAAAGTGTGGGATGTTCTAGCTGAATCCGAGTTTGATGGTTTTGACACATGGGGGACTTATGACTCAATGTCTGGTATAGGTGTTTCATGGAGAAAAAATGGTTATATTGTTAATGCACATTTTGGTATTTATCAAGGCGATGAATGGTGTTGCTATATCAATGTCGAAGTATTTGATGTCCGTAATCAATTATTAGAAGATTCCATTTGTGTTCTCGATGGCGATGCCAAGAAGATTCTTAATGTAGTGTCTGACCTTATCGTTAAGGTTGAAAAAATGCCTAATATTATGGATATGATTCTTAATAGTTGGAATTCTTTATAGGAGGGGTAATTATGAAATTAACATTGTTTAAGAATTCAGTCATTTCGGAGACCCTACATAATGTGGGTTTCTTTATGGTTCATAGCGATGGCGACATCGTTTATGAATATCGCAACTTTGAGGGTGTGGATTACACCATTCCTAAAGCTGCTTATGATTACTATCTAGTTGAAGAGGAGAATTACTAGTTATGGGTAAACGCAAATTTAATTACATTCATCTTTATAATGGCAAGGAAGTCGACCGTGGCTCTTTTGTCCGTAAATTAGGCTTACACTGTGTCGAAGTGATTGGGAACGACCCAAATCCTTTGCTCAACATTGAAGTCGTTGATGAAGTCAAACTTCGCAAACTCTACGCTCGCATTAAGAGGGGTACGACCCAAATCTTCTGGGGTGATGATTATAGCGAATGCTTTTCTATCAAGAGGGTGAGTATATGATTATCGATGCTCGCTTTATTTTGACTTCTATCTTTTTGATTGTTAGTCTTTTTCTTGTTTATGATTGGGAGGCTTGTGTGGAATGATGTTTCATTGCTTATTTGAACAAAGTGGCACATTCAAGAATGAGTTTAAGAAACTCGGTTATGATGCCGAAGATTATGACATTCTCAACGACTTTGGTGAAACTGACCATGTGATTGATCTGTTTGCCGAAATCAATTCGGCTTTCGAGGGAAGAGATTCTATCTTCGATAATATGAAGGATGGCGACCAAGTTCTTGCTTTCTTCCCTTGTGTGAGGTTTGAAGACCAAATTCAAATGGCTTTCCGTGGCACCCAACATGGCAAGGAGAAGTGGTCGCTCGAACGAAAGCTGCTCTATGATTTGGAGTTGCATGCCGAGTTGCATGACTTCTATTGCCTTGTTACCAAACTTGCTATTGTTTGTTTAAGAAAGGGTTTGCCTCTTATCTTGGAGAATCCTTGGTCTACTACTCATTATCTTGTTAAGTATTGGTGCATCCCTTATTCGATTCTTGATACTGACCGTAGAGATATGGGTGACTATTACAAAAAGCCAACTCAATATTGGTTCATAGGTCGTGAGCCATCACATAATTTCATCTTTGAATCGGTTGACGTGAAGGTGAAGAAGCAAGTTCATCTTGTTGGTAAGGTTGACCGTTCAATGATTTCCCCAGAGTATGCCTCTCGCTTTATTCGTGAGTTTATTCTCCCTGGGGATTGACCGTTTAATTGCTATGTGCAATAATTTACTTAAGGAGGAGTAACATGCCTATTAAATATACTTGTACTTATATTATTACTGAACCAGCTAAGAAAAGGTTCAAACGTTGGTTGGTCGATAATGACTTGACTATTGCATCATTCTCTCGTAAGTGTGGTGTTTCTCGCCAATACATTAGTTCCGTGCTAAATGGCAAAGTTCATATTACACCTACTGTCATTGCCACTTTCAAGAGTGGTGGCTATGATCTGATTTAGGAGGTGTTGCTATGAAAGCAATAAAAGAATTTGAATATTTATATAACAATATGACTACTTCTGAAACTATTAGATTAAAACCACATTTAGAAGTAATTGAAAAAGAATTTTTGGAATTATTACCAGAGCGTGAAGAAACAACAAAGAAACTTAAAGCATTTGATGCTGTTAGCGATAAGATTCGTGTAGATTTCTTTATTGGTCTAGATAATGAATATGTTTATGTATTAAAATCCAAAGCTAATGAATACTTTATGCCAATCACAAAGGAACAATACGACATATTGAAAGAGGTGCTGTTATGAAAACTATTGGCATTTACCCAAATGGAATAAACAACACTGTGGTTCAAAGTGGATGGGGAAGAAACTTAAAAGTCAAAAGACAATTCTGCTATGGCGATGGCTTTCCACACTATAACATTGATGGAAGATTTTATTGGTATTACGATGAAGAACAAGTTTATCACATCGAAGATAGTAAAACTCGCAAGATTGTCTATATTGCCATCGCCAGAAATCCACAAGAAGTCATAGATGAGTTCTTAAAAATGAAAGAGGAACTATTATGAGATTAACAATTAAAGAAAATGTTGAAAATTACAAACCAAAAGTGGCTATCGTTCCAACTCATAACATAATTGTTGATAAACTCGGTCAATTAGAAGATATTGAAGATGAAATCGGTGTTGATTTGATTACTTTGTTTAAGGCATTGAAATATGGTTTTTACGGAACAATCTATGGAGTTTCAAAAGAAAACGCTAAGGCTAAAAATTGGAAGCCTACGTTTTATGAGCTGAAAAACATTGATATTAAAAAATATGATGGCAAGTTGGCTTTTATTTATTACTTAGGAGATTTATCTTATTCTGATTTTTTTGTCTATAAGTTTGATGATTATGGCAAAACTTGGGCATTAACGGAAGAGGAATTATTATGACTTGTGCATTTTGTCCTATTCAAGACCTATGTTTAGAGTATTATAACAAAGTGTTGATAGCACACGATTATATAGAAAAGGCAAATTGCCCATTAGAACATTTAGCAAAGGAGAGCCAGAATTGTTATGAAATACATTAGAACGAAAGATGGAATATATAGTTATAAGCCAACTCACGATATAGATGTCGATGGGTTTGTTGTTCAACATAATTTAACTGGTTGGGATAAACCAATAATGAAAGAAGATATTATTAAAATCACCGACACTATTGAAGAATTGCTTGATGAGTTAGTTTTTGATAATTTTTATCATTCTCGTATGACACCAATTGCTATGCACACCAAAGAAAACCAAGAAATTATAAAAGGTTATCTTAAACAAAACATTCCTTGCTATGGTGCAATCTGGACTGATAAAGGACTTATCTATATTGCGAAAATGAATGAAAAAGGAGAAATGGAATTGTTATGAAAGCAGCAACCAAAATTAAATTACATAACTCTCAAAACATTTTGATTTTTATTTTGTTAATTATTTCGAGTATTATTGTAATAACTGTTGTTGTTCATGGCATTCTAAACTCTTATTATCATGTTGAAACTTTGGAATATGTTAATGTGGATTTTGAATGGATAGATGATTTCCAAGATTATGAAGTCTGTATTGTCCACGAAGATAAATCACATTATCTAACTGTGAAAGATAATAAAGTAAAGTTCATATATGCTAACGAAGATTTTTTGAACTTCGTTGTTGTTGAACACAACAAAAGAGTTAAAGACAAAGAAGATTGGTATGGAATTACATCATTTTATATCAATTTGAATTATAAGGAGGAACTCAAAAATGAGTAAAAAATTAGAAGCATTTGAAAAAGTTAATATGTATCATCCAGACAAGGTCGCAGATCGTATCGCTGGTGCCTTGGTCGACTTGGCTTATACCAAGGATAAGAACCCTCGCATTGCTGTTGAGGTT
>CADCPC010000021.1 GCA_902803285.1 uncultured Erysipelotrichaceae bacterium | reverse complement strand
GTTAATTCGGCCCAACCTTCCCAGTCAGATTCTGCTAAACCATCTTCGATGGTGATGATTGCTGGGTATTCTTTGACCATTCTTTCTAAGTATCTGATCATTTGATCTGTGGTCTTCTTACCTTCTTTAGATTTAACTAAGTTATAAACGCCATCACCTTCATAGAATTCGGAGGAAGCAACGTCCATACCTAAGAAGATTTGTTCGCCTAACTTGTAACCGGCTTTTTCAACTGCTTCAGCGATTAACGCTAATGGTTCTTTATTACCTTTCTTACAACTTGGGGCGAAACCACCTTCATCACCAACACCTGTTTCATAACCATGGGCTTTGACGACTTTTTGTAAAGCGTGGAAAATTTCTGTTCCGGCTCTTAATGCTTCTCTAAATGTTTCAAATCCTGCTGGGATAATGAAGAATTCTTGGAAATCAACACTTGATTGTGCATGAGCGCCACCGTTGATAACGTTCATACATGGTGTAGGAATGGTTTTACCATTTGTGCCACCGATGTAACGATATAAAGGCATATGTAAGCTTTCTGCTGCTGCTCTAGCGACTGCTAAAGAAACACCTAATAAAGCATTTGCGCCTAAATTTGATTTGAAAGGTGTGCCGTCTAATTTGAGCATTGCTCTATCGATGCCGAGTTGATCAGTAACTTCCATACCTTCAACTACTGGTGCTAATTTTTCGTTAACATTAGCAACTGCTTTTAAGACACCTTTACCTAAGTATCTTGATTTGTCACCATCTCTTAATTCGAGAGCTTCTCTTTCACCTGTTGAAGCGCCTGAAGGTACGATTGCTCTAGCCTTCACACCATCGTCTAATAAGACTTCAACTTCAACGGTAGGATTGCCTCTACTATCGAGAACTTCACGACCATGAACTTTGACAATTTTTGCCATATATTTATTTTCTCCTTTTTAAGTCCGATATCATTATATATAAAGAAAGAGAAAAAATGTTAATTTTTCTCAAAATATATATCAAAATATGAAAAAAAGAGCTTAGAGCCCTCTTTTTTGTGCATAAATTCGATAAATTTCGTCTGTAACCACTTCAATTGTGCGATTTATCGAAGAATCTATGATGTAATCAACTTTAGCTATATTTTTCTTTTTAAATGCGATTCTATCGTGTTTGATACGGCTTTCGACTTTATCTAAATCGTCGCCTCTATCAATCATTCTTTGCTTTCTGGTTTTCTCATCAGCTTCTAAGAAGAAGGTGACAATGCCTGGATTATTTAGTGCAATATAACTTCTTAATCCCGCTGGGTCAATAACTACACATTTGTTGTCAGCGATTTGGTCCTTAGTGGATCCATATAGATTTCCGTTATATAAAGTATATTCGACGAAATCTCCTTCATGGATTTTTTCTTCGAATCTTTCTTTGGTTATAAAGAAATAATCACGTCCATCTTCTTCACCATGACGTTTTTCTCTGGTGGTGGTTGTAATAACCTTTGTAATACCATATTTCTTCGCTAATAATTTGGCAACTTCTGTTTTTCCAGAAGCGCTAGCGCCTGCAAGAACTATCATGGTTTTATTATAGAAAATAAATCATTATTTTGTTAACACAAAAATAAAAAAATTATTAACAAGTTAATAAAGAAAAATACGAATAAAAAAAGTTAAAAAAGTAGCAATTTTTCGCCTATCTAACAAATGAAAGGCCATAGCTTTACATGAAAATCGTTTCTTTATTAGCTTCTACGTTTCTTACAATTGCTGCAACAAGCACAATTGTTGGTTTCGATCGCTATATTGTTACAGATGTTTATGGCGCTTTTGACGGAACAACTGATCCGACTATATTAGCGAAAGCGAATGGATATGGCACAAAAGATAAGCTCTTTGTCTCTTATTATTATCTTGATAGTGGCGCTAAGTATTGCGGAGAAAACTACGATTTAATCCTTAATAGTAAAGATGAACCACCAACACAAACTAAAGCAAACGTAACTTTGAAGCTAAAAGGAAGGATGACTAATGGAGTAAAAATTATTTTCGAACTAGGAAATACAAAGACCAAATATAGTGTGGCCGCAATAACGCTTTATCAAAAACAAGAAATAAACATCAATGCGAACGAGTATAAAAATAGTCCTTTTATAGCAGAAAACTATATCTTTCAAATACTTGGAAAAAATAATGTTGTGTCAAAAGAAAAAATATTATTCGATGGCATTCCAGACATCATCACTAACAGTAAATATAACTATATAGATTTAAACGATGCATATTTTACATACGATAATGATTTTAAACTTTCGTCGATAGGAGAATGTTATCTCTCAATCGCAAATTCTGGTAACCTTTTTCCTTATATATCTAAATTCAAAAAAACGATTAGTATACCCTTAAAAATAACAGAAAATGGTAAAAGATATAATATAAGTTATAAAAAGATAATGTATGTTAATCCATACACGCTAGAAATGTCTCTTGTTGAAAGAGATGGTTTTATAGAAACTGATAAATTCTATTTGCCAATCGGAAAAGAAGAGATGCTAGAAAATAACGTAAAAATGTACTTCTATTTTAGTGATCTAGGTAGAATCGGAGTTAACGCTAGATACGATATTTCATATTTAAAAGATTATAACTTCTTTGGAGAATGTGATGATTCTGTTTACTGTGTTGGTGGAGGAATTAGAAAATGATAATTTTTGTAATATCCTCGATTTTTGCGGTGTTTTCTCTACAATTCTTTGTTATTAATTTACAAATCCAGAGTTTGAATAGATTAATTATTAATACCCCAATCTCATTATTTTCAAAAGCGGTTTACGATTTAAATGATGATCTATATTTTGATGTATATTTGCTAGAAGAAACTTTAAACGATTATTACGTTAATGAAATCACAAAATACACGAATAAATATGAAATAAGCTATTACTTTTATAATCTTGAAGACCACTCATATTGCACTTTAAATTTTTGCAAAGGCGTAGATATAACAATAAGTTGTAGTTTAATTAATAACTACCATTTTTCTCTTACAATGTATTATGAAGCTAGGGATGGTAGATATGGATAAAAATAAGGCATTAATGTTTTTAGAAAACTCATTTTTAGAACCTCTACTTAAAAGAGAAGAAATTACCGACATCTCTTTTAATGGTGAGTGCATTTACTATGTCGATAATCTTCATGGCAGGCAGAAATATGATGAGCATATTGATGAAAAGAATGTCAGGGATTTTTTAAGACAAATCTCAAATCTTTCTGAACAACAATTTTCTTATATTTCTCCAATATTAGATGTTTCCTTTGGACGATATAGAATAAACGCCACACATCAGAGTGTTAGCAAAAAAAACAATGATGGAGTTGTTAATTTTTCGTTACGTATTGCGAGCGAGAAAATAAGGATTACTGATGATTCTGATTTTCTAACTGCTTATTTAGTGCGATTAATGACTTTTCTCATCCGTCATAGGATTTCGATTGTTATCGGTGGAGCTACTAGCAGTGGCAAAACAGAATTCCAAAAATACCTTATTAACAAAGTTAAGTTTAATGAACGATTGATAATTATAGATAACGTTCATGAATTAGACATGCAGTCAAATCAAGATGCGGATTTTTCTTATTGGCAAGTTAATGAGAATAATCCAAATACCTCAATAGAGACCTTAATTAGAAACGCCTTAAGGAATAACCCAGATTGGCTAATAATCGCCGAAAGTAGGGGCAAAGAAATGGTGGATATCTTAGATTCTGCTCTAACTGGGCTACCGATTATTACCACGATGCATTCTTATGATGTTTTTTCTTTACCTTCTCGAATGGCGAGGATGGTCATAAGTGGTAACAAGAACTTGGAATATAAAGATGTTTTAGCGGACATCAATTATCATTTTCATTTTTACGTTTATCTAACAAAAGAAGATAACGGAATAATAAAACGCTATATTTCCGATGTTGTATTTATTAATAATGATGGTAAACCATACCGTATATATCAAAGATATAAAAATAAACATTTTTACTATCGACCTCCAAAAGAATTGTTGGAAAGGTTCGATGATTTTCCGCTATTAGAAAAGGAGGAATATGAATAAATATTACGTTTCTTTTGTAACTATCTCATTGCTATTCGGAGGAATAAGTTATCTTGCCACTGATAACTTCTATATCGCAATTGGAGTTTTTCTTTTGTATTTACTTGTCTCCATTATTTTGCTGGTGCCTAGACTCAAGAAATATGAACTGGTCATTAATAGATTTAATGAGTGCTTTCATTTTGTTAACGCTTTCATTATTTCTCTTTCAGTTAGAAAAGTTGTGTCTTCTTCTATTGAAAGTGTAGTGGCCACAATGAGCAAACCTTTTCAAAGCATGTTTACATCTTTAAAAGATTTAGAAGATACCGATAAATTAAATTATTTAAGCGGCAGCTATTACCCGTTTCACATTTATAAATTGTTTCTGCAAGTCATCTACCTATATCAGGAAGAAGGAGGAGACATTTTAAAAATGTCAAAGCACCTACTTAACGAAGCTCGTGATAGTGAAAACTATGCAGTGGAAACAAGTGGAGTTTCTAAAAGAAAAAGTATTGAAATAGCAATCTTATGGATCATATGTCTAGCAATCTTGGTTTTTATGAGATTCGCATTAAAAGATTTCTTTTTAAAAATCAAAGATCAAATATTGTATATCTCCGCGATATGTGTCTTATTTGCCTTCGCACTACTTTCCTTATATGTCTTGGTGATAAGAGCCACGAATCTAAAACTGAAAGGATACAATCCTCATGAAAAATTCATTTAAAAATAAGATTGAACTGTTGTCTTTATCATATGTTAAAGAGATGACTATTTTGCTTATAGTAGATTTACTAATAATTGGAATAGGGGTAGTGGCATATCTATATTTAAAAGAAATAGTGATTGTTATTATTGCTGTCATCCTAATAGCGGTTTTCACTTACTTATATCTATATAGATATACATTACTGTTAGAGCAAAAAGAAAGAGAGTTGATGGAGGAATTGATATCCCTTATCTCATACTTTGAATTGTTCTTATCTAATGGCAACACTGTTTATTCTTCTTTGAGTATGCTAACCCCATATGCTTCACCACAAATGGACGAACATTTAAACGACCTCTTAAAAGATATTGATAACGATAAAAGTGTTACCCCATTCATTGATTTCTCGAAGAAGTTTAAAGGAGAAGTTGTTGAGCCACTTATGCTATCGATTTACCAGATGATTGATAATGGAGGACAGGGCGATAACTTTTTAGAATTTGACACTATGTTTTCTTCTATCTCTAAAGAATATAAGACTAGTAAAATTGATCGCCACAAAAAGAAACTTGAATCATTAACTAATTGGCCATTATTTGCTAGCGGATTTATAACAATCTCATTATCTATTTCTATAATTGCAGTGATTGGAGATTACATTAATGTCATCTAATTTAGGAACAATATTATCTATGATAATGGTGGTGTCTTTTCTCTTGCTTGGAGGAGATATGGTCTGTCTATCCGCTTCTTATTCTTCTCTTGATAGTGTTTCTCATTCTATAAGCTATTTGATCGCTAAAGAAAGAAGATGTGATGAAGATTATCTCAGTTATCTTGAAAGCAAATATGAAGTGTCTTTTTATAGCATCTCCACCAATTATCCAGTTAGTGGAGATGTTGTCACATATGTAATAGGGAGAGAATACAATCCGCTCATTATCTCTAACACTTCCCTGGCTTTAAAAGTCAAAAGGACAACGGTAGTGGGATATTACGGATAGAAAGGAGGAATATGTCAGAAATTAAAGGACAATTACTAGGAATAATACTAGTATTAACTATCTTCGCTGGCGTCTCGGCAGCGGTTATTGCGATATTTAATTCTATGACCGAAAAAATTCAAACCAAAGTTGAAAACATAGACAATATCGAAGGCCAAGAAAACGCATTATTACATTATTAGAAAAGGGGGAGAAAAATCCCCTTTTTCTTGAATAGAAAATATAAGTAAGTAAAATGATAATACGAGGGAGAAAAAATATGGACGTTAGAAAAGTAGTTACAGATATTCTTGCTAAAAGATGTGATATCTCTAATTTAAAAGAGAGTGATAACTTATCTGCTTTAGGATTAGACTCTCTTGATTTGGTAGAAGTTTTATTAGAAATTGAAGAAGCGTTACATGTCGAATTTGATGTCGATGAAATTGCTCAAGCAAAGACTCTAAAAGACATTTTAGATTTAATACAAAAGAAAATATAAAACTATGTTGATTTAATCAACTAGGTTGTGATAAACTCTTATTTGCTTTTTGGAGTATGCCTACCTAGCTCAGTCGGTAGAGCTATCGGCTGTTAACCGATCGGTCGTGGGTTCGAGTCCCTCGGTAGGCGCCAATAAAGTGGCCTGTTGGAGAAGCGGCTTAACTCACCACCCTTTCACGGTGGCATTCATGGGTTCGAATCCCATACAGGTCACCATCTATAAAGAATAGGTTTGATACAC
>CADCPC010000020.1 GCA_902803285.1 uncultured Erysipelotrichaceae bacterium | reverse complement strand
GTATTCTGCCCATACACATTAGTGAAAGATAACAGAACTGATTATGAAGAAGTTGATGTTCAAAGTGTTATGAATGGAAATATCGATAACTTCATTTACGCATATTTACAAATGGAGGCTAAGAAAAATGTATAGTAAGAAATTACATTTAGTTTGGTCGTATCTCTGTGTTGCTATTGGTAGCATGATTTTAGCTTTTGGGGCTGTTGTCTTCTTAAGCAAACTAGAATTAGTTTCTGGAGGAGTATCCGGTATCGCCATTATTATTCAACACTTTGTGACGCTTAATGGTGGTGGTAATGTTTACGACTATGTTGTCGCTGCATTAATGGTCTTCTTTTGGGTCTTAGGCTTAATATTTATCGGTTGGAAATTTTCTGTAAGAACTTTGTTCTCTACACTTGTATATACAGGATTCACATTTTTATTCAACAGAGTTGATTTCTTCAATACTTTAGCTATGAACTTTGCCGGCGGAGAAACACCAGTAGTTGGTAACTGCATTTTATGTGGTGTATTTGGCGGCGTCTTTGTTGGAGGTGGAGTTGCCCTCACTTTCCTAGGTGGGGGAAGCAGCGGTGGAGTAGATGTAATACAAATGATTCTTAGAAAATATTGTCACATTAAAGAATCAATTAGTTCGTTTATTGTAGATGGGACAATTGTTGTTGTTGGTATGCTTTGTATGTGCATTACTAAACCGGAATTATTAACTCCAGCACTATGTGGCATCTTATCTAGCTTTGTCGCAGCAGTCTTAATTGAGATTGTCTATATTAGAAACCAAACATCTTATCAAGTAGATATCATTTCAGATCATTGGAAGGAGATTAATGAGTTTGCTCAAAAGGTTTTAGATAGAGGCACCACAATCATCAAAGCCGAGGGCGGATATAAAGGCGATGAGAGAATAATTTTGCGTGTTGTTTTCGATAAATCTCAATACGAAAAATTAAAAGAATTTATTGCTGTTGTTGATCCAAAAGCATTCATAACTTTCACACAAACAAACGCTGTTTATGGAGAAGGGTTTGACAGCAATAAAAACACGAAAAAACCAAAAAAATAGCGAATTTGCATGAAAAATTTAGATAATTCACATCCTTTTGAACTTGTTTCTAACTATAAGCCAACTGGTGATCAACCAACCGCAATAAAGCAATTAGTGGATGGCTTGAAGGAAGGAAAAAAATTCCAGGTTTTGCTTGGTGCAACCGGTACTGGAAAAACTTTTACTATGGCCAATATTATCCAACAAGTTCAAAGGCCTGCACTAGTGTTGGTTCATAACAAAACTCTTGCGGGACAATTATATTCTGAATTTAAAGAATTATTCCCAAATAACAGAGTGGAATATTTTGTTAGTAACTTCGATTTTTATCAACCGGAAGCCTATATTCCTAAAAGTGATACATATATTGATAAAAATGCAGTGATGAATGATGAAATTGAAATGCTTAGAACTTCTGCAATTAATTCCATTCTCGAAAGAAGAGACACTATTATTGTCGCTTCTGTTGCTTCAATTTATGGATTAACCGATCCTGATGAATACAAAAACTTAGTTTTTGATATTAGAGTTGGCGAAAAGATTAATAGGCAAGAATTTTATCGTGCTTTAGTTGATGCTCAATATAAAAGAAACAATTTAGACACTCCTCCTGGAAGTTTTAGAGTTAGAGGAGATGTTATTGAAATTGTTCCAGCTAATATGGATGGTGGAACAGTTATTAGAATTGATACTTTTGGTGACGAGATTGAAAAAATCTACGAAGTTGATTTGATAACTGGCGAAATTAAACATTCATACCACACATATCCAATTTTCCCTGCTTATGATCACGCTTCTACTAGAACTCGTATCAAAGAAGCTTGTACTACTATCAAAGAAGAATTAAAAGAAAGATTAGAGTTCTTTAAAAAAGAAGGAAAACTTTTAGAAGCTGAAAGATTAGAAATGAGAACTAATCAAGATGTTGAAAACATGGAAGAGTTTGGGATGTGCCCAGGCATTGAAAACTATAGCAGACATATCGATAAACGTTTACCAGGACAAAGACCATTCTGCTTATTAGATTATTTCCCTAAAGATTTTGTGATGTTTGTGGATGAGTCTCACGTTTCCTTACCACAGATAAGAGGAATGTATAATGGGGATAGAAGTAGGAAACAAACCTTGGTCGATTATGGGTTTAGATTACCTAGCGCTTTAGATAACAGGCCTTTAAATTTTGAAGAATTTGAGTCATTAATACCTCAAGTTATTTGTACTTCTGCTACACCAGGAGATTATGAACTCAATAAAACTGATGCTCCTATTGCCGAACAAATTATTAGACCTACTGGCCTTGTAGATCCTCAAATAGAAATCAGACCAACCATCGGACAAATTGATGATATTCTTTTTGAAATCAAAAAGAGAATTGCTAAAAACGAGAGAACCATGATTGTTACTTTAACAATTAAAATGGCGGAAGATTTAACACAATATCTTAAAGAAAGAGGAATCAAGGTTGTTTATTTACACCACGAAACCAAAACTTTAGAGAGAAGTGAGATCATTTATCAATTACGTAAAGGAAAATACGATGTTTTGGTGGGCATTAATTTATTAAGAGAAGGTTTGGATATTCCTGAAGTCTCCTTGATATCTATTTTAGATGCAGACAAAGAAGGATTCTTAAGAAGCACTAGAAGCTTGATTCAAGTTATTGGTAGAGCAGCTAGAAATGCGAACGGTTTAGTTATTATGTATGCTGATACAATGACTGATTCCATGAAAGACGCTATTAGTGAAACTAATAGAAGAAGAGCAATTCAAGAAGCCTATAACGATGAAAACGGAATCGTACCACAAACAATTATTAAAGAGATCAAACCTCCGATTCATAACTCAGATGATGAGATTAGCGAGATGGTTAATATCTCTAAACACGGGACTAGAAAACAAATTGAGGCTAAAATCAAAGAACTTGAAAAGCAAATGCGTCAAGCCGCAAAAGAATTTGATTTTGAAAGGGCGATTGAACTTAGAGACATTATTTTGGAATTAAAAGCACAAGATTAAAAATGTGCAACTTCCAACAATATTTGTTGTCTAAAAAAATTAAAATGTATATAATCTATCTTGCAAGTTAAGGAAACGAGGCTTGTAAAATGGGTCTGTAGCTCAGTTGGGAGAGCATCTGATTTGCATTCAGAGGGTCGAGAGTTCGAGTCTCTTCAGATCCACCATTAGATGGCTGAGTAGCTCAGTTGGCTAGAGCAGAGAGTTCATACCTCTAAGGTCGGCGGTTCAAATCCGTCCTCAGCTACCAACTGAAAAGATAACAAGATGAGCGATCATCTTTTTTTTCTTGCTTGAAAAATAAGACAAGAATATAATCACTGCAAATGGAACATTACGGAAAGAAACAAAAGCTATATCATGGCATAGCCATCCCGTTTATATGTATGTTGGTTGTACCGACAATTATTTATTTTTTGCTTTATTTCCCAATTAAAGCATTTTCTAAATTACCTGATATTGTGATTGTTTACATGTGTTTAGGATTTACCGGTATTGTCGGTATTCTCTTTGACATGATTTGTATCGTAAACGGCTTTATTCACGATCAATTTGTAGCCTTTTGTATGAGAGTTAGCAATTTCTTTGCAAATGTAAAAATATTTAAAAAGAAGGCTTATGAATGGTATTGGGATGACTTTAAAGAGAATGCAGGAATAATGATCTGGCTATTTCTTCTAATATTTTTAGCCACTGTCTTCGTATGCGTGCTTGGTTTTGTTAAATTCGCAATGTGGTACCGTTAAAAATCTGATTGATGAGGGAGCGACACAATCGCTCCTTTTTTTGTTACCGTTTTACTACTTGCTAACGAAGCAAATTCCATAGCGGTTTTTATATCTGCTTCAATACTTAATTGATATGTTAAAGCACCGAGATAAGAATCACCTGCTGCAGTAGTATCTACTGCATTGACCTTATGAGCAGCTACTTTTATAACTTCGTTTTTGTTCACTAGCATTGAGCCGTTTTCTCCTAAAGTAACAATGACATTTTTGACACCCTTATTTAAAAGAAGTTCGCAAGCTTCAATTTGGTTAGTAATACCTGTTAATTGTTCGAGTTCGTGTTCGTTAGGGACTAAATAATCAACATATTGATAATAGTCATCATCAAATGTAGTCGCTGGAGCAGGATTTAGAACCACTAACATTTGTGCTTCATGTGCTTTTTTAACGATATATTGGGCGATTTCAGGAGTGTTTTCAAATTGAGTGAGTAAAATATTATCTTTGATAAAAAGATTGCTAATATGGTCTATATCTTCTATTTGCAAATCTCTATTAGCGCCTTGAACAATAAGGATTCTATTTTCTCCAGTTGTTTCTTCTAATGTAATAAAGGCAATACCAGTTGGCTCACTACTATCTTTGATATGGAAATTGAGGTTTTGAGAAGATAAAAATTCTTTGACTATTTTGCCGTTATTATCTTTGCCAACAGCACCCACAAAAGTGACGTTGCCTCCTAAAAAGAGACAAGCACAAGCTTGATTAGCACCTTTGCCACCGACATTAGTGAAATAACTATTTGCAGAAACCGTTGTTCCAGCAGTTGGTAGTTTGCTGGTGTAAACAGTGTTATCTATAGATATGCTTCCAATAACTATTACTTTTTTCATATACATTTCTCCAAGTGTTCAAATAGTGTTTTCCAATATTCATCAACATTAACTTTTACAGCGACTTTACAGTTATAAGGTTGAGCTTTGTTACATATTGTTTTACCGGCTTGATCAGTGAAAGATGTATCGATAGATACATTCATATCTTCAAACACAAAAGCATTTTCATTCAATAATGAAATAATGGTGGCAGGATCATGAAGTGGTCCGGCTTCTAAACCAAAGAAGTCATGTTGATTTTTGTTAAAAACTTCCATTAACTTCACAAATAAATCACTACCTCTTGTATCAATCTTTTTTGCTTTTGATAATACATCTTTAGTAACTAATATTTGCCTGGTTACATTCAAACCCAACATTCTTAATGGCACACCAGCTTTGAAGCATATATCAGCGGCTTCTGGATCTACAAGAATGTTAAATTCTGCCGCTTTAGTAATATTGCCTTCTGTTGTTGAACCACCCATCAGCACAATTTCTTTTATGTTATTTAATATTCGTGGATCTTTTTTAATCGCTAATCCAAGGTTGGTCATTGGTCCTGTTGTCACTACGATAATGCCTTTGTTTTTGTTAACTGTGTCAATTAATAAATCGACTCCATTTGAAAGATTTGATTTGTTCTCATAAAAAGGAAATTCAAACCCATCCAGGCCAGTTTCTCCATGTATTTCAGGACAAATCCTGCTTTCTCTTATTATCGGAGATGGATTTCCTTTAGCTAGAGGAATATCAGATTTATTGAAATAATTTAATAAGTTGAAAGCGTTACGGTAAGTTTTATCTACGGTTTGGTTGCCGGAGCAAGTTGAAACGCCCAATAAATCTAACTTTTCAGAATAACAGGCAATTAATAAAGCGAAAGCATCATCATGCCCCGGATCACAATCGATAAATATTTTTTGCTTAACCATATTTATATTATAAAAAAAGAAACCACTAATTGTGATTTCTTTCGTATATTTTAATCAAATTTTCCATTAGAGCCAATCTAGTTAATAGACCAACTCCTCCTGGAACTGGAGTTTGTAGTCCAACCGGAAGATTGGGAACGGCATCACCATGTAATCCGTTCTCGTCTCTAGAAATTCCAACATCAACGATAATAGCGTCTTTCTTATATGTGAAGGACTCATCTAAGAATCCTTGTCTACCGATAGCCACTACGATGATATCAGCGTTAGCAACATATCTTTCCATATCTTCTCTTAATGTTTTGCTATGAACAGTAGTGACGTTGCAATTTTCTGCTAGGAGAAGTTTCGCCATTGGCTTACCAACAATTTCGCTTCTACCAATCACTAATGCATTTTTGCTTTGTAGGACAATGCCTTCATGATGAAGATAATTGATAATTCCTTGTGGTGTGCATGGATTTAAGGATGATAATGGGTGGAAACCATCGACATCTTTTTCAGGAGAGATGGCTAATTTTATTTTTTGTTGATCAATATGTCTTGGAAGAGGCATTTGCACAATAAATCCATCAATTTCCTGATTTTTGTTGAGTTTTTTGATTAAACTTAATAGTTTTTCTTCGCTTGTGCTTTCTGGGAGTTTGATTAGTTCAGCAGTGATACCTAATTCTGCTGAATCTTTGAGTTTTCCTTTAACATAGGCGTTGCTAGCTGGGTCATCGTTAACTTGTACAACTACAAAATGTGGTTTAACTTCCAAAGAAAAAAGACTATCTCTAATCTCCTGTTTTCTAGAAGCGAAATATTCTTTAATCGTCATTATTCTCCGACCTTAATGCTAATTGGTTTACCGTCATATTGTCTGAGCTTAACTCCAGCAAGATCTAACATTTTTTTGCTAGCTTGTGTTTCTATGGTGTGCTCATACTTGTTACTTAAGTAAACAACTTCTTTTATCCCAACTTGAATTAATGCTTTTGTGCATTCGTTGCATGGGAATAATGTTACATAGACTGTGCAGTTATTTAAACTTGCGCCATTCCTCGCGTTGAGAATAGCGTTTAATTCAGCGTGGCAGACATATAAATATTTTGAATTTAATCCTTCGCCTTTTTCCCAAGTTAGATCGTAGTCTCGAATACGACGTGGCATACCGTTATATCCGATAGATACTACTTTGTTTTCTTCATTAACAATGACAGCACCAACTTGTGTTGAAGGATCTTTGCTTCTTAAAGAAGAAAGAACAGCCATGCCCATGAAATATTCATCCCATGAAATATTATTACGTTTTTCCATGGCTCTATTGTAGCAAATAAATTGCACAATAGAAATACTAAGTTTATAATTTCGGTATGGATTTCGTAGCGATAAATAAACTCTCATTATTAGACTATCCAAATAAGGTCAGCTGTATTCTCTTTACTAGAGGATGTAATTTCAGATGCCCTTTTTGTCATAATGGTCTAACTTTGTTAGAAAATAGCGAAGATTATGTACCATTTGACGAGATACTAGCTTTCTTGAAAAAAAGAATAGGCATACTTGATGGAGTAGTTATTTCTGGTGGCGAACCTACTTTAATGCCTGATTTGGAAGACAAAATCAGAGCGATTAAGGAATTAGGCTATGAAGTTAAATTAGACACGAATGGAACTAATCCAGATATCTTAAAACACTTAATTGATGAGAAGCTTATCGATTATGTTGCAATGGATGTTAAAGGTTCGCTGGCTAAATATAAAGATATTGCGGGAGCACCAAATCTTAATCTTGACCGTGTTTTAAAGTCTATCGAGCTATTAAAAAGCAATGTTGTGGACTATGAATTTAGAACTACAATAATTGATGAATATCATAACGAAGTAGATATGATTTCCATGGGTAGACTCCTTAAAGGCGCAAAAAGACTATATTTACAAAAATTCCAAATCTCAGATGGGGTTATAAATAAAAATCTCCATCCTGTGGATGAAGATTCTATTAATAAGTTTGTCGATATTCTAGAAGAATATGTCGATGAAGTAGGACTTAGAGGCTATTAAGATATTTAACAGCGCTCATAGCGGCAACAGCACCATCATTACAAGCGGTAATAACCTGCTTGTTTTCTTTTTTTCTGGTGTCTCCTGCGGCAAATACTCCTGGAGTTTTAGTATTCATTAATTCATCAGTAACAACGAATCCATGATCGAGTTCAACTAAATCTTTGAAAGCTTCGTTTTGTGGCACTTGACCAATGGCAATAAAGAGGTTGTTGGTGGCGAATTCAACTGTATCATCAGTTTTAGTATTTTTAAACACTACACTTTCGAGTTCTTTGTCACCTTTAAGTTCAACTAGTGATAAGTTATGTCTGATATCAATGTTTTCTGTTTGAAGCACTCTATTGATAAGAATGGAATCTCCAAATAGCTTATCGAAGAGAGTTAACATATGAACTTTTGGACAATAAGTTGATAATAGTAATGCATATTGTAATGCTGTATTAGCATCGCCAACTAAATATATTTCTTTTCCTTTATAAAATGGACCGTCACACACTGCGCAATAGGAAATGCCTTTTCCGACGAATTCGTCTTCTTTTTCAATTCCCATTTTGCGTGGCTTAACTCCATTAGCAAGGATGATAGCGCCAGACTTATATTCGTTATAATTGGTCTTTACCAAGAAGAATTTGTCTTCTTTAACTACAGATTCAACTTCTTCTAATTCAAATTCAGCGCCTAATTCAGTGATTTGACTGAATACTAGATCGCTCCATTCACTTCCAGAAATGGAAGGAATGGTTGGATAGTTTTCTAGTCTTGGTGAAGTGGCAATTTGTCCACCGAAAGATTCTTTTTCGAGCACTAGAACTTTTTTATCGTTTCTAAGAGCGTAGAGAGCTGCTGTCATTCCAGCAGGTCCACCTCCAACAATAATAATGTCGTAGCGTTTCATTATTTTAATCCTTCGATATAGCCTTTGATGTTACTAGCGTTTTCGAATGCGTCGAAACCGTCATCATGTGGAACGAGAAGTGTTGGTGCTTTCTTAACGCCTAATTTAGTTGTTAATTCAACATTTTCTTCTGCGTCAACCCATTTGTAGTCAACGCCTGCTTTTTCAAGAAGCATCTTTGCCATCTTACAGTTAGGGCATGTCTTTGTGCCAAAGAGCATGACTTCTGTTACAGATGGTTCGTTTGTTTTAACTTCGCAGTCTGCTTCGCTTTTAATTCCGTGAGTTAACTTGCTGTTTTTGATGTTGTAAGTTTGTCTCATCTTGAATTCTTCGCTCTTACCATCGTTCCAGTTTTGAACTGGTCTATAGTAGCCAGTGATACGTGAATAAACTTCTGTTCTTTGGCCACATTTTGGACAAATATATTGTTCACCAGTGATATAACCATGTTCTTTACATACAGAGTATGTAGGAGACATTGTGTAATATGGTAAGTGATAGTTTTCAGCAATCTTTCTAACAAGATTCATACAAGATTTCCATGTCGGGAGTTTTTCACCTAAGAATGCATGGAAGACTGTACCTGATGTGTAGAGAGTTTGTAATTCATCTTGGATATCAAGAGCTGCGAAGATGTCTTCTGTATAGCCAACTGGTAAGTGAGATGAGTTGGTGTAATATGGAGTTCTACCTTCTTCGCTAGCAGTGATGATATCTGGATATTTCTCTTTATCATGTTTTGCTAAACGATATGCTGTGGATTCAGCTGGTGTAGCTTCTAAGTTATATAAGTCGCCATAGAGTTCTTGGTAATCAGAGAGTTTCTCACGCATGTGATTTAAAACCTCTTTAGTAAATTCTATAGCCTCTGGATTTGTGAGGTCTTTTTTGATCCATCTAGCATTTAAGCAAGCTTCGTTCATACCAACTAAACCAATAGTGGAGAAGTGGTTGTTGAATGTACCTAAATAACGTTTTGTATATGGATATAAACCTGCTTCTAAGAGTTTTGTAATAGTGTTTCTCTTAACTTTTAAGCTTCTAGCGGAGATGTCCATGATTTTATCAAGTCTGTCATAGAAATCTGCTTTATCTGTTGCTAAGTAAGCAATTCTTGGCATGTTGATTGTAACAACACCGACAGAACCTGTGGATTCACCAGAACCGAAGAAACCACCAGATTTCTTTCTTAATTCTCTTAAGTCGAGTCTTAATCTACAGCACATACTTCTAACATCACTTGGTTCCATATCAGAATTGATGTAGTTAGAGAAGTATGGTGTGCCGTACTTAGCGGTCATCTCAAATAATAATTTATTATTCTCAGTTTCAGACCAGTCAAATGTACGAGTGATGGAGTAAGTTGGGATAGGATATTGGAATCCTCTACCATTAGCATCGCCTTCAATCATGACTTCAATGAAAGCTTTGTTAACCATTGCCATTTCTTTTTCACAATCTTTGTATTTGAAGTCGCATTCTTTTCCACCGACGATAGCATTTAATTCTGCCATATCATTTGGAACGACCCAGTCAAGAGTGATGTTGGTGAATGGTGCTTGTGTTCCCCATCTAGATGGTGTATTAACACCATAGATGAATGATTGGATACATTGCTTGACTTCTTTGTATGTAAGATTGTCTTTCTTAACAAATGGTGCGAGGTATGTATCAAATGATGAGAATGCTTGAGCGCCAGCCCATTCATTTTGCATAATGCCTAAGAAATTAACCATTTGGTTACATAAGGTTGATAAGTGATTTGCTGGTGCAGAGGTAATTTTACCAACAACGCCACCTAAACCTTCTTGAATTAATTGTTTTAATGACCAACCAGCACAGTAACCTGTAAGCATTGATAAGTCGTGAATGTGGATATCAGCGTTTCTATGAGCATTGGCGATTTCTTGATCATAAACTTCACTTAACCAGTAGTTAGCGGTAACTGCACCTGAGTTAGATAAGATAAGACCACCAACAGAATATGTAACTGTAGAATTTTCCTTAACTCTCCAGTCATTGATTTTTAAGTAATTATCAACAGTCTTTTTGTAGTCGAGTTCAGTTGCTTTTTGTTCTCTTAAGTTTGCACGAGCTTTTCTATAGAAAATGTAGCTTCTTGCAACATCAACATAGCCAGCTTGGACTAAAACAACTTCGACTGCATCTTGAACATCTTCGATATCGACTACTTCGTTTAAGACTTTGCTATTCATTTGAGCGGTAACTCTTAATGCAAGCATGTTGATGATATCTTCGTTGTAGAATTTGTGTTCTGCCATGAAAGCTTTTTCAATCGCTTTGGCAACTTTGTCTAAGTGGAAGTCTTCTATACTTCCGTCTCTTTTCTTGATTTTCAACATAAAACATTGTCCCCTTATGTAATTTGAAAATGATGTAATATACCCTTGAAAAGGTTAGTGGTTAAATACTATTAAAATATAATCCCATTGTAAAGCAAAAAAATAAGGAAATTTATAAAGATTGGACAGTGTCTAAATATGGCAAAAAAGTGCTTGTTTTTTATATTTATATAATTGTAGTTTAAGCAAAAATTATTTGAGATATTTTTTTGGGACTTTTGACAAAAAATAAAAAAAGAGCCAATTGGCCCTATTTCCTATCGATAATCCTTATCTTTTGACGATATCAATAACGACATCGATCATTTTTTCGAATTCTTGAACATCGAGATATTCGAATCTTCCGTGATGGTTATAACTACCAGTTCCTAGGTTAGGTGTTACTAGTCCATATTTAGAAAATGTTGCTCCATCTGTTCCGCCACGAATATAACCACTAACTGGTTCGATACCATTTTTCTTAAGTGCTTCTCTAGCGTTCTTAACAGCAATTGGCTTCTTATCAACGTATTGCTTCATGTTTTCATATTGATCTTTAATAGACCACTCGATTTTAGAAGTTGGATATTTCTTTTTGACTTCATCAACCGCATGTCTGACGCATTCGATTCTATTTTCGACACCTGATTCTTTGAAATCTCTGATGATTAATCTAATATCAGCTTCATCTGAACTGCCATTAAATTCAGTAAGATGCCAGAATCCTTCTTTACCCTCGCTGTCAAAAGGTGTGTCATTTTGAGGAAGTAATGATATTAAATCATTACCAACCAAGCATGCGTTAATTAATTTGCCTTTTGCTTCACCTGGGTGAATAGATACTCCTGTAACATGGATGTGGACAGCTTTAGCATTGAAATTCTCTGATTCAATGACATCGATTTCTGCTCCGTCTATTGTATAAGCATATTTTGCGTTCATTTTTTCATAGTTGAAATGTAATGGACCTTCACCGATTTCTTCATCAACTGTAAAGCAAACACAAATAGTGGAGTGTTCCACCTCTTGATGATCGTGGAAATATTGTAGTGCAGACATAATAATGGCAATTCCAGCCTTATCATCTGCACCGAGTAAGGTATTTCCATCAGTCACCACTAAATCGTGTCCTATGTGGTTATTTAATGATGGGAACATCTCTGGAGACATCTCTAAACCATTAGCAAGTTGAATAATGCCACCTTGATATTCTTTAATAAGGTGAGGTTTAACTTCTTCATCAGTTACTTCTAACGCTGTATCCATATGAGCGTTAAGGCCAATTCTTGTTCCTTTACCTGGTAAATGTCCGTAGACATTACCCCATTCATCCATATGAGCGTCTTCGAGTCCTAGTTCTAATAATTCTGCAACCAAAACACGTCCGAGATCTTTTTGTCTCTCGGTACTAGGCGTTGTACCGGTTTTATCATCAGCTTGAGTGTTGATTTTTACATACTTAATAAATCTATCTAAATGTGTCATTTATTTACCCATTGCCTTCTTAATAGCTTCAAAACTTTCTTTAGAAAGGTCGTGTTCTATTTTGCATGCATCAATCTTTGCTTGCTCAGGAGAAACACCTAATCTCACAAACGCATCGGTTAGCACAACATGACGTTCATAAACAGAATTAGCGATTTGGTAACCCTTTTCAGTCAAAATAATGTTGCCATTTGTTGCGATAACGATAAGCCCATTATCTTGTAGTTTGTGCATAGCAACAGAAACACTCGCCTTAGTAAAATTCATGTCTTTGGCGATATCAATAGCTCTAACAGAACCATTTCTGGTAGTTAGAACCAATATTGTTTCTAAATAGTCTTCAGCGCTTTCGTAAAGTTTCATGCGAATAGTATAAGTCTTTCAAAGAAAAAAATAAATTGAGAAAACCAAAAATATAGTCAAAAAACAACCTACAAACTTATTAAAAAAATCGTCGATTTTATATTTACTAT
This sequence comes from uncultured Erysipelotrichaceae bacterium, assembly GCA_902803285.1. GTDB lineage: Bacteria > Bacillota_I > Bacilli_A > RFN20 > CAG-826 > UBA2450. The sequence goes on along the minus strand of CADCPC010000020.1, from coordinate 16,393 downwards.
ATTTAATTAATTAAATAGTGTATAATATTTTTCACGAAGATATGATAATTAAACACAGAGAATTTGAAATTAAAGAACAATTAGACGAACAAAGATATATCTGCACATATAAAGGCAGAGAATATTTGGTTATTCAATTTGTTCCAAAAAGTGATGAGGGCAATAAACTAACTTATTCATTAAAAAGAATAAGTACAACACCTATCAACGCTCCTAAATTAAGATGGCTTGATAAGAAAGCTGGCTATATAGTTAGAGATTATATTCCTGCTCTTATCATGACTGATTATTTATCTAAGCAAGATATGACTGAAGAACTATATGATCAGTTATTTAAAAACGCTTATTATGCAAAGATGAGTGGGATGACAATTAGCTATTCTCCAAACGATTGGGGACTATATAATGGCTCTCTATTTTACTTAGGTGAAACATTCTCAGTTTTTAAGAAAGAAGAAGACCTTGTTGATAAGTCGTTAAGGCTTTGGTTTAACACAAGAGAATTAAGCGAATTTATGAAAAATAATGGGGTTTTTTACGACAAAAACAGAATAAAAGGCGAATATGAGGTCAATAAAGAAATTGTCTTGATGGCTTGCAAATATTATAGGTAAATTATGAACAAATTAATTGTATTTTCACTCGTTTCAAACACATGCGTTGCTGAAAAAGTTGCAAAAAGATTAAACGCTGAACAAGGCGTTGTATTTTTTGACTATTTTGCTGATGGGGAGATCTTGGTTAAAACCTTATCTGATGTCAAAGATAAAGACGTCTTAATCATTGAAAGTACTGCCAAAAAAGCCCATGAGAGACTATTTGAACTCTTATTGCTTATTGATTCCATAAAAAGAAGTGGTGCAAAGAGTATAAAACTCTATATTCCTTATTTCGGTTACTCAAGACAAGAAAGAGTATCGTGGTCCAACGAACCTGTTTCTTGTGAAGTTGTCGCTAAAATTTTAGATACCGCAAAAGTAGATGAGATTTTAACCTTCGATTTGCATCATAAAGATATAGAAAAATTCTTTGAAACAAAATTTGAGAATTTACCAACCACGCCTCTATTTGTTGAATATTACAAAGATTACTTTAAAAATAACGGAATTAGTCTAGATGATGTAGTGGTCGTTTCTCCTGATCATGGTGCAAATTTACGTGCTGATTCATTAGTTCAAGGTTTGAATGGTTCTAAGAAAGTAATTTTGAATAAATATCGTCCAAAACCAAACTTTGCCGAACACTTAGCTGTCAATAATGATGAGATCAAAGGTAAAGTTTGCATTATTATCGATGATATTATTGACACTGGAGGCACAATTATTTCTGCAACTGAAGTTTTACTTAATGGCGGAGCAAAAAAAGTGTTGGTAGGAGCATCTCACGGGGTGTTTTCTCATGGATCTTTGGATAAACTTTTGAGTTCTCCAATAGCAGACATCGTCGTGACAAACACAATCGAAAACAACTTGTCTAATAAGATTAATATTTTGGATATCACCCCACTTATCAAATTCTAAATATGAAAAATTTTTGGTTAGAAATTAAACACATAGATAAGAAGACTGGAGCAAGATATGGAATTCTACATACTCCACATGGAGATTGTGAGGTTCCTATGTTTATGCCGGTCGGAACTTTAGCAACTGTTAAGTCTCTTTCACCTGAAGAATTACATTCGATGGGAGCAGGAGTAATTTTAGCTAATACTTACCATTTATCAATCAGACCTGGCGCGGATTTGGTCGCTAAGGCTGGCGGATTACATAAATTTATGAACTGGGACGGGCCTATTTTAACTGACTCAGGTGGATTCCAAGTTTTCTCATTAGCAGAAAAAAGAAAAATTACTGAAGAGGGTGTCCATTTCAAAAATCATCTCAATGGTGACAAGCTATTTTTCTCTCCAGAAGTCGCTATCGATATTCAAGAAAAATTAGGTGCAGACATCATTATGTCATTTGATGAATGCATTCCTTATCCTGCTAAATATGACTATGTTAAAAAGTCCACTGAAAGAACTATCAGATGGGCGAAGCGTGGATTAGAAGCACACAAAAGAGAAGACCAAGCTTTGTTCGGTATTGTTCAAGGCGGCGACTATGAAGATTTAAGAAAAATGTGCGCTGAAGAATTAACAAAAATGGACTTCTCAGGATATTCCATTGGTGGCACTTCTATTGGTGAGCCAAAAGAAGTTTGTTTCAGAATGATTGACTATGCAGTGAAATATCTTCCAAATGATAAACCAAGATATTTAATGGGCGTTGGCTCTATAGACTATCTTCTAGGTGGCATCGCTCGTGGAATTGATATGTTTGACTGTGTTTTACCAACTCGACTTGCTAGACACGGCGCTCTTATGACTTCCAACGGAAGAATTAATATTAGAGATGCCAAGTATAAGGAAGATTTCACCTCATTAGATCCTAATTGCGATTGTTATTGCTGCAAAAACTATACCCGTGCGTATTTGAGACATTTGTATGTCTGCGATGAAATCTTCGGTAAAAGATTACTTTCAATTCATAACATTCGTTTCCTTATCCATCTAATGGAAGGTGCAAGAGAGGCAATTAAAGAAGACAGATTCCAAGAATTTATGGACATTACCATTGCCGCTTTTGGAGATAGCAGAGGTTTTTAATAATGAACATAAATCTATTTGATTTTTATCTTCCAGAAGAGCTAATTGCACAAAAGCCATCTGATAAAAGAGATCACTCTAGACTACTAGCTATTAACAAAGTTAATAAAACTTACGAAGATAAATATTTTTATAATATTTTAGACTATTTAAAACCAGGAGATGTCTTAGTTAGAAACAACACAAAAGTTATTCCTGCTAGACTTCATGGAGTTAAAGAAGTCACTGGCGCTCATGTTGAGACGCTTCTTTTAAAACAAGTTGATGGAGATGTTTGGGAATGCTTAACTAAGCCAGCTAAGTCACTAAAGGTTGGCGCCAGAATCAATTATGGTGACGGAAAACTATTTGGAGAAGTCATTGAAGAAAAAGATGAAGGCATTAGATTAATAAAATTTATCTACGAAGGCATTTTCTTAGAAGTGCTAGATGCTTTAGGCAGTATGCCTTTACCTCCATATATCAAAAAACAATTATGTGAAAACGATCGTTATCAGACTGTTTACGCAAAATATGTTGGTAGCGCAGCCGCTCCAACAGCAGGTTTTCACTTTACAAATGAGCTTTTTGAGCAAATCAAAGACAAAGGTATTGAAATAGTGGACATTACACTACATATTGGACTTGGAACTTTTAGACCAGTAAAGGTTGAAGACACAAAAGATCACATAATGCATAGCGAATTATATGAAATTAATGAAGAATCATGTGCAATTTTAAATAAAGCCAAAGCAGAACATAGAAGAATTATCGCAATTGGGACAACTTCGGTTAGAACATTAGAAGCAAATATGTCTGAATATGGAGTTTTTACCCCTGCTAAAAAAGAAACAAGCATATTTATTGAACCAGGTTATGAATTTAAAGCTGTGGATGCAATCATTACAAATTTCCATTTGCCAAAAAGCACACTTATCATGCTTGTCAGCGCTTTTATGGGCCGTGAATTCACGTTAGAAGTTTATAAATACGCTGTCGAAAATAAATATCATTTCTTCTCGTTTGGAGATTCAATGTTCATCTATGGAAAATAGACGAAATTTTCAAAAACTATTACAAAAAGAACTAGATTTGCTAGAAAAAAGCGGTAAAAGGCCAACACTTTTACTTCATGCCTGTTGTGGTCCTTGTTTCACTATTCCTCACGAAGAATTAAAAGACTATTTTGATATTACGATTATCTATAACAACTCTAATATTTTTCCTCAATCAGAATATTCTCGTAGACTTGCTGAGCTTAAGAAATATTTGGCTGATTTACATAGCGACATAAAAGTTATTGAGTTTCCTTATGATAACGAAACCTATAATTTAGATCTCGAACCTCGTAAAGATGATAAAGAAGGTCATGAGAGATGCAGAATTTGTTTCCGTAAACGCCTCAAACAAGGATTTGAATACGCTAAAGAACATGGATTTGAGTATTTTGGAACAGTTATGACCATATCCAGATATAAAAATGCACAGGACATTAACAAAATTGGTGAAGAGCTACAAAAAGATTATCCTACTGTTAAGTGGCTATACGCTGATTTTAAGAAGAATAACGGTTATGAAAACTCTCTTTTGATTATCAAAAAGCATGAGATGTACTTCCAAGAGTATTGTGGTTGCAAATATAGTTATGCAGCCTATCAAAATAAGGCCGAAAAAAGCAAAAATTAGGGGTCAAAAATACAAATTTGGTCTTCTGAGAGCATAAAATTTTAGAAAAATGATGGTGGCGAATCACTGTCTTTTTATTATTAAGAAAATATTTTTTAAATAATTATTGACACATATACACGTATAAGAGTAGGATTTGAACGTTGACGTCTTTCCGTGACGTGCGAGGTTGCGGACACACCCACATTCGTTGTCATGAAGGTGTATCCGGTAATTCGTTCTGAGAGAGATAAGTCAAAGCCTGAAAGTGATATAGGAGGAAATTTCATGGCAAAAACTACTAAGATTAGAGTTCGCCTTAAAGCCTATGATCATGTCAACCTTGATCAAAGCGCTCAAAGAATTGTCCAAGTGGCAAAGAACTCTGGGGCTACTGTTGTGGGCCCAATTCCACTACCAACAGAAAAACAAGTGTTTACCATTTTAAGAGCTGTCCACAAGTACAAAGATTCTCGTGAACAATTCGAAATTAGAACACACAAAAGAATTATCGACATCACAAACCCTAGCAAGGAAACATTCGATGCTCTAAAGAACCTCGATCTTCCATCAGGAGTTGATATCGAAATCAAACTTTAAGGAGGTAAGACAAAATGAAAGCTATTTTAGGTCGTAAAATGGGCATGACATCTGTCTTTGCAGAAGATGGCACATTATACCCAGTTACAGTTGTTGAAGTCTTACCAAATGTCGTCACTCAAGTTAAAACATTAGAAAAAGACGGCTATGTCGCTGTTCAAGTTGGCTACGAAGAAAAGAAAGAATCACGCGCCAACAAGTGCGAAAAAGGTATTGCTAAGAAAGCAAATACAGTTCCACATTATGTCAGCGCAGAACTCAGAGGAGATGAAATGACCGGTTACAATCTCGGTGATGTCATCAAAGCTGATATGTTCCAAGCCGGTGATATCGTTGACGTCATTGGAACCAGCAAAGGACATGGTTATACAGGTACTATCAAGAGATGGCACATGCATATCGGTCCAAAAGGACATGGTTCAGGTTACCACAGAGGACAAGGTACCTTCGCTAACAACGGTCGTTATAACCACGGTGTTATGCCAGGCAAACACATGTCCGGTCATCACGGTAACAAATCTGCAACTCTTCTCAACTTGTTAGTTGTTAAAGTCGATGCAGAAAAAGGCTACATCTTAATTAAAGGTGGATTACCAGGCACAAAGAAAGCCATTGTTACAATCCGTTCCGCTATTAAGACAGTCAAAAACAAACCAACCGTTAAACCATTAATTAACAGAGCACCAGCTCCAGTGGTTAACGAAGCTCCTGCAGAAGCTGCACCAGCAGAAGAAGCAGCAGCAGAATAATGGACGAAAGGAGAACAGCAGATTATGGCAGAAAAGAAATCCGTCAGTGTTAAGGTTCTTAACATGACTGGCGAAGAAGTTGGCAAAATCTCACTTGCTGCTTCCGTGTTCGCAGTAGAACCACACAAGCAAGCAATGTTCAATGCCGTCCAAGTCGAACAAGCCAATGCACGTCAAGCGACTGCAAAGACTAAAGTTAGACACGAAGTTTCCGGTGGTGGTAAGAAACCATGGAGACAAAAAGGCACAGGTCGTGCGAGAGCAGGTAGCTCCCGTAGCCCAATCTGGGTTGGTGGTGGTACAGTCTTTGGACCAGTTGGTACACAAAACTTCACCCTTTCCCAAAACAAAAAAGAACATCAATTAGCCTTAAGAAGTGCATTATCTCTTAAGACTCCAAAAGACCTAGTGGTCGTTGATGCAATCAAATTCGACGCTAAGAAAACTAAAGACTTCGTTAAAATGCTTGAAGCATTAAAAGTTGATAGCAAAGCATTAGTCGTCGTTAGCGAAATCGATGAAAACCTCTTCGCATGTGCAAGAAACGTTGATTACGCTAGAGTCGTTACAAGCGATAACGTGTCCGTCTACGATTTATTAAATGTTGATAAGCTCGTTATTAGCCAAGACGCAGTTAAAAAAGTTGAGGAGGCATTGAAATAATTATGGCAGCAAAGAAAAAAGCAGAAGCTCCAGTAAAGAAAAGCTTCCAAAAACCAACTGAAAGAGACTTCGCTGTTATTGCAAAACCTATCATCACTGAAAAGAGTATGGCAGAAATGCAAAACAAGAACAAAGTCACTGTCAAAGTTGCTCCTGACACCAATAAGACTGAAGTTAAATTAGCATTTGAAAGAATTTTCCAAGTTAAAGTAACTGATGTCAAAATCTTAAACGTCAGAGCTAAAGCCACAACAAGAGGTACCCGTTATAACGGTTACATCCAAGGCTACAAAAAAGCGATTGTCACTATCGCAGAAGGCGAAGCAATCGACTTATTCAGAGAATAATTAGTTCATATTCTCAAATTATAGGAGGAAAAAGTAATGTCAATTAGAACTTACAGACCTACTTCCGCAAGTAGGAGAAACATGACCAACTCGACATTCGAAGAAATTACAACAAGCACTCCTGAAAAAAGTTTATTAGTCAGTTTATCAAAATCTGGCGGTAGAAATAATCAAGGTCATATTACCTGCCGTCACATTGGTGGAGGTCACAAGAGAAAATATCGTGTGATCGACTTCAAACGTAATAAGGACAATATCCCTGCTGTTGTAAAGACTGTTGAGTACGATCCAAACCGTAACGCAAATATCTGCTTAGTTGCTTACGCTGATGGTGAAAAGAGATACATTCTCGCACCTAAAGATCTCAAAGTCGGGGATAAAATCATATCTGGCGATTCCTGTGATATTCTAACAGGTAACGCACTAAGCCTCAGAAACATTCCTGAAGGTACATTCGTCCACAACATTGAATTAGTTCCTGGTAAAGGCGGCCAATTATGTAGAGCTGCTGGAGCATCCGCTCAAGTCTTAGGTGCTGAAGACAAATATGTTATGGTTCGTCTCGCAAGTGGTGAGATGAGAAAAGTATTAGGCGCATGTCGCGCAACCATCGGTATTGTTGGTAACGAAGATTGGAACTTAATCAACTTCGGTAAAGCTGGTAAAAACAGATGGTACGGTGTGAGACCTACAGTTAGAGGTTCTGTAATGAACCCTAATGACCACCCACATGGTGGTGGTGAAGGTAAATGTCCTGTCGGACGTGATGCACCAAGAACACCTTGGGGCAAACGTGCAATGGGCGTTAAGACCAGAAACAACAAGAAAAAGTCTACAAAATTAATCGTTCGTAGACGTAACGGCAAATAGTGAAAGGAGAAAGACACAATGGCAAGAAGTTTGAAAAAAGGCGCATTCGTTGATGACCATTTAATGAAAAAAGTCGAAGCTTTAAACGCTAGCGGCAAAAAAGAAGTCATCAAGACATGGTCCCGCCGTTCTACAATTTATCCATCTTTCGTCGGACACACATTTGCTGTTTATAACGGAAGAGAACATATTACAGTCTACGTTACTGATGATATGGTCGGACACAAACTCGGTGAATTCTCTCCAACCAGAAAATACACCGGACATACAGGCCACACTGCTGAAGATAAAGCTGCAGCAGCAGGCAAGAAATAGGAGGTAGCAACTAATGGCAGAAACAAAGAAAGCTGCAAAGAAAGCAGCAGAAGTCAAAGAAGCTAAAGCTCCTAAAGCTAAGAAAGAAGCTAAAGCTGAAGCAGCTGCTCCAGCAAAAGAACCAAGAACTGAAGCTAGAGCAATCGCAACTAACGTCAGACTTACTCCTCGTAAGGCAAGACTTGTGATTGATCAAGTTAGAGGCAAAGATGTTAGCGTCGCTCTCGGCTTATTAAGAAACATTAATAGAGCTGGTAGTGAACCAGTCAGCAAAGTCATCCGCTCTGCTGCTGCTAACGCCATCAACAACTTCGGTATGGATGAAAGCAGATTATATGTCGCAGAAATCTATGCTAATGATGGACTCAAAATGAAGAGATATATGCCAAGAGCAAAAGGTTCTGCTTCTGGTTTAGTAAAAAGAACATGCCACATCACTGTGGTTGTGAAAATGAGATAAGGAGATTGATACAATGGGTCAAAAAGTAAATCCAGTAGGTATGCGTATCGGTGTCAACAGAGACTGGAATTCTCGTTGGTATGCTGATGACAAAGAATACCCTGTCAACTTAAATGAAGACATTAAAATCCGTAAATATCTCGAAAAATCCTTAAAAGACGCTTTACTTTCTCACATTGAAATTGAAAGAACTAAAGCTGGCAAAGGAAACTTAGTTGTTAAGATCTTCGCTGGTCGTCCAGGAGCAATCATTGGACAAGATGGCAAGAACATCAACTTAATCAAAGAAAACTTAGCTAAACTCACTAAGGGTAGTGATGTCAGAGTCGAAGTTATCGAAGTTAAAAATCCTAACTTAGATGCAAACATCGTCGCCTACACAATCGCTAAACAATTAGAAGAGAGAGCAAGTTTCAGAACCGTTCAAAAGAAAGCGATTCAAAATGTTAGAAAAGCAGGCGCAAAAGGCTGCCGTACAGTTATCTCTGGCCGTTTAGGCGGTGCTGATATCGCTAGAAGCGAAGGCTATAAAGAAGGAATCATCCCTCTACATACCTTAAGAAGTGATATCGACTACGCAGTTGCTGAAGCTGCTACTCAATATGGTCGCTTAGGCGTTAAGGTCTGGATCTGTAGAGGAGAAATCCGCCCAGAACTCGCTAAAGACGAGAAAGGAGAGTAAGCATGTTACAACCAAATCGTGTTAAATATCGTCGTCCTCACATTATTAAATATGAAGGACACGCAAAAGGCGGCACAACAATCGCCTTTGGCGAATTCGGCTTACAAGCACTTGAAGGCGCATGGATTACTACTCGTCAAATCGAGGCAGCTCGTGTTGTCTTATCAAGATATACTAAGCGTGGTGGACAAATCTGGATCAGAATCTTCCCACACTTAGCAAAAACAAAGAAACCTGCAGAAGTTCGTATGGGTTCCGGTAAAGGTTCACCAGAAGACTGGGTTGCAGTTGTCCAAGAAGGACGTATCATGTTTGAAATCGGAGGCGTTGCTCCTGAAGTTGCTCGTGAAGCATTAAGACTTGCAGCATACAAACTCCCAATCAAATGTAAAGTTGTCGGTAAAGGAGAGTAGTAGCCATGAAAATTAGTGAAGTCCGCGAATTATCAACGAGTGAACTTAAAGAAAAGCTCTACTCGCTTAAAGAACAACTCTTCGAGTTAAGACGTAAGAAAGCTGTCGGTACACTCGAAAGAGGTGAAGATGTCATCACCGTTAGAAGAGACATCGCACGTGTCAATATGGTTCTCCGTGAAAGAGAACTCAATGAAAGTAAATAAGGAGAATGACCATGGAAGAAAGAAATTTAAGACGTTCCATTCAAGGTGTCGTAATTAGCAATAAGAACGATAAAACCATCGCTGTCCTTGTTGAAACTCATAAGAGACACACCAAATATGGAAAACGCGTTAAATATAGAAAGAAGTATTACGCGCATGATGAGAATAACGTTGCCAAGGTTGGCGATCTCGTTACCATCATGGAATGTAGAAAACTCTCTGCTACTAAGAGATATAGATTAGTCAGTGTTGATAAGACTGCTGAATTATCCATCAAAGAAGCAGAAGCAGAATTAAAAGAAGAAGTCTTAAGCGGCGAAGTTGAACTTCCAACATTAGAAGAAACTCCAGTCGTTGAAGAAGTCAAAGAAGAAAAAGTTGCTGAAGAAGTCGAAGCTCCTAAGGCCAAGAAACCTGCAGCAAAGAAAGCAGCAACTAAAAAAGTAGAAGAAAAGGAGGCAGAATAATATGATCCAGAAGGAAACAAACCTTGTTGTCGCAGACAATAGTGGCGCTCGTAAAGTTCGTGCTTTCACCCTCTACGGAGGAAGTAAAAGAAAAACATCTTACCTTGGTGATATCATTCAATGCTCAGTCAAAGAAGCTATACCAAATGGTAAAGTGAAAAAAGGTGACGTTGTTAGATGCGTCATCGTGAGATGCAAAAAAGCAACTCAAAGAGCAGATGGTTCAACAATCGCATTTGACGACAATGCAGTTGTCATCATCAATGATGATAACGCACCAGTCGGTACACGTGTGTTTGGCCCTGTTGCTCGTGAATTACGTGAAGCAGGTATTGATGGTTTCATGAAAATCGTCTCCCTTGCTCCAGAAGTGTTATAAGGAGGATTGACTGATGAATTTATTAAAAGGTGATAAAGTTATCGTCATCGCTGGCAAAGACAAAGGCAAGACTGGCACAATCCAAAAGGTTGATCCAAAATCAAACCGTGTTGTTGTCGAAGGCGTTAACCTCCGTAAGAAACACAAAAAACCAACTCAAAACAATCCAGAAGGCAGTATCGTTGAGATTTATGCTCCAATTGATGCTTCTAACGTTATGATTGTTGACCCAAAAACAAAGAAACCAACAAGAATTGGTCACAAAGTTGTTAAGGGTAAGAAAGTCAGAGTCACTAAAGCTAGTGGCACTGAATTATAAGGAGGAAAATCGGTATGTCTAAATTTACAGTTAAGAAAACCAATACTGGTTATAACTTCTTATTAGTCGCTACCAACGGTCAACCTGTTGGTAACTCACAAGTTTACAAATCATTAAAATCTGCATTAGCAGGTGTTGAATCTGTAAAAACTTGTTCAGCTGTTGCAGAAGTTGAAGATACAACTGCAAAAGAAGTCGAAGAAAAGAAAAATCCTAAATTCGTTATTTATAGCGATAATGCAGATCAATTCCGTTTCAGACTTCAAGCTGCAAATGGTCAAGCAATCCTTGCTTCTGAAGGCTACACAACATTAGCTGCATGTAAGAATGGCTGTGCATCAGTCGTTAAGAACGCTGCTGACGCTACTGTCGAACTTCCAGAAGAAGAAAAAGCTGAAGCACCAGTAGAAAAGAAGAGTGTTGCTAAGAAAGCTGCTCCTAAAGCTGCTAAAGAAGAAGCTACAAAAGCTGAAGCTAAAGAAGAAAAGGTTGAAGCTCCAAAAGCTGCTCCAAAAGCAAAGAAAGCAAAAGGTAATGGCAATAAGAAAGCTGCCGTCACAAACCGTTTAAAAGAAAAATACGATAGTGAAATCAAGAAAGCATTAATTGAAAAATATGGTTATTCTTCAGTTATGGAAGTTCCTGGTTTAGAAAAGATCGTTGTTAACATCGGTGTTGGTGATGCAACTCAAGATTCCAAATTACTTGATGAAGCAGTCGCAGAACTCGCTCAAATCACTGGTCAAAAACCATTAATCACAAAAGCAAAGAAATCTATTGCTACCTTCAAATTAAGAGAAGGCCAATCCATCGGATGTAAAGTTACACTCCGTGGCGTTAGAATGTGGGATTTCTTAGATAAATTAGTCTCTATCGCTCTTCCACGTGTCCGTGACTTCCGTGGCGTTAGCAAAAACGCTTTCGATGGTCGTGGTAACTACACATTAGGTGTTAGAGAACAATTAATCTTCCCAGAAATCGACTACGATAAGGTCGCAAAAGTTAGAGGTATGGACGTTGTTATCGTTACTACCGCTAAAACAGATAAAGAGGCATACTCCTTATTAGAATTATTAGGTATGCCATTTGTTAGATAGAAAGGAGTCCGCTTAAGTATATGGCAAAAACAAGTGCTAAAGTCCGCTGTGCGAGACCTAAGAAATACAAAGTTAGAGAATATACACGTTGTGAACGTTGTGGACGTCCTCATGCTGTCTATTCAAAATTCCATTTATGCCGTATCTGCATCCGTGAGCTTGCTTACAAGGGTGAGATTCCTGGCTTAAAGAAATCATCTTGGTAATAGGAGGGAATAAGTAATTATGATGACAGATCCAATTGCGGATATGCTTACCCGCATTAGAAATGCAAATGCATTAAAACATGAATCAGTTAAAATGCCTTCCTCTAAGATGAAAGTTGAAATCGCAAAGATTTTAAAAGAAGAAGGCTTCATCGTTGACTACAAAGTTAAGGGTGCAACCAAAAAAGAACTAACGATTACATTAAAATACGCTGCTGATGGCACAAGAGTTATCTCTGGCTTAAAGAAAATCTCTAAACCAGGTCTTCGTGTTAACGTCGGTTGCGATAAGCTCCCAAGAGTTTTAAAAGGCTTAGGTATTGCAGTTATCTCTACTTCACAAGGTGTTATGACTGATGCAAAAGCAAGAACACTCGGTATTGGTGGCGAAGTAATCGCTTACATCTGGTAGGAGGAAAGTTTATGTCACGTATTGGTAATAAACATATTGAACTACCTGCTGGAGTTACAGTTACAGTTGAAGGCACTAACGCAAAAGTTAGTGGTCCTAAAGGAACATTAATCGTTCCAATTAACCACGGCATCTCTGTTGAAGTCGAAGGCAACATTGTTGCTTGCAAGAGAAGCAGTGAAGTTAAACAAATCAAACAAAACCATGGTTCTACTCGTGCTAACATCCACAACGCGGTTGTCGGTGTTTCCGAAGGATATAAGAAATCCTTAGAAATGAGAGGTATTGGTTACAAAGCTCAATTACAAGGTGAAAACGTTGTCTTATGGGCAGGATACTCCCACACAGTAACCATAAAACCATGCGCAGGTGTTAAAGTCACATTACCTTCCGCTACTGAAATCGTTGTTGAAGGTGTTGATAAGCAAGCTGTTGGTCAAACTGCAGCAAGCATTAGAGGAGTCCGTCCACCAGAACCATACTTAGGTAAAGGCATTCGTTATAAAGACGAAGTTGTCATTACTAAAGAAGGTAAACGCGCTGGCGGCAAGAAATAATAGAAAGGTAGGTACATGAAATGATTTTGAAAGAAAGCAAGAACGTTTCTAGAGTTAGAAGACACGCTCGTGTTAGAAATAAAATTTCTGGCACTGCAGAATGCCCAAGACTTTGTCTCTACCGTTCTAATAAAAACATCGAAGCTCAAATCATTGATGATGTTAAGGGTGTTACACTCGTTGCATCTAGCTCAATGAGTTTGAAACTTGAAAATGGTAGCAATATCGACGCAGCTGCAAAAGTTGGTGCTGATATCGCTAAGAAAGCTAAAGCAAAGAAAATCACTAAGGTTGTCTTTGATAGAAGTGGTTATATCTACCACGGACGTGTCAAAGCTTTAGCAGAAGCCGCTCGTGAAGCTGGCTTAGAATTCTAAGGAGAAGATTATGTTAGAAGAAGAAAAAGTTGTTACTGAAGAAGTAAAAGCTGAAGAAAATCCAACAGCTGCTCCAAAAGAAGAAAGAGCCCCTCGCGGCGACAGACGTCCACACGGTGATCGTAGAGGCCCTCGTGGTGATCGTAAAGATCGTAGAGCCGCTCGTGAACCAAGAGATGACATGGAAGAAAGAGTTGTCTTCATCAACCGTGTTTCTAAAACCGTTAAAGGTGGACGTAGAATGAAATTCACTGCTCTTGTTGTTGTCGGTGATCACAAAGGAAAATACGGCTTTGCATTAGCAAAAGCTGCAGAAGTCCCAGATGCAATCAAAAAAGCAACAGAAGCAGCAAGAAAGAAACTTTATACTATTCACTTAGTTAAAGGAAACACCATTAGCCACGAAATCGTTGGTAAATATGGTGCCTGTAATGTTTATTTGAAACCTGCTCCTGAAGGTACTGGTATTATCGCTGGTGGCCCAGTTAGAGCAATTCTCGAACTTGCAGGTGTTCAAAACGTGTGCTCCAAAGTCTATGGTAGCCGTGCTCCAATCAACATCATTAGAGCAACAAACCAAGGTTTGAACAACCTTAAGAGCTACAAAGACATGAAAGTGTTACGTAGCAAAGAATAATAGTGTTAATCACTAAAATTAAGGAGGTGCACATATGACACTACATGAACTTCAAGCAACAGAAGGCAGTAGAACAAAGCACTATCGTAAAGGTAGAGGCATTGGTTCCGGTAACGGCAAAACAGCTGGTAGCGGACACAAAGGACAAAACTCCCGTAGTGGTGGTGGCGTCGCGCTCGGTTTTGAAGGTGGCCAAATGCCATTATGGAGAAGACTCCCAAAAAGAGGCTTCAAGAATGTAAACCGTGTTCATTATGCTGCTGTCAATGTTGGTGATTTAAACAGATTTGACGAAGGTACAGTAGTTACTCCAGCATTATTAAAAGAAGTTGGTTTATTAACCAAGGAATATGATGGCTTAAAAGTCTTAGGTGACGGCAAATTAGAGAAGAAATTAACTGTTCAAGCTAACAAATTCTCTAAAAAAGCAGAAGAAGCTATTACAAGTGCTGGCGGCAAAGCTGAGGTAATCTAATATGAAAAAGATTGCTGCGATTCTCAAGAATAAAGAAATCATGAACCGTATTTTGTTTACGGTCTTAATCCTCTTTATCTTCCGTATCGGAGCACAGATAACCGTTCCAGGAGTTAATCCTGAAGGTTTACAACAATACCTCGACTCTGGATCTGCGTTATCACTCATGAATTTATTAGGTGGAGGAACGTTACAAACATTCTCCATCTTCGCCCTCGGCGTTTCCCCATACATCACCGCACAAATTATTGTGCAGTTGTTATCAACTGATGTATTACCAGCGTTAAGCGAACTCAAACGTCAAGGACAATACGGAAGAAAGAAAATGGAGTATGCTACCCGTTACTTAACTCTCTTGTTAGGTGCGGTTCAAGCATATGGTATCATCAAAACAATTGAAAGCTATGACGGTGTAACATTGTTACTCAATGACAACTGGCTTACATATGTTTATATCATCATTGTTTTACTCGCTGGCACAATGCTAGTGATGTGGCTTGGTGACCAAATCTCTGTTAAGGGTATTGGAAACGGTATCTCAATGATTATCTTTGCAGGTATCGTCTGTTCCTTACCAAATCAAATCGCTGGAGCATTCACCTTATATGTTTCTACAACTGCAGGTGCTCCTGAGAACTTGGTCATCGCCGGTGTATTCAAATTTATCTTATACATCGTTGCCTATCTTCTCATCATTGCATTCGTTACATTCATTGAACTTTCTCAAAGAAAGATTCCTGTTCAACATAGTGGTAAGAGCGGTGGACAAACTCAAGGTATGTCCAAAGCTAGCTTCTTACCAATTAAGATTAACAGTGCAGGAGTTATCCCAGTCATCTTCGCAAGCTCTATCTTAATGGTTCCAAGTATTATTGCAGCCTTTATTGATAGCAATTCCAGCAACGCGAAATGGCTCAAGATATTCTCCACAAGTGAAATGTATGACATGGGCGGATGGTCAATGCCATGGGGCTTACTAATCTATATTGTATTAACCATTGCATTCACTTTCTTCTATGCAAACTTGCAAATCAACCCAGAACAAATTGCGGAAAACTTCCAAAAGAACAACTCTTATATTCCTGGTATTAAACCTGGTATTGAAACAGAGAGATATATCCGCAAGGTGTTAAATAGAGTCACTGTAATCGGTGCATTAGCATTAGCTATTATCGCTGCATTACCAAGTGTTCTCACATTATCTGGCGTCTTTGGTCAAAACAATTCCCTCGTTTTAGGCGGAACAGGTATGATCATCGTCGTCGGTGTCTGTCTTGAACTTAACAATCAAATCGACGGTTTACTCGCTGGTAAATCATTCGACGAAGTTGTTGCAGGAGGAGGTCGTTAATCGTGAAAAAGAACATTATCTTAATGGGCCCACCAGGAGCTGGAAAGGGTACATTAGCAAAACAATTAAAGGACGCTCTAAATCTCGTACATATTTCAACTGGGGATATGTTCAGAGATGCAATCAAAGCTCAAACAGAACTTGGAAAATTAGCACAAGGTTATATCAATCGTGGTGACCTAGTCCCTGATGATGTAACAATCGGCTTAGTTAAAGAGAGATTAGCTATGGACGATTGTGCTAATGGATTCTTACTTGATGGGTTCCCAAGAACTCTTCCTCAAGCAGAAGCTCTTAGTAAATTAACTAAGGAAATCTCTCGTGAAATTGATGTTGTCGTTAATCTTGACTGTGATAACGCTGAACTCGTCAGACGTATCTCTGGTAGACGCGTTTGCCGTAATTGTGGCGCTCCATATCACATCGTAACATTAAGACCAAAAGTTGAAGGTGTTTGCGACTTATGTGGTGGTGAATTATATCAAAGAAAAGATGATAACGAAGAAGCATTAAAAGTGCG
>CADCPC010000019.1 GCA_902803285.1 uncultured Erysipelotrichaceae bacterium | reverse complement strand
GATTATCTTGTGTGTGAGCAAACTAGTATTCAGGAGTCACACTTAATCAAAGAGGGGTCATCCTCAATTGAACTGTTTTGGCAGGGGCAGTAGGAATCGAACCCACATTAACGGTTTTGGAGACCGCTGTACTGCCGTTGTACGATGCCCCTAGACGTCATTGCTGACGTTTTAAGATTATAAACTACGAAGCACAGAATTTACAAGCCCCATATCAACTTGGCCTGCATAATTCGTTTTAAAGTGCTTCATAACACTAGGGACACTCTTGTCTTCTAAGGCAGAGATGATATCTCTAATTTCTTGTTCGCTTAATTGTTTTGGCAGATATCCGTTAAGGACAGATTCTTGTTTAGAAATAGAATCAACCTTTTCTTGATTGCCAACCTTTGCATATCCTTCTTTTTCATCAGAAAGTTCTTTTAGAGTCTTTTGGATAATCGATAAAAGTTCTTTATCACCAATCTCTTTTCCTGAAGCACGAAGTTCGACTTCAAGATTTTTGTATTTGGTCATAATAATTGAGAGAACACCACGAGTGACGTTATCTCTTTCTTTCATCGCTTTAATGTTATTTGCTTTAATCTCATCAATAAGCATATTAATACTCCTTAATAGTTAGTTTCTTGTCTAACATGATTCTCTTTGCATTTTAGATAATATGCATTTTTTGCTTCTTCCCATTTATAACCTATTTTGAATAACGCTCTTAAATAGGAAGTAAACATTCTAAGATAGTTAACAAGAGTTTGTTCTTTATAAAAATTTGTCGCTAATTCGTAAGTAGAAATTAGATTATCGGTTAAAGATAATTCATCATCTTCCACTTCTATAGTGTCTACTATATAGCCTTGATCAATTCCTAAAGATAATAGGAAATGTAGACCATCAGCAAATTCGTCTAAGACAATCGCCTTATCTTCCATTCCTTTATTAGACCAGAATTTAAATGTTCTAGTCGTATTAGCGAATTCGCCAAGTTCCACAAGCAAAGCTAATAATCTTTTGTTCCTCGTAGAGGAATAAGAAATATTATGGTTCTTTGCAATTTCTTCGTCTAACTCTTTTTGTTTGATATATAAATCTGTTAAATCGCAAAGCATATTATTTAATCTTTTCTAATTTCCAAATCTCTTTTGCGTAAGCTTCGATAGTTCTATCAGAGGTGAAATATCCACTATTAGCGATATTCATAACTGACATATGATACCATTTCTTTTTATCTTGGTATAATTCTTGGATTTTTTCTTGAGCTTCGATATAACTTGGCAAATCTTTGAGGATGAAATATTGATCGTTATGGTTCATGATTTCATCAAAAATCATACGGAATTTATCAGGTTTGTAGTTAACCCACTCACCTTCAAATAGAGAATCCATAATCTTCTTGATTCTGTCGTCTTTATTATATTCATCCCATGGTGAATATGAGCCGTTAGCGTAGTATTCTTCGACTTCTTCATTTCTTAAGCCAAAGATGACTTCGTTTTCTTCTCCAGCATATTTAGCAATCTCGACATTAGCGCCATCCATTGTGCCCAATGTAATTGCACCATTCATCATGAATTTCATATTAGAAGTACCACTAGCTTCTTTACCAGCGGTAGAAATTTGTTCACTGACATCGGCTGCTGGGATAATGAGTTCTGCTAAGGAAACGCCGTAGTTTTCAATAAATACAACTTTGAGATATTTAGAGATTTCAGAATCATTATTGACAACATTACCGACCGCTAAGATTAATTCGATAATCTTCTTTGCATAAGCATAGCTTGGAGCTGCTTTAGCACCAAAAATGAATGTTCTTGGATAGATTCTGAAGTTAGGATCATTCTTCATTCTTTGATAGAGATAAATAATGTGGAATACATTCATTAATTGTCTCTTATAAGCGTGTAAACGTTTAATTTGAACATCAAAGATAGAATTGATATCAACATCAATGTGATTATGCTCTTTAATATAAGCCGCTAATTTCTTTTTATTTTCTAATTTGATTTGTTCGAGTTGTGTTAACACTTTTGGATCGTCTGCAAATTTTTCAAATTTCTTAATTTGCATCATATCAAGTTTCCAGCCATCACCAATCTTCTTATCTAAGAGTTTGGTTAATTCTGGATTAGCGTAAACAAGCCATCTTCTATGAGTGACACCATTAGTTTTGTTATTAAACTTTTCTGGCATGTACTTATAGAATTCTTTGAAGGTATTAGTTTTAAGAATTTCGGTATGTAATGCAGCAACACCGTTAACACTAAAAACAGTGTAAATAGCAAGATTAGTCATATGAATTTGACCATCTTTAATAATGTTCATTGCATATCTATCATATTCTGGAATTCCAGCAGCGTTCATTTCGATATTAAATCTACGGTTGATTTCTTCGATAATCATGAAGCAGCGCGGAATTAAGTTTTGAACATAAGTGATTGGCCACTTTTCAAGAGCTTCCACCATAACAGTGTGGTTTGTGTAAGCCATACACTGTGTGACTTCTTCCCACGCTTCATCCCATTCCATATCATATTCATCAAGCATGATTCTCATCATTTCAGGAATAGCTAAAATTGGGTGAGTGTCATTTAATTGGAAGACATATTCGTTATGAATACCTTTTAAGGTATTGTGATGTCTATAATATGATTGCAATGCGTTTTGTAAACCAGCAGAAACTAAGAAATATTGTTGTCTAAGTCTTAAGATACGTCCTGCTTCTGTAGAATCATCTGGATATAAGCCGTGGCATAATTCTTCAATTGTTGCACAGTATTCTTTGAAAGGCACATTCTTTGGAAGAGTGTGGTTAGTAGGTTCAGCGTTCCAAAGTCTTAATACGTTGGTAACATGGTTTTTATAACCGATGACTGGCATATCATACGGAACCGCTCTAACGGAAACTGCATTAGCAGTTTTAATGCCGTATGTTCCATCTTTCTTTTGATAGCTTTCAGGATGTCCATAGAATTTAACTTCCACTGCGTATTTGGCTCTTCTGGTCTCCCAAACGTTACCGTTAACTAACCATTGATCTGGTAATTCGTTTTGCTTGCCATCAGCAATCTTTTGACGGAAGAAACCATATTGATATCTAATACAGTTACCATGTCCAATATAGCCTAATGAAGCAATAGAATCTAAGAAGCAAGCCGCTAATCTACCTAGACCACCATTACCAAGTCCAGCGTCGCTTTCTTCATCTTCTAGTTGATTAATATCAATTCCTAAATCATTTAAGCCATCTTTAATTACATCAAAGATACCTAAATTTTGCATGTTGTTATTGAGCAAACGGCCAATTAAGAACTCCATTGAGAAATAGATTAAAGTTCTCTTACCTTTTGCGGTACTTTCTTCATGAGTTTTGAATAAGTCTTTGTTTGCATAGTCTCTAACCATTTCCCCAAGAATTGTGTATTGTTCAATTGGATGGCTGTTAGAAACATCGACACCAAATCTTTCTAGGAGTCGAGCAGTAAATTCTTTTTTAAAATTTGCTTTTGAAGTAAACATAAAATACCCCTTTACTTAATATTTGCTTTTTTTGTGAGTTTTAAAATTAACGCTCCCATAGAGGCTAATTTAATTGTGACAAAGCCACCAAAGCTGCCGACAGGCAAACCATTATATTGATTTGCGCCACCATAAATGTCTTTATCACTATTAAAGATTTCTGTATATTCACCTTCAACTTCCACTGGAATGCCAAAGTTCTCATAGTAGTTAGGTGTCATATTGAAAACAAAGATCAATACTTCATCATCCACTCTACGAGTGAAAGCGAAAACAGAATCATTTTTATTGTCAACGATTAACCATTTGTATCTTTCAGGATTATATTCTTGATAATACATTGCCTTATGATTTTGATAAATAAGGTTTAAATCGTGATATAAACGACAGATTGAATCATGGGCAGGGAATTGCTTTAAATTCCATGGTAATGATTTATTTTCATTCCATTCATCAAAACTTGCAAATTCGTTACCCATGAAGTTAAGTTTTTTGCCTGGATGGGCGAATTGATAAGAAATCAAATTACGTAAGAAGGCAAATTTTTGATAATAATCTCCCCACATCTTATTTAAAAGAGTTCCTTTGCCGTGGACGACTTCGTCGTGAGAGAAAGGAAGTAGGAAATTATCGCTATAGAAATAAGCCATAGAGAAAGTTAGTTTGTTATGGTCATATTTCTTATAAATTGGGTCGTCTGCATAATACTTTAAGGTATCATTCATCCAGCCTAAATCCCATTTGTAGTCAAATCCTAAACCGCCAGATTCAGTAGATTTGGTAACTCCAGGGAAATCACTGCTATCTTCTGCAATCATCATGACATCGTTATGGAGGTAATGAATCTTGCCGTTAAGTCTTTTAATAAATTCGATAGCCCCATCATTAGCACCATCGTTCTTATTACCATTCCAGAATAAGATATTACTAACTGCGTCAATTCTAATTCCATCGGCATGGAAATAATCGATATAGAAATGGATTGCACTCATTAAGAAACTTCTAACTGGATCTTTGCCTAAATCAAATTGCAAAGAACCCCATTGAGAGACACGGTGTTCATTAGAATATTCGAATAAACAGCTACCATCATATTCCGCTAATGCCCAAGGGTCAGTAGCAAAATGAACGGGAGCAAAGTCAAAAATAACTCCAATGCCTTCTTTATGACATCTATCAACAAATGACATTAATTGGAATGGATTACCGTATCTAGGATCAACAGAGTAGAATCCTGTTGCTTGATATCCCCAGCTACCCACAAATGGGTGAGCCATGATAGGCATTAATTCGATATGAGTGAATCCCATTCCTTTGATATAAGGAATTAATTCATCAGCGACTTCTTCATAAGAAGAAAATCTATCTCTTTTGAGCCAACTACCAATGTGCATTTCATAAATTGACATTGGTTTATCGTAGTTACGGTCACGATTCTTTAAATGCTTTTTATCGTGCCATGCAAAGTTTTCGATATCAAAGAGTCTAGAACATGTATTAGGAGCAATTTCACAGAAAAAGGCAAAAGGGTCAATTTTATCAACATATTGTCCTCTCGCATTTTTGAAGTGATATTTATAGGACTGATAATTGTATAGTCCAGGAATAAACACTTCCCAAACTCCAGAATCATCAATCTTATTCATCTTGTGAGCACCGACATCCCAGTTATTAAAATCACCAATAACAGAAACGTCATTGGCCATAGGAGCGTATAATCTAAATACAACTCCACTTTGATTATTTTGTTTTACAAAATGAGCGCCAAAATAATGGTATGCATCAGTGCATTGACCCATTAAGTAATCGTAAACAGTTCCAAATGCCATAATATAAACTCCTTGTATATTATATAGACTTGAATAAATTATTCACAATAACTAGTTTATTTAAACCAGTTATTTTTAGGATATTTTATGTGCTTAGTAAACGAGAAGTCTTTGAGCTTCCACATCCAGTTAGGAGCTCCTACTGTTCCTGGATAATTCATTCTCGCCTTGTTATCAAGTTTTAAGACATCTTGTAATTGGAAGATGGTCATTAGTGAAGGAATTGTGAAGATGTATTTAACTATCTCATCGTATAGTTTTGATTCGTCCTTAACATTAAGTCTCTTCATAATGAATTCGATATTATCTTTAGAGAGATTCAAATACCATCCATATAATGTTTCGTTATCATGAGTGCCAGGATAAACAATTTGTCTATCAGTAGATAAGTTATTTAAATCAAAGATTGTGAATTCAGAGATGAACATTCCTGGAAGATTATAATGATCTCTAAGTTCTAATACTTCTGGTCTTAAATCGCCTAAATCTTCAGCGATTAAGTTAATAGAAGGATATTTCTCATATAACTTATCAAAGAAATCAGTTCCTGGGCCAAGTTTCCATACACCATTACGAGCGGTTTCTTCGCTTGCAGGAATGACGTAATATGTATCAAACGCTCTAAAATGGTCAATTCTTAATAAATCACATAAGTTCATTAAATAACCAATACGGTCTACTAGTAATTTGTAACCATCTTGTTTCATTCTTTCAAAGTTATAAATTGGAGTTCCCCAAAGTTGTCCAACATCAGAGAAGGCATCTGGTCCAACTCCACCAACTTCAAATAAACGGTTATCAGGTCCGATAGAGAACTGATCTCTATTTAACCAGCATTCCACTCCATCAAAACCAACATAGAAAGGCATATCACAAATAAGTTTGATACCTTTCTTCTTAGCATAGCTCATAACACGTTTCCACTGTTTTAGAGCAATATATTGAAGAAAGATAACAAAGTTAACTTCATCCATTAAGTGCTTTGGAGGATTATTATGAGTTAAGAAATAGTCTCTATCTTCACTTCTCCAATCACACCACATCACATTATCGTTATGCCACTTGAATACTTCAAATGTCGCATATTTAGATACCCAAGATTGACGGAATTTAAACTTATGTAATGTTTCAGGATGTAACTTAATAAACTTCTTATATGCTTGGTAAAGATATTTTTTCTTATATTCACCAACTTCATAGAAATTAACTGCTTCACTATCTTTTTGGAAAGCAGGAACTTTCTTGATTAGTTTGTCTTTCGCTAATAAGTCTAGGGAAATGTATCTATATTCCAAAGCATTAGAACAAGATGACATGTATGGAGAATATCCAGGTCCTAGAGGATTGAGAGGCAAAACTTGCCAATATTGATAATGGTTTTCTTTTAACCAATCAATAAACTTGAAACAAGACTCACCAAAATCACCAATTCCATGGTTTCCAGGCAACGAGGAAACAGCAAGAAGAATGCCTAATTTTTTATTCATATTTAATTACCTCAAATATTAGCTTATTTTCATAATAAACCAACCAACCACACTTATCAATAGATAAGTATATTAAATGGGACAAAATAAAAGCGGATCGATGACCCGCTTAATTATTGATATTTGAATTACGCTCTTTTCTTTTTAAAGAAGAAGAAACCTGCAACCGCTGTTAATGTTATGACGGAAACTATAATAGCAATTATCATCACGTCGTTTGATTCACTGCCCAAGCCCACAAATGTATTAATTCTGGAGAAGCTAATGACATTATCACTAGAAGAAACGGTGTCTCCACATGCAGTAGCCCAAGCTTGCAATCTTGCATAAGCTAAACCATAGTTGGTTTCTGCCGCTATATCAGATTTAATGGTCGAATTAAATGCGCTATAACATGATTTCGCATAAGCATAATAACCATCTTTACCAGTTGTTCCATAGCATGCATTTGTGCCTTCACTATCGTCGTGATTAGGATCATAATCCCATAAATGCATGGTGTTATTAACCCAGTCATGAGCCATCGTAGATTCGTATGTCTTATTATCGGTAGAAGATGAGCTCCATCTAACAAAAGCTTTACCAGCATATGTGTGAATTGCTATATCAGCGGATTTAACAGAATCATCTGCGTTTTTAAATATGACATAGTCATATTCACAAGGCAATGAGAAGTAATAAACTCTACCACTTGAATTTGCTGCTGCAGAGATTGCTGGTGCTTCAGCATAAGATGCGTTTGATGGGAATCCGCCATTGCTAGACCAAGCGTAAACTCTTACATCCCAGTTATAGGCGTTTTCATAATCATAGAAATAGTAATCATGATTGCCAGGTGTCCAAGCTGTAACATTTTGCTTACTGTCATAAGTGCCTTCACAAAACCATGCAACATCACCATATGACAATGAAATATCTACAGTTTGATTTGCGTTTCCATCTGAACCATTTCTGAAGATTAATGATGAGTAATCTGTGACATGAGTGAAGAAATAATAAACTTTTTCACCGTTTTCATTATAGCTAAAATGGGTTAACTCGATATTTTTATCCCATTCAGTGTTATTTGTTTCATCGCTGCTTCCCCAAGCATGAACATAAACTTTGCTCCAATTCAAATTATTGGTAAAGCGATAAATTTTTCCGCTTGAAGAAACATCAGATGCAGAAACTGGCTCAATTACAATACTTGATGTGCTTGCAACATTTACAGTAAAAACACCAGAGGCTTTACAAACAATATTACCATCGCCATCAGATTCAAAATAAGTGGTATAATCTGTGCCACTCAAATTGGAATAGCCAAGGTTAATACCGCTCCAATCTGCTTTACTAGCAACTTTAAAGGCTTCCGAACGTCTAATCGTCCAAATAGCCTTTACACCTTGTTCGATTGTGTAGTCACCTGTTGCCCAACTCCAATCTGTAGCGTTTTTATGACCATTTTTGCCAAGATAATACCAAGTATCGCCAGCAAGAGCAGCTTCGTAATCTTTTACATCAGATTTAGAAACTATTGCGCCAACAGCAGCACCAACAGATAAAGAAGCAAAAATTGTAGCAACAATTAATTTAAAGGATTTTTTCATACTAAATCCCTCCTACGAAATTAACATATAAAAGCCGAAACTTTTCTTTATACAAGAATTATATGCTTAATTACAATTGTTATCAATCAAATATATTTATTTGAAAATGCATAATTAAAAAGAGGCTTTTAACCTCTCAATAATTTCAATCTGTTTTTTATAAGTATGGGGACCAATTTCCGTTTGAATATATGTAGGAAGTTGTCTTATTTAGTTCGAGCGTATCTGTTTTGTTGATACCACCATCACTAAACATTATGAAATCAAAATCTTTGGATATAGATATCGCATAGATAGTTCCTTCATATAACTGAAGTTCAATTCCTGGCCAAGACTTAGTTGTTACTCCATTACTGTTCCAAGCATAAGCGTATACTTTGGACCAATTAGTTATTGAATTATCAAAATAATGTTTTATGGTCTCTACTACTGGGAGATCGTCCGTTTTAGTTAAGTCTATTGTTATTGTTGCGGTATCAACTATTTCTTCCATATGCGACTCTGCATCATTTGAAAGAGAGATAAAGAAATATACATTTGTGGCGACTCTGCTTTGTAATTGAACAACGATACTACTTTCTTTCGAAGAACTAGTAGGCGATATTTTTAGTAACTCATTACTCTTAAGATTGTCATCATAAACACCAACAGTTAGATAGTTTAAGATGCTATATTCACTAGAAGATGGGCTAGTAATAGTTACGGTGAATTTCCCGTTTATTCCACTATCATCACTTGTAGAAGCAATAAGTCCTACTTTATAAGGTCCTTTTTCTTCGCCTGCATTAATTTCTTCAATATCAATTAATCCTTTATCGCCCCAAGATAAAACAACATTTTTATCATCGTTTTCAGTAATAACCGAAGGGGAAACATTGCTATTCTCAAATGGCTTGTTACTAGCAGCCCAGACTGCAAAAGTAGTACCAACCAAGGAAGTTGATAAAAGAACAGCAGAAACAATCAATATAACCTTGCCTTTATGCTTCATAGTTATATTGCTGCTCCTGACCAGCTTCCACCACTCCAGCTTGTGATTGTATACGCATAGCCGTCACCCGGAACTGTTGTTTGAACATTATTCCAAACTACATAGCTATTTGATAAGTCGGAATATGCAGTTGGTATATATGCACATCTAGCAAACTTCACATTTGTTTCATAGCTATGGATGGTCATTTCATAATAACCTAACTTTGTAGATGAAGCAGTAAGTTCTTCCCAGTGACCACTTGATTCAGTCGTTTCCCAAACCCAAGCATACAATAATCCATATTCTGCTCTTGGATCAGAGTATTTAATCTTTGTAACATCGCCACTATCGTTGTTATTGACGTAATATTGAGAACAATCATCAACTCCAGAAAGAGAAATATTGGAAGTTTGCTTGCTACCGTTATTATTAAATATAACATAGTTATATTTTTCATCTACTTCATAACAGTAAATCTTTTGACCATAATCGTTGTCTTTGACATAAGTAGCAGCAACTCCTGGCCATGAACTATTATTGCCGTTACTACCACCTTCATCCCATGCATAAGCATAAACTCTAGACCAAGCACCATTGTTTGGCATAGTAAAGTAAATCATCTTAGAAGTACGTTGAATGCCCCATAGATCGGATCCGCCATCGTTGAAATACACAGTATTCATCGAAGCAATATCAATAAATACTTCATCGCTTGTGTTTAGATAGATGGTATATTTATCAGTTTTATTAAATGTAATTGTTGATGAACCAACACTTTGATTAACGAAGCTTTCCGCTCTTCCTAGTGTAGCGTATGCATCTGTATGGGTAACGTCAGTAACTGCGTCTACTTTAGCAATTCTAATACTTGTATTAGCAGCAACGTCAAAAGTATATTCTCCATGGTTTCCTACGCTTGCATCCATCTTGATAGCAGTTGTGTAATCAGTATTACCATTTAAGAAAATGTAATAACCACTTAGAGAGGACGCTGATGGCTTTTGGATATAGATCTTATCATTATCTGCTGAAAGCATTAATTTGTAATTTGCAGTAGCTTTAAATGACAATGTGGTATCGTTAGCCATACTATTGGTGAAATGAGTATATGTTCCACCTTGCAACTTGGCAGAAGAAATAATACCTTTCGTGCCAGAGAAATGCTCAATCTTATATATATAGTTAGAATTAAATGAACCAGTATATTCTGCTACATTATCTCCACTTGTATCGCTCATATGAATTGCATCAGCAAATGAGCACCAAGTAGATCCACTATTTGTGGAATAACTGATGTAATATCCATCATATGAATTATATGTTTCATCAACCAGATATAGTTTATTCTCGTTGTTGAGATAGAAACTAAATGAATTGCCACTTCTGCTTGTGTTAAATGTCAATGTGGAGCTATCTCCACCAAGAGAAGCATAACCATATGTATCAGGTAAACTGTATGTGGTTAACGATGAGGCATCTTCTACTGTGCTGCCATCATAATAATATATTCTTATTTTATCAGCGTTGCTGATAGAGACAGATGTTGTTTGAGCTTTATTATCTCCAGCAGTTGTCATTTTAATAGCTTTAGAACCACTGGTTAAATAATTATCGCTTTCAAATGTTAAATAATAACCTCGTTCAACTGTTGGAACATCAACACTAATTTTCACAGAAAAAGGATTGGCGTTGTCAGTCACCGCCCATTTTGCGCTTACTGTGCCCACCATTAAAGAAGCACCGGAAACGGCTAATATAGAAGAAATAATTATTTTACTTTTTCTTATTCTTAGCTTCATTGTTTTCCTCTTGAACAAATGTTTTTATGCCTTCTTCACTTTCATAAAAACCAGTTCCACTATTGATACCTTCTAAAGATATGAAATCAGTGGAGTTATCACCATTACTAAATTTAATCTCTTTGAATATCTTGTTATCGACGATAACTTTGTAAATGTTTTCGCCATATCTATCTTGACCAATAAGAGTAGCTTCTTGATTTTCAGAAGAATTATCTCCCTTTAATTCGCAAGAGCAAGATTCCCATTTTGTTGAAAAATATACTCTCAACTTTTTCTTTTCTTTCTCTTTCTTGGCAATCAAGTCTAATCCAACATCAGCAACTACGATTAACAAACCTATTCCAACAAGCATTATGATGCCCGGAACAGAAGTAATATAACTAACAAAGTATCCTGCCTTAGGGATAATTTTGGTAACTTTAGAATAAATTTGATCTATAGTAAACCAACCATCTTCTGTTTTGGCAGCATCGCCTCTAATCATGTATTCGTAAGTAATATTATTTATACTAGTATAAATACCGTCGATTAGTTCGAAGTTAGATCCGTTTATATTAATATCGCCATACGTTGAATCTAATTTGATGCTTGTTATGACTTCACTACCATAATCAAATTCTTTATTGTGGCCAATAATTAGTTTCCCAGGAGCATCAGTACTCTTTTTTGCAGTTAATTTATGTTCATATTTATCTGCAACTTGTTTTGTTTCAACCGTTAAATCCAAATACAAATGAGTATTAAGAGAAACATTGTATCCGTTGCTAAATGATGCGTTTGACGAAACAAAAGTTAATTCTAATGTTGTGAAATGTAAATTTGTACTTGTATAGATTTTGCTGCCATATTGGTTTAAAGATATCTCTTCATTTGTAATAGCAGCATCTTTTAAATAAAAATAATCGATGTTTTTGACTTGTTTATCAACAACCCTATGCATGTTAGTGCCTATTGTTTTGTCTCTAAAGAGAACAATATCATAAACATTAATCTCGCTGTTCTTATCAACGGCTCTTGATTGCACAACGTCCATTTTTTGAATTTGATCATCATGACCGTTCAAAAAATCTAAATGTGCTTCGTTTTTATATGACATTGAATTGCTTAATACAACGTCATATCTATTTCCAAAAATCAGAACACTTCCGTTGCTTTGCCTAGAAATAAGCAAGAACAAAGAAGAGCCGAATAACAAAAGAACAACTATCCAGCTAATTATGTCAAATATTTTACCCTTTGTTATCTTCTTTTTCATAAATGCTGAAGAGGGAAGGCCCTGAAATTAGAGCCTTCCCTATTTGTAATTTAAGGATTAACTGGTAAGCCTAATGTGACTAAATTACCATTGTCACCGTTAGGATAGAAGTGAACTGTGTATG
This sequence comes from uncultured Erysipelotrichaceae bacterium, assembly GCA_902803285.1. Classification (GTDB taxonomy): domain Bacteria; phylum Bacillota_I; class Bacilli_A; order RFN20; family CAG-826; genus UBA2450. Next base: position 23,515 of record CADCPC010000019.1, on the reverse strand, counting down.
TGCCGGCAGCAGTAACTTGAATGTTGCCATCACCATCGATTGTGAAGCCGCAGCCATCCCATGGTGAAACACTTGAATAGTACATTTTTGAAGTTCCTTCAAAGACTTTAAGTGTTGCATTAGCTTCAACTGTAACTGCTTTAGTGTATTCGTTAGCACTAACTTTTGTCATCTTATAATTTGCATCTGATTGTGTCCAGCTATTGAAACTGCCAATTAAGAAATATTCTGGTTCTTTCACTTCTGGCATTTCAGAGAATGTTGCACCATCGTGATTGTATAAATTCTTAATTGTTCCAGTAAATGAGAATGAGGATGCAATAGTAATGTCTTCTGATTTTTGTTCATCGCCATTATATGAGAAGATGACTTTAGTGTATTTAATTGCTAATTCTGCTGTGTAATATCCATCAGCGCCAGCAACTGGAGTCATATCGACACCTGGCCAATTGGCATTGATTTCGGAGTCATTCCAAGCATACATCTTTGGAGTTCCGCTGAAACCAGTAACATAAATTGTATGTGCTTCTAGGACATCAGTTCCTTTTGCCCAGTCGAATTCGATGTCAACCACTTTATCTTTCAATGCTGCATACTTAGCTGCATCATTAATGCTGGAAGCCAACTTAACTGCGACAGTGTATAAATTTGCTTGTTTAGCATTAACTTGGAGGACTTTTGATCCAGAAACAAAACCTGTGACTTCTGTTGCAGAGCCTAAATTTGCTTCTTCAACATCTCCTTGATAAACATGAACTTCAAGAACATCTTTTAATGCTTTATCGCCAGATAAAACATAGCTTAATGTTCCGTCAGGTGTGTTTTCAGATTCAGTATCAGCGCGTAAATCTAAAACACCAACTCTTCTTAAGCTGTTCATCGCTAAATTAGAAACATTGCCCATTTTTTGAGATGAACCCCAGGAGAGTGTGACGTATTCTGTTGTAGCATCAGAAGATACTTCACCAGTACTTACCTTAATGCTGAAAGGGTCAGCATTATCGGTAACTGCCCACTTTGCAAAAGTAGTGCCTACTAAAGCGACACCCATTGCAACAGAGGCCAAAAGAAAAATTTTCTTTTTCATCTGTTTATTTTCCTTTCTCGGCATCACCTACGGATGCCTACTTTGATACTTACATTGTAGCGCAACAAATTTAAGAGATAAATAAATTTATTTATCCAAAATACATATAACAAAAAAAGAGCCGATTCTTTATTTGCAATTCAGCTCATTTTTTTAATAAATTTTTTCTAATAATATCGATAATCAATTGCAGATGTTGTGACTTGGAAGGTGCAGAGATTTTCATACTCACTTGCACTGACGCTAGAGCCAGTTACATATATTTCGACGTATAAGAATGGCCCACCTGCATGCCAAGTAGAGACACCTGTCGCATCAACATGGAATTGATAATAATCAGAACCAAAATGACTCATACCCAAGAAAGATATTTCATATTGATAACGTAGAGTCACATTTGTAATAACTTTCTCTCCATCCACTATTAGATATGGGTCAACTTTGTAATAATCAGCGTAATCTGCTAAAACAAACACATCAACACTAATCTTGAATGGTTTTGGCTCGTTAACATAGCCGTTATCATCCCACACCATATTACCTTGCCTATAGGTGAATTCGGCTGATTTATTATATTCATCAATCGCATCCTTATAATGCCAATAGGCATCACCACTAGGTTTCGCTCTTTCCTCACCATTAACGAAATGGGTAACTCCAGAAACAAAGCTATAGTGAGATCCGCCTTTATATGGATCATATCTATGTTTACCACTATCATAGGCAATACGAATATCAGTAAAGTGAATGTCAGAATCTGTATCGTTTGTAAAAGCAATATAGCTTGGTCTTAATTCTTCTAAAGAGAACCAAGATTGATTCGCTTTAGCTGCAAATACATCGCTTTCTACAAATAATTCATCAGATCCGACTTCTTTATTAACATAGCCAGTATGAATGGTGATATTTTGTTCTTCCTGGCCAATAAAACTAACATATCTAATATTTGGCAATGTATTGGTTTCGCTATCGACGTAATATAGAGAAATATATCCGCCTGGTGCTAATGTGACTGTATCAGTGCCTAAATACGTATATCCAGATGTTTTAAAATAAATGTTAGGATTTAGGACACTATCTAATCTTGTAAGAGAGAATGTCTCACTATCAATCTGTTCATAGCCATCATTTTTAACACTTATCTCATACATAATTTTTTTATCAATATGTGTTCTATCAACAACCTCAACATTAAAATTATCTTGGCAAGTGTATGATCCTTCCTTATAAATAACTATTACTCCGCTTTTTTGACTTGGATCATCAAAATTGTATGAATAAGAAAGGTTTTCATCATTGGAAGAAATAACAGCTTCCCTGCCATCAGAATATGTAGCAGTTATTTCCATACCAGTAGGATCAAATTCTTCTTTTATATAATAAATCTGATTTATAGGTAATTTGGTTATAGTGATGTCGGTTAAATGTGGTTTAGGTTCTACTTTAATAGAAAATGTTGCGCTTTTAGTAATTCCGCCTTCTGTGTATTTAACTGTAATAGATTTGACACCAATAGAAGACATGTTTGGATTACTAAGTGTACAAGATTCTGTAACTACCTTTGTAGAAGAATCACTATATGTCGCTGTTACTTCTAATCCGGTAGGATCAAATTCATCATCAACATAATAAGTCAACTTATCTGGCTTATTAGTAACTTTAATGCTCTTTAAGGTCACCACTTCCTTGTTTTTAACTTCGACATTAAATTCGGCGGTTAAGCCTTGATAAGAAACAATTACTAGTTTTGTGCCACTCACAGAGGTATCGACATCAGTAATTTGATAGTCAGTCACCACCTCTGTTGATTCATCATCATATATTGCGGTGACCTCTAATCCAGTAGGATCAAATTCTTCTCCAACAACATATTCTAATTTCTCTGGCAAAGAAGTTAATTCTATATCCACTAGTTCTTTTTCTGGAACTGGTGACTCTTTTTGTTTAATTCTAACAACAAAATCAGCAGTCTTCTCTTGATAAGTAATAGTCACTTGTTTAGGACCGATATCGCTATCAACAAAGACATATCCTTCTTCTAATGAAGAAGCATAGTCAGTAATAGTGTATTCTTCATTTAGATAAATGGAGTGGACTTCTAATCCTTCAAGAGAAAATGCATCCCCTACTACATATTCCGTTTTGTTAACAGGATGAGCAATTTCTATTCTTAATAACTCTTTATAGTTAGTTGGGTGGCAGCTACAAGATGTAGCAAAAGAAACCACCGCAGTGGAAACTATTATTCCAAATAGAAGTGATTTCTTGTTCATTTTATTTTACCAAGTAATAGCTATATCAGAAGTTGTACCAGGTGTAAATGTACATGTCTGAGATTGAGATATTTTATTTGCCCAGTTAGCATTAGATGCTGTTGTTCCATTTGCAAAAACAACTAATATGACATGATCAATTTTAGCTGGCAATGTAACTTTGTTACCATATCCATCATAAATGATATGCACCATCATACCAAGCGCCTTCTTCGCCATCTTTCCAGCCCCAAATAAGCACATTACGCATGTCTTGATATTTGCTTTCGCCTGTCCAGTAGAAGACATACTCGTATTCTGTTACAACAATTTCCTCAGTAGTAGTAACAGCGATTTCTCTACTTGTTCCTGCTTCATCAGTAACAGTAATAGTTGCCGTGCCTTCTTTAGCGGTTGCATTGATAGTAATTAATCCAGAAGCGTTTGCAGACGCTGTTGCCACTGTTTCATCACTACTATTAACAGTTAATTCGCCAATGTATGTATAAGCTTGTACTGTTGCACTTTCATTAGTTTGAATTGCGACTTCGCTTTCAGCGAGGCCTAATTCATATTTATATGTTCCAACTGTGTATTTTGTGTCTTCTAATGCATCACAATAATAGCCTCTATATTCGGTGAAATCAGCTAAAGAGACATCAACAGTTTGGACGCCTTCGCCATTATTAAAGATAATCGTGCTGTATTCAACGATATCTAATTCGTATGAATAGACATCTTGTCCATATGAGTTAGTAGCAACATAAGTCATTGATTCTCCTGGCCAAGACACGATAGCCTCTTCAGAAGCATTGAATGCATAGGCATAGACATGTTCCCAACCCAAGTTATTTGTGAAGTACACTGTTTCGGTATCTGGAGTTGGAGCAGGAGCAGCATCTTCAATCCAAATGGATTTACCTTCATAATCTCCTGATTCATCTGGTTCAAAGCCTACGAAGATATTAAATGTTCCGCCTTTGCCAGCTCTAACTTTGATGTTATCACCACTTTGTTCAAATGTCGCTAAAGCAAATGGAGAGAGTTTGAGTTGATCATAATGTCTCCAATCACCATTCATGTTGATAGTGAACTCAACATTTTCTGCTAAAGGTAAGCCTAGAATCTTATAGCCTTCTTCGCCGTTAAGTTCTAATTCAGCATTTGTCCAAGCTTCGCCGGAAAGACCATAAGTAATGTAATATTCATCAGCGATTGGTGTTACTGGTTCTGCCCAGATTGATTTGCCGATATAATCGCCTTCGGTTTCAGGAGAAACTTTAACGTAGAAGTTGAAGTGTCCACCTTTGCCTTCTTTGACTTTGATATCTTCACCACTAGCCTCAAATATTGCTAGAGCATCATCTGAAAGTTTGAGGTCAATATATTTCTTCCAAAGACCATTGAGATTAAAGAGGAATTGAGCGCCTTCAGTTAATTCAAAGTCTAATAATTTATATTCACCAGCGACATTTAGCTCTAAATCCTCATCTAACCATGTAGTTCCATCTAATGTGTAATGCATGTAGTATTCTTCGCTTACAGGAGGTTCTACTGCACTTTCAATCCAAATGGATTTGCCTTCATAATCTCCAGATTCATCTGGATTTACTGAAACGTAGATATTGAAGTGTCCACCTTTACCGGTTTTAACTTTGATGTTGTCACCAGCTTGTTCGAATGTTTCTAATGCGAATTCAGAAAGTTTGAGTTGGTCATAATGTTTCCATGTGCCATTGAGGTTGAAAACGAATTCTGTATTTTCTGCTAATTCGAAGTCTAAGAGTTTATATTCGCCTTCGCCATTAGCTTCTAAGTTAACGGTTGCCCAGCTTTCGCCAATGCCGTAGTGCATTTCATAAACTTCGGTTGTAGGAGTTGGTTCATCTCCGCCAGTCTTAACAGCGTAAATATGGTTTTCATATTCTGATTCAACATAGAAGTGAACTGTATAAACACCGTTAGTTGTAACGTGGACATTGCCGTTATCATCTAAAGAATGTCCTTCATATGCGTTTTTATTTGAATACCAAGTGCCTTCTCCAGCAGGATTATGAACTTTAAAGCCCATTTCGGTTGTTAATGTGACATCAGTAATTTCATATTCGTTTTCACTAACTTGGGTTAGGTTATAGTTTACGTCTTCAGTAGTCCAACTATTGAAGTCACCAATTAGGTAATATGCTGATAATGATGCAGCATCAACGACTTTAATTTCGCATTCAAGAGTATTTGCGTCATCGCTAACAATTAATTTTGTTGTGCCTTCTGCAAGACCTTTGACTGTGATTGTGCCATCACTTGCAATGTTTGTAACTTCTGCGATAGTGTCATCTTCAACTGATGCTAATAATGTTCCTTCAAATAAGGATGCTTTAACGCTAGAAGTTTGGTTAACAAGAGCCTTAATGCTAGAAGCATTTAGAGTTAAAGCGTGCTTACCAACATAGATGTCATACCATCCTTCTGCAGGTGATAATTCATCTTTATAATATGCGTAATAAATGTCGTAATATCCTTCTTCTAAGACTTTGACATTTGTATATTCATCTTTGTCATTCTTGAGAGCTTGCATTTGACCAGCTGCAAACGCACCTTCGTCAAGTTTATATCTACCAATTTGATGTGTTCCTTCATCGTCAGTAGCGTATTCTTCGATATTTTTCCAAGTATCGCCTTCTCTGAGTTTCCATTGATCACCGACATCGAATCTAACTAATCCATGCCATTCATATATAGCGTATTGATTACCAGTCTTTTCAGCGAACTTGAAGGCATATCTTGAATCTCCCCAAGATGGTTTAGAATAATCACCAAATCCGCCTTCTTCATCGCTAGACATACCAACGATATAAGCACTGGATGATTCAAATGCACCAGCTTCGTTAGAAATCTTGACTGAGCAAGTTGCAGTAATGTTACCGCATTTTGCGGTAATAACAACATTACCAGCTGTCTCACCAGCCACAACATGGATAGTGTTATCAACAACTGTGAATTCTTTGACTAAAACTTCACCAGTAGTGATTTCAAAGGTGATATCTTTTTGATCGCTATCACTTGGAATAACGGAGGCAGTTAAATCAAATTCATCCTCAGGAGCAATGCTCAAACTTGTAGAAGATAATTTAATACCAGTTGTACCTTTAACAACACTGACATTAACTGTACCGGAAAGGAGATATTTTGTATCTTCAACAGTAATAATTGCGTCGCCTTTGCTAACAGCAGTTACAACGCCACTAGTGTTAACAGTTGCAACTTCTGGGTTAGAAGAGGTGTATTTAACAACAGGACGAGAAGGAACAATAATTTCTCCTCCATCATCTTTATAAGTAATTTCAATTTGTTTAGTTTTGACATTAGCAGTATCTAATTTAAGATCATCTGATAATTCAAAAGTATGTGGAATGTTTTCAAAAACATTAACTGTTACTTCTGCGTTTTTATTATTTTCAGCTGCAACCTTAACTTTTGTAGTTCCAACTTCGTTAGCCTTAATTAATCCAGTTTCACTTACACCTGCCACACTAGCGTTGTCGCTAGACCACACTACTGTCTTATGTGTTGCATTATCTGGTTCAATAACTGCATTTAGTTGTAATTCTTTAGTAACTTCAACATCAACAGAAGAGACTTCAACTTGATTCTTTGTGATGAAGACCTTACTAACATGAACTGTCTTATCGATAACGTCGATTGCTACTACTTGGTCTTTAGCATTCCCTAAAACAGGTGAATGGACAGTTAATTTTGTACTACCATCTTTTTTACCAGCGGTGACTAATCCTTTATCAACTGTAGCAATACTTTCATCGCTAACAGTCCACACTAATTCTCTTTGTGTGGTGTCAGCAGGAGTATATGTAACTTCGACTTTAGAAGTTTCGTTATAATCTAAATTTAATGATGAGGCACTTAAAGAGAATGACTCTAATGGAACAACAACTGTGACATTAAGATGAATATCATCAAAATAATCATCAGGTGAAGAAACAGTAATCACTGCTTCTCCTCCACCAACTGCAGTTAATGTTCCTTTTTCAATTAGGACAACACTTGTATCACTGCTTTCCCATTCTACGGAGCCTAAAGTGGCTTTTGCAGGGGATAATGATGGTGAATAAGTATAAGAGTCGCCTTTGTTCAAAACGAGGTTTATTTCGCCTTCTTCAAAAGAAATAGAAGTAGCAGGGACTGAATAATCAACCCAATCTTCGTTAATGTCTAAGTCAGCATCGCTATATTGATTAGGGACACTGCCAACTTTAGAACATCCAGCAAGAGTTAATACTCCTGCAAACGCCAAAGCAAAAACTTTTAATTTTTTACTCATTTAATAAAGCCTCCTTTTGGAACATCAGACCATATTCCATATAAATAGAAGAAATATTCGTTACCAATAGTGTCTTTTTCCATATCCCATAAGTCATCAGCACTATCAATGATAGTGTGGCTACTCCAGCCTACGAAATAAGGGAATGCAGGATCAGCAGGAGTTGTTGGATCGGCAGGAACTTTTCCACTTTGAGAAATTGGAAGGTTGCCATACCAGCCAAAACTGCCTAATAATTTGGTACCTGTTTTATCGTTTTCATCAACGTTGTTATAGTCTAAGAAGAAATAGACTGTACAAGGATATTCGTCTCCTGGTTCAGGTTCAATAGAACTATCAGTGATTGTAACGTGACATTTAGCACTCTTTTCGTTAGCGCTAGCAGTAATATCAACTTCGCCTGGAGCAACTGCTAAAACTAAACCGTTCTCACTAACAGTAGCGATAGTTTCATCGCTTGATTTCCAAGTGATAGCAGCGCCATCATTTGTAGAAGCGATAAGTTGATATGATTCACCAACCACTAATGTCTTACTTGCTGCATTAATTGTGATAGTTGCAGGAGTTGGTTGTGGATCTTCATGAGTTGGGTCTAAGTTACCACCATTAACAACGATTGTGCAGCTAGCCATCTTATAACCAACGAGATAAGTAATTGAGGCACTACCTGCTGATAATGTGGTTACCAATCCTTCTTCAACTTTACAAACATTAGGTTTAGAAGTTTTCCATAAACCACTTACTTCAGCTGCTTCATGTCCTTCTTTCATCTTGATGGTTGGAGTAATTGTGTATGTATCTCCAATATCTAATGAAAGATAGTTAACGTCAAAAGTCACGCTTTCAACGAATTTGCTATTGCTACTTGGAGTAACAATGCTTGGGTTAACACCACTACATGCGGAAATGCCACATGTTAATAATGCTAAGGAAGTAAATAATAATTTAATGTTTCTTTTCATTGCTAGTTACCTCCTATTTCTTAGCTACCAAGATAGAGAATTGAGGGAAATGCAATCCTCCACTGTAGTAAATATCTGGAGAATAATTAATATCGTAAATGATACTGCTGAACGTGAATGAATCACCAACGCTAATGGTTGCGCCTTCTCTACCAACGATAAATACGTAATAACCACTTGTGCCTGCTTCATTGCCGTTCCATAAAGCAACACCATGGCTTCCTGTATAGACAGTTTCTGCCCAAACATTGAATGTTGGAGTATCTAAATTAATTGGGTAAGGAACCTTAGCCATTTCAGCGTGGACCTTAACTAAATTACACCATACTTGGTTATATCCACTGACATCATTGCCATCAACTTCGATCTTACGATCCCATTTGAAGGAGTTGACATAGTCAGGAGATTTATATGAGTTATGAGTAATAACGTCACCATACATATAAACATCAGAAGTAGCTTGAATAACTTCTGGGTTATCAGAATAGTGAACATATGTTGGATATGGTCTAACAATTGCGTCAGCACCACCTTCCATTAATCTTGCTAAATCTTCTTTATCATAAGAATATGATTTAGTTCTATATAACTCTTCACCACCTTGGATAAAGGCCGCAGAGTTAGAAGCAAATACTGCACCATGAGTAACGATAGAAGCATTGATAGTGTCATAGACACTAGGAGCGTTCTTTGGCGAATGATTGCTGCTATCGTAACTACCTGCTAATGTGTATCTTAATTGATCCCATAATGTGTAGTTATCGTGACAACTTGCGTAGCTAACTGTTTGATATGGGTTAGCTCCTGGTGCCCAAGAGTTAATACCTTTGAGCATGTTCGCAACTTCACTTGATGTATCACCGACATCGCTACCTCTATTGATAAAGCCCCAAGTTGGATATGGATTGCCGTTATAACCATCATCATTTCCACCTTTGAGATTATCTCTACCAGCGTTGTTAAAGCCACCGACATAGCCTTTAGAACCTGTGGTTTCAAATAATTGAGAGTAGATTAAGCTATTTTCTGCTCCACCGATTTGGAATTTGCCGCTTTCTCTTCCATCGACCATTTCGATTTCTTCATATCTGCCATGATATCCACCACTGGTCCATCCTTCTCCGTAGAGATAGATATCTGGGTCGATTTCATACATTGCTTCTTTAGCTTTCTTAAGAGTTAAGGTATCGATTAAACCCATAAGGTCAAAACGGAAACCTTTAATCTTATATTCAGTTGCCCACCATTTGAGAGAATCAACGATGTATTTGCTCATCATGGTTGCATCTGTCTTAACTTCGTTAGAACAGCCAGATCCATCATAATATGACCAATCTTCTGTATAACGGAAGTAATATTTTGGCATGGTCTTAGTAAAGCAAGAAGCACCAGCGCTGCTGACGTGGTTATAAACAACGTCCATAATGATTCTGGTGTGATTGCCGTTTTCACTAAATGCCTTAATTAAATTCTTATATTCTTTAATTCTTGCCAAAGGATTATATGCATCCGAAGAATAGCCACCTTCAACACAGTTATAGTTGAGAGGGTTATATCCCCAGTTAAATTTCATTTTTTCAGGTCTTTCATCATCATCATGATCAAAGACAGGGATTAATTGAACAGCGTTAACACCTAATTCCTTGATGTGGTCAAAACCAGTTGTAACTGTCTTACCGTTTTTGGAATAAGTTGTGCCGCTTTCACAGAAGGCATTAAATGTGCCTCTTTGTGTGTTTTTCTTAGAAACCCATGTTTCATCCATTGTTAAATCTCTGATATGAGCTTCATAAATTGATAAATATTGAGGAGAAGCAATGTCATAAGCTCCATTACCATCCCATTTTGCTGGAACAGTGTCCCAACCATCTGGATTAGCTTCGCTACTATTCTTATCATAAATATAAGCACGCATGCCGTTGATACCACATGCCTTAGCATATGGATCCATAGCTTCGACTGTACCTGCAGAATGAGTCAAGGTGTAGGTATAGAATTTACCTTTTAAATCGCCAGTGACTGTCACTTCCCAAACACCACCTTTAACATAGTTCATCTTATAAATCTTAGAAGAATCACTACCACCTAAGCTCTTAGGAGTGCCATTTTCAAAAATGTTAACTGTCACAAAAGCGCTGATAGGCGACCAAACCTTAAATGTTGTACCACTTGGAGTATAGGTCATGCCTAAATCATCGCCATCATATGTGTAATATTCTTCAAATCTTGAATTCTCATATAGATATTCAGAAGAAACGATAGCTTTTTGAGTTCTATCTTCATAACCTGGGAAAATGCTTTCAATGACGTATTGAACATTGATTTTAGCGGTATAATTGAAAGAAATATTAAAGACATTACTTGTAGGAATTCCCCTCTTAAATAGGTAAAAGTCCTTATGAGACATTTGATAGGATTCAGTGCCACTTAGATAGCTCTTATCAAATGCGTATAAACGATATTCGCTAGGAATCCAGGCCTTACCTTCTTTATCGATTGTGCACTTACATTCGATAGTTTTGAAATCTTTGAATTTAGCGGTTTGAATCTTAGGAAACATAGTCTCTTCTTCGGTTTCATAGATTTCAATAGCAGTACCTTCTCCTGGGATGGTCCAAACTTCAAGAACACCATCTTTGATGGTATAGTCTTCGTATTTGAGTTCGGTATCTTCACTTTGTCCAGCCCAAGTACCAGCGACTTTGATGATAAAGAATAAGGAAATAGAACCTTGATAGTCTGGGATAGAAGAAAAGTCAAGGGTAATCGCCATATCGGTTGCGGTCCAAGTTACTGTGGAATCTGGTTTTCTTTCAATTCCATCAATACCTGTAACCCAAGTATAGAAACGACGTGATAAGCAAGCGTTATCGTCATTATGGTAATGTAAAATGACTTTGTCAGGGGTGACACTTACTTCGCTACCGCTATCACCATCTCTTTTGACCATGTATGGATTATTCATATCGACGACCAAATCGTCTTCTTTTGCGTATTCCACTGGGTCATCAAAGACTTCGATAGGTGTTTGATTAGATAAACTTGTAGCAATTGCGATTGGTAAAGGTACCGCCATTAGCAGTCCTCCAAATACGCATGCCGTTAAATATAATTTCTTCTTCATGGACTATCCTCCATTATTCTTTAAAAATTTAAATTTTTATTTTGTGTATTCTTTCCAAATGCTATTAGGGAATGGATAACTAACTGTTCCGCTTTCAACTTCGACGTCTTCAGTCTGGTTATAAACACGTCCTGGGACATCCTCTGTTTCATCCCAGTTAGGTGTCACTGTATTAGGTGCGCATCTAACGAGGAGCATTCCTACTAAATTACTTGGAGCAGAGAATGTTGCAGTTGTCTTATCGGAATATGTTAATGAGTACCATTTGCCTTCAACATTTTGTTGCCAAGCCCAGGCAAAGATAACACATCCATCATTAGTAACCCATTCAGGCATGTTTTTGGCTTCCCAAGTAACGGTTGTGACTTCTCCGCCACCGCCGCCTCCTCCGCCGCCACCGCCGGAAGAAGATGTGCCGTCGAAGATTGCTTTCAACGCTAATCCACTAACAGCAGGAACTGTTGTGTAATAATCAGGCCAGACATTGTCGTTAGATTCATCGTAATAAGCCCAACCTCTAAAAGTTACGCCACTAACTGATGATTTAACTTGGCTAGCGTTTGGTAAAGCTACTCCAGCTTCTGCCACTAAGACAGCAGTCTCTTCTAAGAATTTGTCACTAACATCACCTTTGGTAGTAACGCCTTCATAACCTTCGATTGTGCCAAAATGAGAAAGCATTAAATATGTTGTATGACCACTATTATCTCTATGGATAACTGGTAACCCGCCTTCATAATCTAGATAAGGAACAAAGACTTGATTTGATGTACATCCCACTAGTGAAACAAGAGGGAGAAGAGTTAATAATAATTTCTTTTTCATGTCAGTTCCTCCTTATTTTGCTACTACAACCGCAAAACCATATGCTGGAACGCTTGTTCCTGTTCCACTATGATTTCCGTTTGAGTCATAGATTAATTCGCCTTGGTTTTGTCCAGCAATTGACATTGCACTGCCAGTAGCGTTAATAAAGGCATTTACTTTTCTAGTACCATCACTGATTTGTAAGCATAAAACGTTTTGGTCAGAGCCTTCTGCCCATTGGTTAGCAATATAGCCATATGTTGGATAACGTTCATCACCTTTTGCGTGACATAAGTATTTGAACAATGTGAACATTGAATTTGGATCAGCTTGTTGCTCAGAAACAGTTGGAAGATTTTGATTATATAAATCCCAAAGAACTTCTAATCCTGAGAATCCATATTTAACCACACCTTTATCGCCAAGAGTATTGCTCCATCTCATTGGTTGACGATACCATCTATCGATATTGTTACCATGGTCATCAACGATTGTGCCAGTGCTATCAGGGACTTTATCGGCTAAGTTACCACTCATACCGATTTCATCTCCATAATAGATCCAGCTCACACCTGGAGTGAGCAATGTAATTGCAGCAGTCCATCTCGCTCTTTGATTTGCTTCAACTTTGTTGGAGTTATTAACTTCAACGTGATGAGCGGTTTGGACTTTACTTGCTGCGTGGTTAAGTAATCTAGCCACATCATGGTTTGAAGTAAATGCACCATTGATGTGGTCAGCCCTATATGCTTTGTTGTAATTGAGTGTTGCGTTAATATCTCCACCCATTGCCACAATACCGCTTTCAGTGCTTTCGTGGACATGATAATAAGTAGAGAAGTCAAATTGTGAATCAATTGCGCTATAGAATGGAGCGATTCTTGCGTTCCATCCATCAAAGTTTTCGCCAACTAAGAAACAGTTTGGATAAGCACTCTTTAATGTGCCTGCGAATTGTTTCCAGAATGCAACATTAAGTTCTCTATCATATGAATAATCGTTTTGAACTTTTACGGTTTGTTGCATTTCTTCGTTCCAATATTCACGGTAACCAACATCGTAAGAGATGTAATCACCACCATAGTTATAAGTTGGATCGAGTTCGCCTAATAAGTAAATGTGTTTAATCGCGTCAAGACGGAAGCCATCAAGGCCAAAGCTTAACCAATATTTACACATATCAGTCATATAATCTCTTGTAGCTTGGCAAGAATAGTTAAGTTCCGCCATACCACTTCCAAATTTACCGTAGTAATAATAGTTAGAAGTGCCATCTTTATACCAGTCATCTGAATCTTCAACATTCTTGGTGATGAATGTAGCTGGATTATCAACATCATATTTACCTTCGACACCATTCCATTCAAGAATCTTATCGCCTTGGTATTTCCAGAGATACATATCACGGTAGTTAATTGTTTTGCCGTTGATAATTTCTGTTTCTGCTCTTTGAGATTTCTTGAATAAGACATTACTCTTGGAAGTATGGTTAATAACCATATCCATTAAAACTTTCATGTTTTTTTGGTGAGCTTTATAAATTAATTCTTGATAATCAACAAGGGTTCCAAATCTTTGGTCAATCTTGTAATAATCAGTAACATCGTAGCCGTGATAGCTATTAGATTCTTGAATTGGGGTTAACCATAAGACATCAACACCGAGTTCTTCTAAGTAATCGAGTTTATTTGTAATACCTTTGATATCGCCATAACCATCTCCATCACTATCAGCGAAAGAAGGAACGAAGATTTGATAACCTGTTCCTGGTCTATCTTCTAAGAATGAAGTAGAAGTAGCAACACCAGAAGTGAATGCATCATATTTGAGATTAGAGATATCGTTTTTACTACGATAATCACCAGTTTTATCTTCGATTGTTGGATTAACAAATTCTTGTTTGCCACTAGAAGTAGTAAATTCGGCCACATTGCCTTCTACACAATAAACATGTAAGTAGTCACTTTGACCATTAGGCATTAATGTACCAATTCTCTTAATATATGTTTCAGCGCCGCCATCACTCACCCACATATCTTTGCCAGTCATCTTAGATTGGTCAACGATTAGGAATCCAAGAGCAGCCTTGTTGAGTTTAGTTTGATCGGTCCATAAATCATCAGAGATTAACGGAGAAACTTTACCGGTTTTTCCACCAGGTAAGGTTTGTAATGTTAAATCGACATCAATAACTTGTCCATAAGCATCTGAATAAACATCAGTGCCAGTTTCACCACATTCTGCTTTGGTCATGAAACCATATGTTTGCGGAACGATACCTTTGAGGTCGAAAGCACTATTAGCAGCCCATAAGCTACCTTCGCCATCGTGTGGGTAGTTAGGCCAAATCCATAATGCCCATTTGCTATAGTTCTTGTCACTATTCCTGAGATAGTGCATATATAAGTGTCCTGGTTTACTCCAAGCAGCAATCTTGCTTTCATATTCACTATCACTTCCAGAAGTAACAGTAACATCACATGTTGCGGTTTTATTTTCAGAACCATCAGTAACAGTTGCAGAGATGACTGCTTTTCCAACTGCCACACCAGTAACTAAACCATTTGAATCAACAGTAGCAACGGCTTGATCATTAGATTGCCAATTAACTACTGCATCGCTTGGTTTTGTGGTTGCGATTAATTTAGAAGTTTTGCCTTCGACAATGGATAAACCTGAGGTATTTAATCTGATTGATAATGTTTCGTCTGGGTCATCAACTGTCACGATACATTGAGCAGTTTTACTACCACAAACAGCACTAATAGCGGTACTACCTTTTCCCTTGGCGGTGACTATTACGTTTTTACTGTCTTGTCTACTGATTGTAGCGACATCTTCGTTACCACTAACCCAGTTAATAAGTGGGGTGCCACCTGTTGCTTCGACAGTTGCGGATAAGTTGAAGTTTTCGCCAACGTTTAATGTTTTTTCGCTTTCACTTAAAGATAAGCTTGTCACAGTAATTGGGGTATAAGATCCGCCAACCACTACTTGGCAACTAGCAACGCTGGCGCCAGCAATCGCAGTAATGTAGGAAGTTCCTTCTGATAAAGCAGTTAATGTTGCGGTTAAACCGTTATAAGTCATCTTGACTACTGATTCATATTCGTTAAGCCATTTAACGGTTGTTCCTTCACTCGCTTCACTCAAGAAAGCATCGAGAGTTTTAGTCTCACCAATATTCATTTGTAATTCGTCAGCTTCCAAAGTAACTGTAACTGAAGTATCGATGTAGGAAGGATACTCAACTAAAGCACTTTGTGCGCATGACGAAAGCATGAGCGTGCACGCGAGCAAAGAAGATAAGAAAAATAATTTTTTCATAGTCTCTCTCCTTAAAAAGGGAAAATAGTATTCTACTATTAGTTTATTCTTCTATATTTTACCAGTCAACAGCAGAATATAATTTCATTTATATTCTATAGGTTTTTATATCTACACTTTTACTTAGTGAGGCAGTGTACTCTAAAAGATGATGGGTTTCTGCCATTCCAAGTTTATTGACTGAATATTTAATTTCTTTGTGCAAATTATGATCGTATTTGTCTTTGGTTTCTTCGCTATATTCGTAGGTATATAGTTCATCTTTGATAGTGACATATGGTTGGAAATATTCAATGCCTTGCTTGATGTAATCTCCATAGAAATACCCACCACTATGATATGTCCCTTCGAAGGCTGTTTGAGTGTAGAAAAACTTCTTTACCAAATCATGACATTCTTCTAAAGTTTTCTCATTTTTCTCACTCTTATCTTTACTAATTTCGTATAGATAAAAGATGTCATTTTCTTTGATGATTTCTTCGCTCGATGTGTCCACTATTTCATCATCTTTATAAGTGGTAATTACCTTTTTATAATGAGGGTCTGAAGCATTTTTAACATTAAAAGACAATGTTTCCACTGCTTTAATGATTCCCACTCCTTCTTCGGTGGTAATTGATATCTTTTCTAATCCACCTTCTAAATATGTTTTGATCGATTCGTCCAAAGAAAAAGAAGCGAGAAATTCTGATATTTCGCTTCTAATTTGAACTGTTTTGCAAGATGTTAGAAGGGGTAGAAAAGCACTTAAAAAGATAACGGTTTTTTTCATACCTATTCGAATTGATAACTATATACTGCTTCTAATGAAACTTGAGAAGTACTTGCTACATTAAAGTTATAATCGACAGAGGTCATGCTTTCTTTAACGAGCCAGCCATCTTTGTTATATTCGAAGCGAATATTAACTTTCGCATTCACAGTGTTTTTATAGTATAGAGGGAGTGGGTCATCTGGATCCCATTCTCCATATCCTCCTTCTTCTACTGGACGGAAGTAATTTTCGTCAGGGTAAAGAGGGAAGTTATCAATGTTGACTTTGGTGTGAACTTTATCTCCACCGATGGCAAATCCACCATCAGCGAGTAGTTCATAGTAACATTGGTTTTTACTTGGATTAGTAGAACCTGTCTCGCCTAAATAAGAAGTAATGATGTGTTGCAAGATATAATGACCACATGATTTGTTTTCAATTGTGGCACTTCCTACTTGCATTTCTTTATAGAAATTCTCTTTATTGAGGCGCATAGGTGCTCTTAGCCAATAGCTATGAGAAGCCATTCCAAATATAACAACGTCTTCTTCTGCCATCATATTATCAGCGGTTTCATTATAGAAACCATCGTTATATCTAGCAAAAGGAACGAATGTATCTAATTTTGGAGTTTCTTTGAAAATGTACTCCACTTCCATATATTCATTGTTAAAGTCGATAGAGCCAATAACTTTGTAATATGGATAAACAGCACTATCTTCGATGGTATCAATTCTCGCTTTGAGTGCATCAAAAGAAGATCTGTTGGTAGAACAGCTTGTTAGCATTATTGGTAAAACAAGTAATGTTAATAATGGCTTTTTCATAATTAGAACAACCTGATATTGAGTTCATCTTCATAAATCTCTGTTTGTTCAAGAACAGGTTTTAAGAAGATTGTGCTGCCAAGAGGGATTTCTCTTGCTTTATTGATATAAACCACTACTTGTTCGCCGAAAGCTTCTCCGACACACTTATAGAACTTCACATCGCCATAGTTAGCTAAAGCGATAACTTTGAATTCCATTGTGCCTTCTTCTTCGGCAAAGCTATAGTGAGGTACTTCAATACGGAAAATCTTTGTAAAGACTCTATTGCCTAAACCTTGAATAATCTTGTTAGTGATATCTTCAGGAATGATTTGGTAATAGTTGTCATATTTGAAGAAGAAAATGAGTTGTGCTCTTAAAATAGCTTCTGCTTTTTCTTTCGCTAATTCTTTCTCTTTCTTAGCATATGCTTTTTCGGCTAATTTGAGAGGGAAGCATTCCTCTTCATATTTTCTCTTGTTTTCCTTAATTGTGTCTTTAATAAGGGCTTTCTTTTGTGAATAACGAGCCTTAACACCATTAAGTTCGGTTTCTTTATCAAATTCTAAAGCGTTAGACTTTCTTTCAACGTCATTAGCTTTCATTTGAGGGAAACTCTCTTTGAAGACTTGGTAAGATAAGCGACGGCTTCTACGGCTTTCTGCGTCTTTATTCTTAGCCATAGAGTTTTGATAGTCAGTTTTTTCTTCTTCCCACATCTTCTTATACATCGCATCAATCTTGCCCATTTCTTCTTTCATAATTTGAGCATGACGTGCTTTGATTTCTTTAACTTCATTAGAGTAGTTAACTTTTGCCTCTTTTAGTTCGGCATTTAATCTACCATTAGCTTCTGCTAAGGCTGCTTTATTACCTTCAACATTACCGCTAACTGCGCTTTCTTTAGCAGCGGCTTCTTGTAAAACTTGAGCTTTTTCTTCTTCGAATTTTTGTTCGATTTCTGCATATTTAGCTTCAACTTCTTGAACCTTTTCTTCTTTTAATGCTAAGAAGTCAGGATTCTGTGTATCTTCATATGCAGTCTTGAAGTTGACAAAAGTTGCATGTAAGTGGTCTCTAATGGTTAAAGGAGAAGCCACTACTGCTTCATTTTCATCAAAGAATGTTGCTTTAGAATAATCAACCGAGAAGATAATCTTATCGCCAACTTTTGCTTTGCCATCAACGAAGACGAATAATTTCTTCTTATCAGCTTCGATCATTGCAAGGTTCTTCTTGCCGTGTTTTTCAATTAATAAGATTTTGCCTTCGACATTACCAGCATTTAATGTAATTGCGTCTAATGGAATAGAAATTGTTCCATTTTGTAAGAAGTCTACTGGAATACTTTCAGGTTTGGTGATAGTTCCAAATAGTGTCATCTTGCCATTAGTAATATCAACTGGAAGTACACTATGATCTGGGACTGGTGGGATGATAGTCATCTCTGTCTCAGCGTCGAATAAATGGATATGGTCAACATCGATTCTAGCTTTGATGACATCACCTGGTTTATGGCCCATCTTAGAAGGCGCTTTGATGATGATACCGGTTGTAGATTCTCCGCCTAAGCCTTCAACTTCTTTTAAGTCACCATAAATTAAGGTTTCATTACCGAGTTCTTCAAAGTGAGAAATTGTAACATTAACAATGTTATCACCTTTCTTAAGCTCTTCTTCTTCCGCAGAAACTGCTTCGCATCTGAAACCTAAGCAAACTGGTTTATCGCCTTGTAGATATTTCTTTTCTGCTTTTAATAAAGCGTCATGAGATACTTTTAATGCAGGTTGTTCACAATCGCTCCATCTAATTTCAACGTTATCTTTTTCTTCTTTCAAAGTAACGTTAAAGAAATTCATTTGTGGAGTACCAATAAATCCTGCGACGAATTTATTGATTGGGTGGTCATATAAATTTTGTGGAGCATCAATTTGTTGGACTCTACCTAATTTCATAACCACTACTCTAGTACCAAGAGTCATAGCTTCGACTTGGTCGTGAGTAACATAAATAAATGTAGTTTTTAAATTTTGATGGAGTTTAGAGATCATGCTTCTCATTTGACCTCTTAATTTCGCATCAAGGTTAGATAATGGTTCGTCAAGAAGCATAACCTTAGGGTTACGTAAGATAGCACGTCCCAAGGAAACACGTTGTCTTTGACCACCAGACATTGCTTTTGGTTTTCTATCAAGATAATCTTTTAAGCCAAGAACATCAGCAGCCCACATAACTTTTTCGTGGATTTCTGTTCTAGGAACTTTTCTTAATGTAAGACCAAACGCCATATTTTCATAAACGGTCATGTGAGGATAAAGAGCGTAGTTTTGGAAGACCATAGCGATATCTCTATCTTTTGGTTGCATATCGTTAACAAGAGTATCGCCGATATAAAGTTCGCCAGAAGAGATTTCTTCTAATCCCGCAATCATTCTCAAGGTTGTTGATTTACCACAACCTGATGGACCGACGAAGACGATAAATTCGCCATCTTCGATTTCCATATTAAAGTCGCTAACAGCTTTATGGCCATTAGGATAGACCTTATAAATGTGTTCTAATTTTAGTGAAGCCATAGTTCTTCCTCCTTATCCTTTAACTGCGCCACCAGCAATACCTTCAACGTAGTAACGTTGCAGCCAGAAGAATAGCGCAGTAATTGGAATTGACACCATCACCGCTCCAGCACAGAATGTGCCATAGAATGAATCTTGTCCGATTAATCCTTGTAAACCAACTGCGACTGTATAACCCTCAGGTTGTAAGTTTGCGGTTTGAACAATGTATTTACCAAACATAAAGTCACCCCATGGTCCTGTGAAGGAAACGAGGATTGTATAAATAATAATTGGTTTTGAAAGTGGTAAGATGATTCTCCAGAAAACTGTGTTCTTAGTGCCACCATCAATCATGACGGCCTCATCAAGAGATTTAGGAACTGTATCAAAGAATCCTTTTGCCACGTAATAACTCATCGCACTACTAGCAACGTAGACGATAATTAATGAATAAATAGAAGTATTAATCTTAAGAAGTTCAAGAATGTAATAGACAACTAACATGCCTAAGAATCCAGGGAACATACCTAAGATAAGGATTAATTTCATCAATGCTTGTCTGCCATTGAATCTAAGTCTTGATAATGCATATGAAGTCATTAAGACTAATACTGTTTGTAAAACAGAGGTAAACAAAGCAATGATAAAGGTGTTGAGCCACCATCTAAAGAATGGAGTCGCTGTATCTGTGAATAGATTCGCATAATTTTGCATTGTCCATTCTGTAGGGAAAATGCTCTTTGGATCTGGGAATTTCGCAAATGATTGAAGAATCAAATAGAAGAATGGGAAAATCCAGATTACAGAAATAACTGTAAGAATTGTATAAATGAGGACGCGTTGTGCTTTTTCCGCGGCTCTCTTACTCGCGTAATGTTTCTCAGCCATTATTGGAAGTCCTCCTCATTCTTAACAGAACCACTGCGACCATAGAAGATTAACGAGAACACAGCGATGATAATGAAGACTAAAACGCCTAGCGCACATGCAACTGCATAGTTCTTAACTTGTCCTTCCATGGACATCTTATAAATCCAGGTAATCAATAAGTCAGTTTCACCAACATCACCATATCCAAGGTTTAAAACACCTAAGCTTGGTTTACCTTGAGATAAGAGATAAATGATATTGAAGTTATTAATATTACCAATGAATTGAGATAACAAATATGGCCCGGTGATAAACAGCATGTAAGGTAAGGTGATGCTTGAGAACATCTTGAATGGAGAAGCACCATCGATACGTGCTGATTCATATAAATCTTCCGGAATATTCATAAGAATACCAGAACAGATGAGCATGGTGTAAGGAACACCGACCCACATATTAACGATAATAATGATAATTCTTGCTAATAAAACGTTATCAAATGTTTCTTTACCAGCACCAATCCAACCCCATTGTCTAAATAAGTTAGAAAGAATGCCACTACCAGAAAGCATTTGGTTGATTAACAAGAGAGAAACGAATTGAGGAACAGCGATTGTTAAGATTAAGACTGTTCTCCATAATTTCTTAAGTTTAATGCCTTTCTTGTTAATTAATAAGGCAACAACCATACCCAAGAAATAGTTAGTGAATGTTGCGATTAAAGCCCATAAAAGAGTCCAGGCCAAGACCTTAAGGAAAATTTGGCCAATACCGATGGAAGAACCAGTCGCTTTACTAGCAAATAACCCCGCATAGTTATCAAATTCAACCCAGTCGAATAAGTTAACTTGGATGGAGTTATAGTTAGTGAATGAAGTAATAATCATGAATACAACAGGAATCACAGTAAATCCCACTAAACCAACAAGTGGTACAGCAAGAAGCAAGGTGTGATATTTCTTATTGAGCATATCATCAAAGAATTGGCTATCTTTGGAGAATTTACCAACATAATTATTATCTTGTAATGATTTGGCATCTCTAATAGAGAAATACCATAACGCAACAAAGATTATCATTAAGATAAATGTTGCAATTGAGTATAAGAGGATGGTGAAGGATTTATCCCCGCCTTGAACTAGAACAGGGCTTCCACCATAAGGGTTAGCAGCGTAAGCAGAATCAGTAGAGAATGTACCTAAAGAACCAAGCTTTGCTAAGTATGGTCCTCCAGTCATAATCATAAATAATATAAATACAATTTCATAAAGTAGATAAAGGACACCACGAACGATTTCATGATGTGTGAGTTGATAGAAACCAAATACTAAGAAGTTGGTTCTAACACCCCAAGAGCCTTTTCTCCATGCATCACCAATGACGCGGAAAGGAGTACAGATCTTGTTCCAAAGCTTCATGAATTTGGAAGGAAGCCCTTTAAAGAAGTTGACAAAACCTTTTCCAAAGTTCTTGAAAAAATCAAGGAACTTAACTAGGAAACGCTCAGGTTTAGATAAAGACAAATATTTAATTGTTGTCATAATTAATCAACTTTTGTTAATTGTGCATCGAGAACATCGAGAATTGATTTATATTCTTCATCAGAAGCAGTTGGTGATAAATCAACAATACTTGTAACTGCTGAAGCAGATTGGCTCCATAATTCTGATGAAACTGCTGTTAGAGGAATGGTGCCACCATTCTTGGATTGCTCTGAAAGAGCTGCTACGTGTGGTTCGCTTGAAGCATATCCTTCTTGCTCTAAGGAAAGAAGGGTTGGTCTTGTATAGAAATTATCAAAACGTTTTGCTTGAACGTATTCACTACATAAGAATTTTGCAACTGCAGAAGCCATGGTCTTGTCAGACTCGCTTAATGTGTTGTTAACACCTAAGAACTTATATCCTAAGTAAGAGCCAAGTCTTGCTGTGTGTGCATCATCAACAAATGGTAGAGGTGCGACTGCGTAATCGCTACCAAGTTGATCTTTGAAACTTTGAACTTTAGAAACATCAGTAATTGTGACCATAACGTCTTTACGTGGAGCACCTGAAGCATTTCTAATAGCGTCTTCTAATGTGATTTTTTTGACTAATTTAGCACCCTCTAAGCCTGCATCACTATTGAAGTTTGCGACAGAAGTATAGCTTGTATTGTTAGGGGTGAGTGTATATAAGGATTCACCATGAGCATAAGTCATAAGAGCACCAGCGGCATAGAACGCATTACCAATTGCGTAGTTAACTTCCAAGCCCTTTTCATCTGCTAAATCAAATAACTTATCAACTGTATCGATTTGCGATGGATCAGAAACAAAGCTCTTGTTATAGAACATAACAACACCATTGTCAGCAGCAAATGGGAAGCCAACAACTGATTTAAGTCTTGCTGCCTTATAAGCATCATCGCCCATTTCAGTTTTAATCCAAGTGTAATCAGCTTTATCTAATGGGCTGAGAGCACCGAATTGGAATAATGTTAAAGTTTGGTCAGAAGCATATGGGAAAACTGCTGGCATGGAATCTGCTTTACCATATCCTGCAGTACCATTATCTTCTTCAAAAGTTGTAATTGTGAAATTAATAGTACTATTAGTTAGGGTATTGAATTCATCAAGTAAGCTTTGCAT
>CADCPC010000018.1 GCA_902803285.1 uncultured Erysipelotrichaceae bacterium | reverse complement strand
GGCTCGGGTAGTGCAACTGGTACATTAACTGTAACATCTTCAACAAATCTCATTTCAAAAATTGAAGTTTGGGTTAAGAGCTACGGAAGCGATAGTGCAACATTAAATGTTGGCACTGACAATACAGGTACTATTTCTGCCGATGAATTTGAAAGTTTTGAATTCACATTTGACGATCCAGTTTCTTCTGTTGCAATGTCAACAACAGCTAGTAAGAAGCGTGTTTATGTTCAAAAAGTTGTTATTACTTCTGGTGGTTTAAATGATATTGGTAAATCTGCCGATTGTTTAGGCCTTGAAGTCTATATCGATACATATCTTCATATGTCCGATTACACAACCTCAGAAGGTTGGTGTAAAGACGAAGAGCACAACTACTACGGTAAGAATACTGAAACCGGTGCTAAGTACCATTTCAATCAATTAAATGCACACCAAAGATCGTTATTATCTTCTAATAGTGCATATGCGGCTGAATGGGCTAGATTAAGCGCTTGGGCTGCAGCCAATGGTGAGTCTTTAAATAGTTCATCTATTTTAGCTGCTGCTCGTATTAGTCCTTTGATCAATATTGTCGGAAGTACAAATGCCGTGGCAATAATTGTAATTGTATCAGTGATTTCAATTACATGTATTGGTGGTTACTTCTTCCTTAGAAAAAGAAGAGAACAAAATTAATCAATAATCAATAGATTATAGTTTAATAAAATAAGGACTTCTGGGTTATCCCTAGGAGTCCTTTTCTATATAGATGAATTTTGTCTTATTCTTTGATGAATATTTTCCATTTAATCGATCTCTTAAGGTGTGGGGATCGATTTTATTTTCTTTAGCAGCTTTCACTAACGAAGGATATATCTCTAATATCTTTCCATCTTCACTAACCTTCGCTACTCTTTTTGGCTCAGGAGATATCTTTCTAACTTCAAGAGGTTCTATCTTAGATGGAACGTTGTTTTTATCTACCCTTCTCCAAAGGAGATTCTTGATAGTTAAAACATCTCCTCTAGTAGCCCTATCTATTGTTCGTTTATAGACATGTTTTGCTCTTGATGCTGAAATAGCAGTGGGATAAGTTCTCACCAAAGTTCCATCAAGTTTATAGCAAGCAATAACCGTATCTTTGTTCCTAGACATATATAGGCAATATAACCCTCTCACCTAAGCGTCACATCTATACATCGCATAGGGATTTTTCAATATGGAAAATCTTCATCTTTTCTCTTGACAACTTGTAGGGGGCTCATAAGAGAAAATAGAGGCAAAGAAGAAAGAAAAAGAAAAAAATATAATATTATCTATAATATTATTTAGCACTCTACCATCGTGAGTGCTTGCTTCTTCTTCTTCTTCTTCTTTATAGAATATAAAGCGAGATAAGGGGAGAATTTGAACGTCTGGTCAACGTGAGAATAATCCTTCAAATCTCAAGCTTGTTAAGAAGAAAAACGAAGTTAAAGAACAACGGTGCACATTGCTCTCAAATAAGTTTTCTCCTTAATGAGAGGTCGACGTAGTTAATAGTTGCCTAAAAAGAGGCGTATCTCATTAACGAATCGACGAACATTTTTAGCGTAACCCTATCAAATAGGATTTTGGTTCGCTAAAAGAAATTGTTCATAAAACCTCACGGATAATTTCGTTTCAAGTCCGGAGGTTAAAAGAAAGGAGAAAACAAATTATGAACAAATTATTTACAAAAATTGCCGCACTTGCTTTAGGTGCGACAATGGCTGTAGGCGTAGGTGTTGCTGTTGCAAGTGGAAATGAAGCTAAGACTGCTGAAGCTACAACCGCCGGAACTGCTTATACTATTAGTTCAACGGCCGCTACCACAATCACAAATAACGGCCTCTATGTTTTAAAACAAGGTACGAATGGTTTTACTGGTAGTATTGCAAGTAACTGGGCTCAAACAACCACAACTGCATCTAATTATTTTATTCTCAAAGCTGTTGGATCTAGTACTTCATTCACGTTACAAGATATGGATGATTCTACTAAACAAATATATTGCTCAGCAGCCAAGAAGATTGCTTGGGGTTCAACTGGTACAACATTCAAGTTCATGACTGGTAAAAAGACCACTTCGATTTCGAATGCTGTTGGCAATAGTACGGTTGGCACTTTGCAATACAACTCCTCTGGTGGTTTTAGACCATATACGTCTGCCACTGGTGCCGATGCTCAATTGTTTGCTGCTACTCCAGCATCTACAAAATTAACTGGAATCGCTTTATCCGGGACTGGCGTTGACACATCTAGTGCTCCAGCATATAGCATTGAGTTTAATGCTAGTGATTCTACGGCCCATACAATTAACGTAGGTTTGACACCATCAAATGCTACCGACCAAAAGGTCAATATCACATCAACCGGTGGAACATCTGGATTAGTTACAAGAAGTACATCCCAAGTCACTTGTTCAAGTGGTTCAGGGTCGTTCACTGTGACAAGTAAAGGCGATGCTGGTTATGAAGTTTTGACCCTTAAGGGTAATACAGAAACATCCGTTCAAGCGTACTTGACCGTTACAGTACTTGATGATAGCAAAACCTATTACTCAGTCAGTTACACTGGCTTACATGGTAACCTTTCAAACACTTCGAGCGTTGTTGAAGGTGATCCTTTGGATACTTATTTAGTCCCAGATACTCATTATCATTTACCTACTTCTATTACACTGACCATGGGTGGAAGTACTTTGACTCCGGGAACGGATTACGATTACGACAACGAAACTGGCAGAATTCAAATTCTCGAAGTTACTGGCGATGTTGTTGTTTCAACAAGCTGTGTCGAAGATAGCAAATACACTATTACATATGTTCACGGTGATCACGGAACTGGTGATGACTATGTTGTTAATAATGTTTATGCCGGCTCATATACATTAGCAACATTTGCTACAGCTGGATTTACTGCTTCAAGTGGTTATTCATTTAAGAAATGGAGTGTTGGAGGTGTTGAATACGCTGAAGGTGCTTCAGTTACTATTAGTGGAGCCACAACAGTTACAGCTGTCTATCAAGAAGTAACAACATACACAATTGTTACAGATGTTAGCAAGCTTGCTGATGGCACAAAATTCGTTCTTGTTGGCTATGCTTCTTCGACTTATCGAATCGATAAGGATTTGAATAGTGGTCATATTAAAATGAATGCTGTTACAGCCGCTACAACAATTTCAAACGGAACTTCATCTGGTAGTACGTTAGTTACCACAGAAGCGGATATTTATACTTTAAAAGGCTCTGCTGGTGCTTGGGAAATTGTTGATGCCTCTGGTAATTATTTACAATTCACAGGAACATCAAATGGTAACGACAGTTTTACAGATTCTAGTAGTGCGGATACTAAATTTTCAATCAGTTTGACTGATGGAAAAGTTATTATTGCAAGTAATTCCCGTTCTAGTCGTTATTTGTATTACAACACTTCGACCGGGGACTTAAGAAACTATGGAGGAACATCTTCATCTGTTATTGCATGTTATATGTTTGCTTACATCCCACCTCAAAATGAGTTAAGTTCAATCGCTCTTTCAGGTGATTATAAGACTTCATTTGCTAGTGGTGATACATTCTCATTCGGTGGTACTGTAACTGCAAGTTACACAATTGCAAGTGATGCAAACGTCACAAGCAGCACAACATTCCATTTAGATTCTTCTAGTGGAACAAATATGTCTGGTGTAACCATGACACATGCTGCTCACGATGGTCACACCATCTATGCCAAATACACCGAAGGTGGCATTACAAAAACCGCCTCTTATTCAATTACCGTTTCAAATGCTCCAGTAAGCAGTGTTTCTATTGAAACACACGCTGCTGAAGTTGGTCTTGAAGAAGACTATTCTATTTCAGGTATTACTCCAACCGTTTTACCAGCTGATGCTGTTAAAACAACCGAATGGGTTGTCTCTGCTAACACTGTCAGCGATGATTATACTTGGAATGGAACAACATTAACTTCTGGTCAAACCGAAGGTACCATTACCTTAAGATGTCGTTCAACTGCTGATAACAGTAAATATGACGAATTAGTAGTTACTGTTACAGGTGATCCAACTGCTGAATTTATCCCTGCATCCGTTTCTGGCTATGTTGGCAAAGGCGCATCTGTTGCCTTTACTTACGGAAACATAGATGACACAAGTAAAATTGCCGTTTCATCAAGTAATGCTTCTGTTACTGTTGGAGCAATCACCGCTTCGGCTGGTGAAGGAAGCGTTGCCATTACATTTGTATCCGCTGGTAGTGCTACATTATCCATCTCCTACGATGGTGGTTCTACTTTAGATTCCATCACTGTTACTGTTAGTGATGATTCAGTTACAGCATTAACATGGTCTGCTCCAACAATAAAAGTTTATAGTGGTGCATCCACAACTGTCTCTGATGCAAGTTCATGGAATGTTCATTACACCATGGCTAGCGGAGACTATGGTAGCCTCCTTTACGGAGAATACACCCTTAAATTAGGTGGAAGTACAATTACTCTTCCACACACTTGGGATGCTACAGATGATGGTAAAGTGCTCAGCATTGAATATGCCGGATATACTTCACCAACAACTTCGACTGTTGATGTTACACAAACATTACAAGCTGTTAATGCAAGCGATATAAGTGCATGGGATTATACATTCACTGCAAAAGCTTGGAGTGCTGCCGGTAGTGCAACTCTCGATGATAAAGAATGGACTATGTCTGGAACAGATGATGGTACTCAATATTTTGGCTACGATGCAACTAAAGGACAACAATTTGGTTCTGGTTCTCACCCATATAGTGACTTAACACTATCATCATCTGCCTTTAGCGGAACAATCGCTTCTGTTACTGTTTATACATCAGGTGCAAAAGACATTGATGCAACAATTCAGGTAAGCGTCGGTGGTACAACCTATGGCGATGCTCAAACAATTACAGCAACAAATACTCCTTATACATTTGATTTAGGTGGTAAATCTGGAACAATTTCGATTGACTATGTCAATAGTTCCTCTAAAGCCATTTACATCAAAGAGATTGTTGTAAACACTGTTTCTGGTTCACACAATATTGCCAATGCCTCAGGACACGAAGCTGCGCAAAAAGCTGTTGTTAAATTCGCAAAGACATTTAATGCTGCAATGGATACGACTGCTGGTTGCACAACCAATATGAGTTCTGCTTGGTCGACAGCCACAACTGCTTGGAATACATTCACAAGCGAAGCTGCTGCTTTAGGTTCAACTGAAGAAGCATACGCGAAGAATTTAATCAAGTATGCTACAGCTCAATGGACCGAAAACACTGATAGTGATTACAGTTATTGTCTTGAACGTGCGATGGCAACATATGAAAAATGTGTTTCTTCATATGAAATGACCGCCTTTATGAGCACGGTTAGACCAGTTGGCCGTTCAGTCAATATCAATCCAATCAGTATCATTGGTAGCAAATCTGATTTCAATGTAATTTCAATTGTTGTGATTACATCAGTTATCTCATTAACCGCTATTGGAGGATATTTCTTCTTACGTAAACGTAAAGAAAATATCTAATCCAAGATATTAATATTTAATATAAGGACTTTAGGATTTTAGATCTTAAGGTCCTTTTTCTTTATATATAAATAAATATATAGATATGTCCTTTAATAGAGGATTTTTTAAAAATTTAAAGAATTTTCAAACTTTTTTCAAAATTCATCAGTATATAGTTAGTGAAAGGATGTAACTATATGTCTAAATCAAAATCAAAAATTCAACTCAACAATTTTTATCACCTATATGGAGGTGGTCGACACACTTCTTTTGTTTATAAGAAAAATAGTGAGAAGAAAACATACACTTCTTTAAAGTTTG
The DNA here is from genome assembly GCA_902803285.1 of uncultured Erysipelotrichaceae bacterium. GTDB lineage: Bacteria > Bacillota_I > Bacilli_A > RFN20 > CAG-826 > UBA2450. Next base: position 2,491 of record CADCPC010000018.1, on the reverse strand, counting down.
GTACCACCAAAACAAAAGATTCTATATTAATAAAACCAATCGATGGAAAGAAAACCAAATATGTTCACAAACGACCTTATGAAGGAAAAAGAAGTGATTATGGCAGTAGACCTCTAGATGGCATGTCATTAAATCAAGACGATAGTAAAACTTTTGAAGAGATTAAACAAAGAAGACCAAAACTAACTAGAAGAGCAAAAAATAATTATAAAAAAATGCCGTCAAGCGACTAAGGCTCCACGACGGCTCCTGCATAATTGCAAGCGAGATTATTTAAACAAAGAGAATGATATTTGTCAATAGACAAAATAAAAAGTCGATTCTGCAGACTTTCGTCCTTTGGCACGAGATACCCAATGGCTCTCTGAAATCGACCAAATATATTAAAGCAATATAGATGTTATTAATCAATAGATAAATAAAAAAAGTCCACGTATTACTGCGACGATATTCATAAACGAACCAAGCGCAACCGCAGACAGCCTAGCATCCATGCTAGTGAGATTATTTAATCAAATTATTGATTAGATATCAAGAAAGACTAGATATGAGATAAAAATAATATGTTTACAAAATACGACACAGTGTGTAGTGAATTGAACCAATGCAGAAGTATTAGAAAGGAAATAAATTATGAACGAATTAGAAAAATGTAATTATATTGATCAAGAGTTTTACAAGTCAGTAAAAGAAGTACTAGAACAAGCTAGAAAAAGAGTTTACCGAAACATCCAAAATGAAATGGTTCTTACCTACTGGCAAATTGGTAAGATGATTGTGGAAAAGCAAGGTGGTCTAGAACGTGCTAAATATGGTGATAGGTTGATTAAAGAACTTTCGATTCAATTAACCAAAGATTTTGGCAAAGGTTTTACCATTTCAAACCTAAAATATATGAGACAGTTTTTTCTCACATTTCAAAAAAGCCACGCACTGCGTGGCCAATTGACTTGGACGCATTATAAACTTATAATAAGTTTAGATAATGAAAAAGCTCGTGATTTTTATATCAAAAAAGCCGTCGAAGACAATTGGAGCACACGTCAGTTAGAAAGGGCGATTCATACCTTCTCCTACCAACGATATCTTTTAAGTAAAGGTAATCACGATGTGGTGGATGACACCGTTAAAAAAGAAGTCATCGATCCAAAAGATATAATTAAAGATCCATATGTCCTAGATTTTGTAGGGCTTAAACCAGATTCTTCATTTTATGAAAAAGATTTAGAACAAGCTTTGATTACACATCTTAACGAATTCCTTCTTGAACTAGGAAGTGGTTTTGCTTTTGTAGCAAGGCAAAGAAGATTCGATATGGATGGTAGAAATTTCTATGTTGATCTTGTTTTGTATAATTACAAACTCAAATGTTTTGTTTTAATAGATTTGAAACGTGGAGATTTGACTCATCAAGATATCGGTCAAATGCAGATGTATGTTAATTATTACACAAGAGAAATGATGGAACCTGGAGATAACCCTCCAATAGGCATCATCTTAAGTGCGGATAAAAGCGATATGCTAGTGAAATACACTCTTCCACTTGATAACAAGCAGATATATGCCTCTAAATATATGCTATATCTTCCAAAGGAAGAAGAATTACAAAAAGAAATGAATAATCAATTAAAAGCATTGCAGGATTTTAGAAGTGATGATTAAGTAAGTTAGCATTAATGCTATATTTGTAAAAGTGTTATAATTAAGATGAGGTAATTTTATGAAAAGAACATCACGTATATTTCTTAGAGTTGGCGCGATAGTGTCACTCGTCTTAGCAGGTATATTCCTATTATGTGGAGTAACATTCTTAATCCTTTCTCTTCCATTCTTTGTGGATGTGATTAGAGATGGAGTTAGTAGTGGAGAAATCTCCAGCAACGTTTCACCAGATGTTGCAGTGACTCTTTGGCTAAGTTTCTCTATTTCAACCTGCGTCATTTTCCTTGTTCTAACTGCATTTGCAGTTGTTAACGGAATCCTAGGCTTCAAATGTCTAAATAATCCAAACAAAAAACTATTGATAACCACAATAGTCTTTGGTTTCCTAAGTGGAACGGAATTAACTTCTGTCGGAGCGATCCTAGGAATAATTAGTCTTAATAGAGAAAAGAAGAATTAACCTTCTTTTTTCATTTCGCTATCAACATCGATAACTTCTTTATCTTCTTTTTCTTTGTCGCCCTTAACGGTCGTCTTAGCAGCGCCTCCAAGTGATTTACCTGCTTCACCAAAACCTTTACCAGTTTTGCTCCAAGCATTTCTTAGCTTAGATTGACCGTTTTCTTCGACATCATTTTTCTCATCAGTGAAGGCAACTTTCATCGTTGTCGCCATCGCCTTACCGAAGTTTTTAAATGCGTTACCGGTGTTCTTACCGAACGTCTTCCAGCTTTCTTTTCTACTCATACAACTATTATCTTATAAATTTTTATAAAAATATACGACAAAAAGAAGCAAAAAGCTTTGCTTTTATAAAAACTAGAGATTT
>CADCPC010000017.1 GCA_902803285.1 uncultured Erysipelotrichaceae bacterium | reverse complement strand
CATCATTTAGATAGAAAAACAAAACTAAAAAACATGAACGTTCAGCATTTATAAACTGGACGTTTTATATTGGAAAATCATAGATAATATCTAATTTATTTGATAATCAGTGCTATATGAGACCGCTACTGAGATATTAAGAATACTAGAATTTAAAACGGCAAAAACATCTATTTATGACTAGAATTACAATCAAAAAGTAGCGTATACAGCCCCTTACGCTTCACCACGCTGTAAGATACTCGCTACCAAAATTACTGATTTGTCAGTAAAAAACGGAAAAGCGAGTTTTTTATTACCGCAAGAGATTCGAAAATCAATTTAGTCTACGTGATACGATAAGAATTCAATGATAAAAGTATATTCCCTCATCTAAATGTTTGAGTGGGTATTATGTGGGAAGCGTGTGGGGGAAACCCGCTATTTTTAATTTTTATAATTCTAAATGGATAATTTTGGTGATTATTACATTTGTTGAATGTATAATCAAAATATGGACGAACGAGTAATTTATCAGTACATGGATGAGTGGATAAGGCATGCTTGTATGATTGCTGGAGCTCATGAAACAAGCGGTGTACATGATTTTAGAAAAGATAAGTTTTATTTTGATAGAGTAAATGGTGTTTATCATTGCTCTGCTGTTGCCATTATTAATGGTGCAATCTGTTATCATTTTGACTATGCTTGGACAATTGATAAAAGCGAAGATGTGGAAATGCTTCAGTATTCGCAAATGCAAAAGTGTTTTAATAGAGTGGACATTACTATCGGAAAAAGGTTAGATCCATTGTTTTGGGACAATAAAAAAGAGGCGGAAATATTAGTCAAACATTTCAACTTGTTTTTGAAAAATGAAGATTACAATGCCATGGATAGTTTTGGTAAATTATCTGAATCATTAGTACCTTCATATGAAGGTGCGCCAGGAGTAACTTATCATTTCCGTTTAGATATCAATAAGTTAAATAAGTCAACAAATGCTCTTTATATGCCTTTGGGTGTTATAATTGACGCTTTTTTATGCAACGATATCTTCAACTACTATTTAAAACTTCCAGAATATAAATAAAACTGGAATTAATACCGTATCTTTATTAAATTAATGTGGGAATTTACTGAAAACCACTGAAATAGACTAAAAATAGGCGAAAACCATGTGGGAATCGCCTTTTTTGGTGGGAATCGCATAAATTCATAATCGTCATACTTTATTCAAAAAACTTGGTACCATAATTCTTAACTAATCATCATTTAACAGCTTTGAATATTTAATTGGAAGATGAACGTTATTATCTAATAAAATTAGATAATCATTTATATTGTATATGGTATTTGAATATCGAGCATAATGCAAAAAAGACAGTTGAATATTTGCGTCTTATACTAGAATTATAGCCAAAAAGTAGCGTATTCGCTCCTTAACGCCTCACCAATTTAGTTAAATAGGATTGATACAAAAGTGTCAGTCTTTTTTATTTTTGTGGCACTTATGTGACAAATATCATGTTAATATAAAAAACAAGGAGAATATATTTATGAAAAAATATAATTTTGTATTAGCGATCGCTATTACTGGTTTATTAACTAGTTGCGGCACTCCAAGCGCACCTGTTGATCCAGGAGAAAAATTAGATGTTCACGAAGTCAAAGTTGATCATTACAATATTTCAACATGTCCATATTTAACCGAAGATCCTCGTGAATTGACCTTCGAAGGAAAATGGAGCGACTATAAATCAAGCACTCAATTTGATTTTGTTTATTTAAATGATGAAGATGAATTACCATATGTAACTTTAGATACATATGTTTCTTTATTGTCTAAAGACTTTAAAGATGGAACAGTCGCTACATCAAAAGAAGAAGACAAAAGTTCGACTTTTGTTGTTAAAAAAGGCGATAAACAATTATTGTCGATTATGTTTGATTGTTCAAATAAAAAAGTAACGAGATCAGCAGGATCAGTTGAAAGCGAAATCAAACCGGCCCATAACTTAAAGAACTCAGTTAATGATTACATTAAAGCGGAAGAGGGTTATATTGTCGGGGCAGAATTAGATTTTGTCTATAGTTGGGAAAACACCAACTTCAAAACCTTTACATATAATGGTCATAATTATTTTCCTTTTTCATTATTAGATTTACAAATTTCTAGAGAAACTGGACGTTCATTCTGGTATTTAGGTGAACTTAAAAGTATTTATGAAGTTGCGGACACCAAGCAATACACCAATGTTGCCTTATCCATTAAAAATAAAGAAGGCATTGATACTCTTAGAAGTGTGTATTCGTTCGCTAACGATATGTATTTAGAAAAATTCGGACAACAAGTCGAGAGCGATTACAAAATTAAACAAGTTGTAATGCCTCGTTACTTAGCTTCTTATTCAAGAGATGCTTTCTATTATGTCATGGATAACTATTATGGATTGGGCGAGACAATCGGCTATAAATCTATTGCGGCGTTTTTAAATAACACCAAATACGCAGATGATATGCTTAACCCTGACGGTAGAGTTAGAGCAAGAGCATATTCATATGCTACAAGTATCTTAAATGATGGTCACACTGGATTTACTGGCTCTAGTTGTGCTGGAGAAGGAACAGCATTAGGTATTTCTTATGTTCAAACTTTATCTCTTGATAGAGCAGCGTTACAAAGAATGCTTAAAGCAAGAAGAACCGCTCAACTTGAAAAAGAAGGTAAAACCGAAAAGGATGTTAGATATAATAGTGATGGTAAAGTCGCATATTTCAGCTTTGATGAATTTGCAGCGGTTAATTATGATCCTACAGAAGGCAAACCAAGCGACATCAATGATAGTGACACTTATTTATATTTCTTAAACAAATTAAAAGAAATCAAAGCAAAAGGTGGAGTTGAAAAGGTTGTTATTGATGATACAGTTAACGGCGGAGGATATCTTGGTCAACTCGTCAAATTATTATGCTTATTAAGTAAAGACAATTCTGCATCAATCTTCTTTAGAAGTGGTGAGAACAATGCGATTGGAAAAATGTCCGCAAAAGTGGATGTCAACCTCGATGGTAAAATCGATGAAAAAGATGTTACCTTTGGTAATGACTTTATATTCTATATTTTAACTTCTTCCTATTCATTCTCTTGCGGTAATGCTTTTCCAGCTTATGCGAGTAATTTTGGTTTAGCAAAAGTTGTCGGTTCAAAAACCGGTGGAGGAGAATGCATTGTTGGAGGAAGCCAATTACCTTATAACTCCTATGTTACTTATTCTTCTAATTACCATTTAGGTTTCTATAACAGTGAAGAAAAACAATTCTATGGATATGAAGAAGGCGCTTCTCCAGAAATTTCCTTTTATGGAAACTATTATGATGTTGATGAAGTCGCAAAATCATTAAAATAGTTCAACTTAGTTAAATAGGATTGATACAATCGTGTCAGTCCTTTTTCTTTAGATATAATCTAACTTTTTAGGAATTTAGCTGTTTTGGGAAAAGCTCAAAATGGCTATTTTTTGATTAAAATCAAGAAAACGCTTTTCTCTTATTGCTCGAAGCTATCTCTTATTGCACGATACTTGCCCATATTGCGAGAAAAATAATATATTTTTATAGATAAGCAAAATTAATAAGAGTAGTATTTATTGCGGAGATGATAAATATGAAAAAAGCGTTATATGTGGTATTAAAAAACACACAACAAGCTTATGACACTCTTGAAGAATTAAAATATCGTGGATATAACGGCACGATTATTGGTTCTAATTCCTTAAGACACGCCTTAGAGTTTCAACCTGAAGAACAACACTTTCTAAATATTAGACATATTGAAGATATGGATGTTTCCGAAAGCATATTGTGTATCTTTGTGTGGGATGAACAAACTATTGAAGAAATCAAAAAGGCAATTAGAGAACACACGAATAACTTTAAAGATATTAAGGGATTTATGTATTCAACAACCCTAACTGATTACGAAGGTTCTGATTAATTATGTCTTTCCCTATTTATATTTATATTGCAATTCTTTTAGTGGTGGCTTTATTATCCACTAGATTAATGAAGCTAATTAAGCTTCCTAATGTTACTGGCTTTATTATTACCGGTATCATTATGGGCCCTTTTGTTTTTGGTGTATTGTTCAATAATTTTACATACGAAGGCATAAAAGAAGGCATTATCTACAAATATATCAATCAAATTGGTTGGGTTAGTAACATCGCTTTAGGCTTTATTGCTTTTTCAATTGGTACCTCTTTTCATAAGTCATCATTACAAAGTGTTGGTAAGAGAATATTAGTTATCACTATATTGGAGGCTCTTGGCGGTAGTGTGATAGTGATAGCTGCCCTATTAGTCACCCATTTTATTATTCCTGATATCGTAACTTGGCCTATCGTGTTAACTTTGGGGGCCATTGCTAGTGCGACCGCTCCTGCTGCTACACTTATGATCATTAAGCAATATAACGCAAAAGGAAAATTAGTAGATACTCTACTTCCTGTTGTTGCTCTAGATGATGCGGTTGCATTAATCTTATTTGCTATCTTATTTCAACTCGCTAAAGGGCTAGCACATGTAGGAAGCGAGATATCTTACTATGATATGCTTGCTAAACCTCTCATTGAAATAGTGATGTCTTTAGGCTTCGGTGCAGTGATTGGTTTTATCATATCTTTTGCTAATAAATTATTTAAATCTCGTAATAACAGGCTCATCCTTTGCATCATCACTGTCTTTTTAGCGGTAGGATTATGTGAATTATTCAAAATAACTCAATTGGGTCAATTTTCATTATCTGCTTTGTTAATCTGCATGATGAGTGGGGCAATATATACGAATATGGCCAAAGATAGTGGTAAGACACTTGATCTTCTTGATCGATTTACTGGTCCTATCTACATGATGTTCTTCGTTATATCTGGAGCCTCATTAGATTTATCTATCTTCTTTAATTCACAAGGATTATTAATATTGGTTGTTTCTCTTGTTTATATTATCTTCAGAGTAGCTGGTAAATATCTTGGGGCTTTTACTGGCGCTGCAATAACTAAGAGCGAACCTCAGGTAAGAAAGTATTTAGGTTTAACATTGATTCCTCAGGCTGGTGTAGCAATTGGTCTAGCAACAACTGCTAATGCGGAATTATCTACTAATCCAGAAACAAGCTCTCTAGGTGCTTTATTACTAGCGGTAGTATTAACTTCTACCCTAATTTATGAATTGGTTGGTCCAGTAATAAGTAAATTTGCATTGACTAAAGCTGGGGATATTAATACAGTTGAACAAAAATAAAATTATTATATTTTATTTATAACTTACCATATAATAGCCGGCATTAATTATTTCAAATTAAAAATATTTGCCATAAAGAAAACCTCCTACCGCAATTATACGATAGAAGGCTTTTTCTTTTCTTGTGAACTAAATGGGGTTCAGTTCATTAGAGCAAGACGCTTTTAAATTATATTCTTTGCCGATTCTGCTAATTGATTAAGTAGAAACTTTCTAATGTTAGCTGAAGGGCTGTGCTTTTTAAAATGAAAATAGTAATCATAAAAAATAAATAATTCCAAAGTCTTATCGAATTCTACTTTTGTAATACCTTTTTTGGATAAAAAATGATCGTAATAATAATCTGATACTTTCTTTTGTTTGATATCTATAATTTGTCCATTCAATAGTGGGCATGGAAGATAATTTGTAATAATACGAGAAAGCATTATCGGATAAGGCAAAAATTGGCATGATTGAAAATCAAACACTTTAATATTTCCTTTGGCATCAACGGCGAAGTTATTGCTAGAAAAGTCGTTGATGGTAATTGCTTCTTGAACGTATTCAATCTGATTATATAACGCAAATAAAGCTTTTCTTAGAATGTCATTTTTTTCTTTTGAGGCAAATTGGAAAATTTTGCTTTGGTAAGCAGCGGTAGTTGACCTGGCTATCGTTTCATACTTATTTTTGCAGTAGTAGTTTTGAAAACTGATTATTGAATCAATTAGATTGTATATGTTTTTATCGTTAATAGGCGAACTTGAAAATAAATCAAAACACTCAGTCAATACCCAGTGTTTTCGATGATACAAATAAGAACCATGTATAAAAGGAATTAATGCTAATTGATTCTCACCTTTAATATAAAAGCGTAAGGACTTACAACTAAGCGATAGCAAGTTGAATACGCCTTCCTTTGAATAGATGCGATAAATATCTATGTTAGAACTACTAACATCCTTGATATTTGTTATAGACAAAGGTTTCATCTTTTGAATAAGACGAACCATGTTTTCATATGTCATTATAACTTATAGAAATGCTTCATTGTGGCAAGCATTGTTGCCTTAATAGTGTGAAGTCTATTTTCTGCTTCATCAAAGACTACAGATTGAGGGCCTTCGAAGACTGTCTCGTTAACTTCTAAGCCGTCTAGTCCGAACTTCTTGTATACTTCTAAACCAATCTTAGTTTCTAAGTTATGGAACGAAGGTAAGCAGTGGAGGAAGATTGCATTTTTATCAGCGTAGCCCATAATCTTCTCGTTAACTTGGTATGGAGTTAATAACTTAATTCTTTCTGCCCAAGCATCATCGCTTTCTCCCATTGAGACCCAGACATCAGTAGCGATGACGTCACAGTCTTTTGCTCCTTCAATAGGATTTTCAGTAAATGTGATTTTAGCTCCTGTCTCTTTAGCAATAGCTAAACACTTATTTCTAAGTTCTTCATTTGGCCATAACTCTTTTGGTCCGACCATACGGTAATCTAATCCAAGTTTAGCGGAAGTAACTAAGTAAGAATTACCCATGTTATATCTACCATCACCGAAATAAGCGAACTTAATACCTTTTAAGTGTCCTTTATGTTCTAAGATAGTTAAGAAATCTGCGAGCATTTGAGTTGGATGATATTCATTGGTTAAGCCATTCCATACAGGAACTCCAGAATATTTCGCTAAACATTCAACTGTTTCTTGAGCAAAACCACGATATTCAATACCGTCAAACATTCTGCCTAACACTCTAGCGGTATCTTTGATAGATTCTTTTTTGCCCATTTGTGATCCGCTTGAACCAATATATACAGCGTTCATGCCTAAATCTGCTGCTGCTACTTCAAAAGCGCATCTAGTTCTAGTGGAATCTTTTTCAAATAGAAGGACAACATTTTTGCCTTCTAGATGACGATGAGGAATACCTTTTTTCTTTTCCTCTTTGAGTTTCTTAGATAATTCGATTAATTCGATAATCTCTTCAGGAGAATAATCGAGTAATGTGAGTAAGTGATCTTGTTTAATCATAAATTATAATTCCTCTCTTTCTAAAGGCATACACATACATCTTGGTCCTCCTCTTCCTCTAGAAAGCTCGCTAGAAGGGATTTCAAATACGGTGATGCCGTTATCTTTTAATATTTGATTGGTGATGTCATTTCTCTCGTAGGCAATGACTTTGCCTGGAGCGATAGCGATAGTGTTACTGCCATCTGACCACTGTTCTCTATCAGCGGAGACACTGTCATCTCCTCCACAAGGAATGAGAACAACTTTTTGACCGATATATTTCTCAAGGATATCTTTTAATTCTCCATCAAATTGGTTAGTGGCTAACTTGCCATTATCTCCTTTATGGAGTTCAATGATATTTAATTGGTCATAACATTCTTTATGAATAGTGAACTTATTAACATCTACTTGAGTGAATATGGTGTCTAAATGCATGAATGTTCTAGCTTTAGGAATTGATAAGACAATAATGTTTTCAAAACTAGTTTCATGATTGAAGAATAAGTTTTTTGCAAATGATTCAATCGCAACAGGAGTAGTTCTTTGACTAGAACCGATAATCACGGTTTTAGAATTAAGAATCATGATATCTCCGCCTTCGATACTTTTAACATTATTTCTGTTATATAGAAGTGGAGTGCCTTTATAAATAGGATGATATTTGAAGATATATTCTCCAAAGATAGTTTCTCTACTTCTTGTTAATGAATACATGCTGTTAAGAGAAACACCCGTTCCCACTGAGGCAAATGGATCTCTTTGGAAATATAGATTAGGCATTGGATCAGTAGCAAACTTCTTATCGTCAATCATATCTCTTAATGTATGACCTGTATAGTTAGGAAGTTCGCTCTTTTTGATTCCTGCAATAGCCTTTAAGACCATTGTTTTAGTGTCTTTAATATCTAATAAATAATGATAGGACAGTTCGCTTAATGTCACTGAATTGATATTAGCTTCAGAGATAAACTGTTTTATAAACTGGTCTTTAATAGAAGGATTGGTGTCTAATGCTTCAGTAACTAAATCGACGAGATAGACAACTTTGACTCCATTATCGATAAAAGTTTGAGCAAACTTCTGATGCTCTTTCTTCGCTAGTGGAAGCCAAGGAATATCATCAAATAAAAGATTATCTAGATATTTAGGAGTGAGATTATGTAATTCTTCTCCAGGCTCGTGTAGTAAAACGGTTTTTAATCTACCGATTTCACTGTTGACTCTGATCTTGCTCATTCTTTTTAGCCTCCTTTTTCTCCATAACTGCATCATACACACCACTAATGACGATTGATAAGGTAATAACTAAGCCACCGATAATAACATTCCATGAGAATGCTTCTATTTTAGCAATGATACTAATTAAAGCGGCAAGAACTGCACTCATTGGCATTAATACTGCACAAGTAACGGCTCCGACATTTTTAATAGCGTGGGTTCTAGTTACCCAGCATAAAGCAGTACACGCAATTCCTAGGAATAAGACGATAACGATGTTTCTCCAATCCCATGAGAATGTCACACCCTTTTCAAATGAGACGGTATATATAAGTGACATAATTGTCAAAATAATTAACTGGAAGAATACAAATAATAGTGGGTTCTTATCTTTGGCGTAGACCTTACTAATTGCGATATCAATGCCAAAGAAGATACCACCTATTGCGCTTAATATATCTCCGATAGTAGGAGCGGTGAACATCTCTTTGAAGTCCCAGCCCTTACCACATAATATGAATGAACCACCTAAACACATAATCGCCGAGACAATAGTCATCCAAGATGGTTTTTCTCTAATAAATATAAACATGCAGATTGGAACTGCAATGCAAGATACACTCTCTAAGAACGTGTTTTTAGCAGGGGTGGTGGAATCTAGACCAATGAATTGGAATAGATATGCTGCTCCTAACACTAATCCAGCTGGAATAGTAACCCAATATTTTTTGGTGAAGTCCTTAAATCCCCCAGTGATTAATAGCACGATACCCATTGCAATAATAGATAAACCACCTCTCACAGTGACTAATAAGGCAGGAGTGACAAAACCACTGTCAAATATGAACTTAGAAAATACTGGCGCAACAGCCCATAAAAAAACTACAAGTATAAGAGCGAGTAGTGACACAACTTTCTTTTTTGTCATAATAACCTTAATTAGTTTAAACTAATGAATTCTTATTGCAAAGAAAATGATATAAAATAACAAATATGGATTGCATAACTAAAGTTGAAGAGATGTTAGAAGGATACACTCTAAATAGATTAAGAGAAGTTGCTAATAAAATTAGCTATAACTACCTTAATGAAAGCGGAACTGGTAATTCTTTAATAAATGATGAATTAAGTGCAAAGGTCTATGCTTCAATGCGTTTTCCTGCCACATATAATGCTTGCCTATCATCACTAAAATATTCTTTAGAATATTATAATAAGGATATTAACACATTAATTGATATAGGTAGTGGCACTGGAGCAACTATTCTTGCTATTGATAATCTTATTAACTTAAAAGAGATAACTGCCTTTGAGATTAATGACCACATGATGGGAGTTGGTAAAACACTCACAGAAGATATTGCTGAAAAAGTTAATTGGCATAAATTAGATATCACAAAAGATGAGATTTCTATTTCCGCTGATATTGTTAGTGTTTCCTATGTTCTCAATGAATTAAACCCTAATGATCGAATTAAGGTATTGGATAAGATTTGGGAAGCCTCAAAAGATCTCATTTTGATTGTAGATACGGGGACTCCTACAGGTTTTAGTGTGGTTTTAGAAGCTAGAAACTACCTAATTAATAAAGGCGGTAATGTGGTTGCGCCTTGCCCACATAATGATAGGTGTAAATCTTTATGGTGTCATTTTGTTACACGAGTAAACAGAAGTAAACTCCATAAGTTGATTAAAGAAGCAGAAGCCCCTTATGAAGATGAAAAATATTCATTTGTGTGTATCAGCAAATCTTTTAATGATCAGTGCTACTCGAGAGTGACTAGACATCCTATTATCGGTAAAGGTCATATTGAATTAGAACTATGTTCCAAAGATAAATTAGAAAAAATAGTGGTGAGCAAAAAAGATGGAGAATTTTATAAAAAAGGTAGAAAATTAAGAGCAGGAGATAGTTTTGATGAAAGAAAGAGTATTTGATAAACCCAGAATCACTTCGACCGTTATTATTTTCATTTTTGTATTTATAACTCTAGTACCTACTATTTATTTGTTGCCTTTATCTTGGGCGACGATTAAAGCCGCTGCTGAAGCCGCTGAAAAGGGTGGTGCTGCTGTTGTTTTTGCAGGTGCCATTGTTATTATTATGGCCATGATGGCTGAAGCCGCTATTATAGTAGCTAACGCAATATGCTTACCATTTAGCATCGCTAATAGGAAAAGCACGATTCCATCAGTTAGGATATTGTCCTATGTCATCGATGGGGTTTCAGGAGCGTTACTTATCACCGCGATTATTAAACTTATCTTATTCATCTGCGGTATTTAAAAAGAACAGCGGGATGATGTTTTTTTGTATTTCAATCAAAATATGTTTGAAAACCAATACAATCATTTTATTATAAGTGTAAGGAGATTATTTATATGAGAACATTTGGCAACATCTTATGGGTTATTTTTGGTGGTTTAATTTGGGCGATCATCGAATTCTTAAGCGGCCTTATTGCTTGCATTACCATCATTGGTATCCCAATTGGTTTAAAACTTTTCCAATTCGCTAAATTCGTCTTATGGCCATTTGGTAAGAAAGTTACACCTGTTAAGCCATCAGGATTTAAAACATTCCTTAACATTGTGTGGGCAGTCTTATTTGGTTGGAGTATGGCACTTGGTTACTTACTAACAGGCGTCATCCTCTGCATTACAATTATTGGTATCCCATTTGGAAAACAATACTTCAAGATGGCACACTTTGCATTATTACCATTAGGTAATGACTTCGTATTAGACGAATCCAAGAAATAATTAATAATTAGAATATGAACGCTTCCAAATTGATTGGAGGCGTTTTTATTTTATTCCGATAACAGTGTTGTTTTATTCCGATAAGTGTTATATACATATTTTGTATGAAATTTGGACAAATACATTTATCAGATCACTTCACATTTAGAAAATTATTAAGATTCACATTATCTCCAATCTTAATGATGCTTTTTACTTCTATCTACTGGATAGTAGATGGTTTTTTTATTTCTAATTATGTGGGTAGTAGCGCTTTTGCAGGTGTTAATCTTATCTTCCCTGTAGTAATGATTGTTGCTTGTGTAGGTTTTATGTATGGAAGTGGAGGAGCTGCTTTAGTATCTAAATATTTAGGTGAGGGTAATAAAGATAAGGCTAATAAGACATTCTCTCTTATCACATATAGTGCGTTAATAACCGGTATTGTGCTAACATTTGCCTTTGTCTTCTTAGTTAGACCAATCGCTCAAGGATTTGCATCTATCAACTCTATTCACACAACTGAAGAGATGATTGATAACGCGACAATATACGGACAGATTATGATTGGTGGGGTAACTCTATATATCATGCAAGGATATTTCCATCCATTCTTCTCGGTTAATGAAAAGAGTGAATTAGGATTCTTATTCACCTTCATTAGTGGTATCACAAACATGATATTAGATCACTTGTTAATTGGCGTTTTTAAATTAGGAGTAGTGGGGGCTGCTGCAGCATCATTAAGCGGAATGTTTATCTCGGCAGTTGGACCATATCTATATTTCTTATTAGGCAAGAATAATCTTATAAGATTAGGAAGACCACAATTGGATTTCAAAGATATTCTTAAGAGTATCACTAATGGAAGCAGTGAATTTGTCGCTAATGTGTCTGGTAGTGTTGTGACTATTGTCTTTAATATTCAATTACTCAAATATATCGGAGAAGATGGTGTTTCAGCGTATGGCATTATTGCGTATGTATGTTTTGTGTTCTTTGCGATATTTATTGGTTATTCAGTAGGTATTGCTCCTGTTATCGGTTATAACTATGGAGCTCAAAATAAAGATGAATTAACAAATGTCTTAAGGAAGTCGTTTATTATTATTTCTATTACTGGGGTAATAATGACCTCATTATCTTTAGCGTTAGCTAGACCAATAACTTATATATTTGCGAATGATTATCCAGATTTATTAGAACTGACTGTTAGAGCGATGCGTATATATTCTGTTTGTTATTTATTATGTGGATTTTCAATGTTTGGATCTTCATTCTTTACCGCTTTGAATAATGGTCTTATCAGTGCGTTAATATCATTTTGTAGAACCTTAGTGTTTCAACTCTCTAGTGTCTTTATCTTACCTCTAATTATGGGGGTAGACGGTATATGGGTATCCATCATTGTCGCTGAGTTTTTAGCAAGTTCTATGACAATTATCTTTATTATTGTCAAAGAGAAGAAATATGGGTATTCGCTTTTTAAAACGGAAAAAAGTATAACAAAGTTATAAAATCATATATAAACAAAAATTTATTTATTTTAAATAAAAGTGGGAATATTATTTTTGTAGTAGAAGAACCACTGGTTTTATCAAAAATATTGGTCAGATTTTTGATTGAACAACAACAGATTCTTCTATGAAGTTTGTCACATTCTATTAAAGAAGAGACAGAATATGAATGCATGATATTCTCCTTAATTTAATAGGAAAGACAAATAGTGCTTTCTAAATATGTCTCAAATTCTCGCATTGAAGAGAATGCTTTTAGAGATATGTTTTTAAAGCGATAATTGTTCATTTCCCCATTGGCACAGGCCAAGGGAAAATAAAGAAGGGAGAAAAATAAAATGAACAAATTATTTTCAAAGATTGCCACAGCGTTCGTTGGTGTTGCTATGGCAGTCGGAGTTGGTGTCGCTGTTGGAGCAAATAGAAGTGAGGCTGTGCCTGTACATGCTACTGGTGAAACGTGGGCTTCAACTTCTGATACATTTGAGTTAGCAAGTTCAATTAGTGCCGGTGATGAAATAGTCATTGTTTCAACTTATTCAGATAGAGCAATGGGCTCCCAAGGCAGCAATAACCGTTCGTATGGAGCAGTTACTAAAAATACATCGGTCACACCAAATACTGTTAAAGCAGATGCTGCAAATTCTGTTGCAGTTTTTACTGTAGCTGTTAGTACTGCAAATTCAAGTTATTGGACATTCTACGATGGAAGTGGTTATTTGTACGATGCTTCAACATCTAACAAGAACTATTTAAGAACACAAAGCACTGTTACAAGTAATGGTTATTCTGATTGGTCAGTATCCATTACCTTGGGTGTTGCTTCAATAACTGCGCGTTCTGCTTCTGCTACGAACAAGCTTACAATGTCTTATAACACCAGCAATGGATTATTTGCTTGTTATGCATCTTTGCAAACTAATGGCGGACTTGCAATTTATAAGAAGGTTTCAAAAACACTTTCATCAATTGCTTTAAGTGGCACATACCCAACATCATTCTATACTGGCGATACATTCAGCCACTCTGGTATGACTGTTACAGCCACATATAGTGATAGCACAACCGCTAATGTAACTTCTAGTGCTACATTCAGTGGTTACAATATGTCTACAGCCGGCAATCAAACCGTCACAGTATCTTATACTGAAAGCGGAACAACAAAGACCGCCACCTATGGTATCACTGTTACAGCAGCGCCAACAGCAGAGTCTGCTGAAGTAATTAATGATATGACCACGAAAACATATGTTGAAGGGACAGCATATGATGTCACTGGTTTAACATTAAGAATTACTTATGATAACGATGATACAAGAGACTTTGACTTTGCTGAAGATTTAATAAAAGATACAGATTATGTCCTTGACCACGATAATGCTGTATTAGGAGATACATCCCTTGATATTACTGGTGAATATTTAGGATGTGAATTTGATTTCACTGTCACTGGAATTACAGTCACAGCAGCTCCAAAAGTTGTCACCTACACAGTTGATAGTAAAACATCCGTTGCAACAACCGGCTTAGCACCTAGTGGTTCAAGCGCCACATTTGCACAAACTTATAGTACTTTAAGCCAAGCAACAAATGGAAACTCATTCACATTGACCATGTCTGGTTTTTCTAAAGGTACAATTATTACTGGTATTACATTAAGCATGCACTCTAATACTGGTGCAAGTAGTAGTTACGGTACCCTTCATTATTCTGCTGATGGTGGAACTAATACATATCTAGTTGGTTCTAATGGTAGTGGAGTTCAATTTAATCATTGGGGCGATAATACCGAATTAACATCAAGTTACAAAAACGTTGTAATAAGTTCTAACTTATCTATTGACGTTAGCACATCGTTTACTTTGGTTATTTCATGCACATCGAATTCTCTTTATTGCAATGGATACATAATCACTTATGACTATGCTACTCCAACGTTTGTTGCTTCTCCAACAAGCCATGAAATTTATTGTGGTGAAGTTGCTGAATCCACAATTACAGTTGCTAACTTTGATAGTGATCCAACATTGGAATATGAAATCACAAGTGGATCATCATATATCTCTGATGTTGAAATTGGATCGTTCTCTAATCACCAGGCTACAGTTTTGATTGAAGGCCATTCTACTAATCATGGTACTGCTGTTGTTAGGGTTAGAGATGCCGCAAATAAAACAACCTATTATGCAGATATTACGGTTGTTGTTAACGAGATTCCTGCCTATGAAATTGAATTATCAGCAGATTCATATGCTTATGTCGGCGATGATGTTGATGTCGTTGTTACAACTTCAAGATTACAAGGTACTGGCATTAATTGGTCGGTAATTTCTGGAAGCGTTGATTCTGAGAGTGTTGTCTCTGATGATACAGAATACATGGCAACAATTACCTCTGCTGGCACATTAACAATTAAAGCTACAGATAATGGAAATGCTGAAAATTACGCAACAGTGTCTGTTACTGTTGTTGGCAGATTAAACGCTGTTAATGTACCAAGTGAAACTGCTCACGCTTCAGAATTGACATTTGATGATGAATATGCTGATGGTGGAGAAAAAGTTGACGGAGCAGCATCAACCATTTGGACCGTTGAATCTGATGGAACAGAATCTACATGGGATAGCACAAATGGTATTCACTATGGAACAAATGGTGCTTCCGTTCAATATGTTCAATTAAGCACTTCTAGTATTGCTACTGGAGCAAACGATACCATTAAGAGCATTGTTGTTAATACTCAAGACAGGGCTACATCCAAAGGCTCTTTAACAGTTACAGTTGGCGGTGTTTCATTTAAACACGAAGGTTCTGATTCAGTAACAGTTACTGGTGGTCCAGCTGACTATACATTTACTGGTAATGGAACAGGTGAAATTGTTGTTAAGGTTGATAGAGGCAGTGCGGCCACAAAAGCAATTTATGTTAAATCCGTAACAGTTAACTATGTTACAACTGGTGCTGCTTCAGATATTGCAAACGCTAGTGGTATGCATTTAGCTCAAAAAACAGTCATTGATTACGCCGAAGAATTCAATTATAGATTAGAAGCGATTTGCGTTGCATATGGCTCAACCGATACAGCGGATCTAAATTCTGCTTGGAGCGATCTCGAGGATCAATATGACAATTGGTTCAACAATGGTGATGTTGATTTAACAGCCGAAGAAATTGCTCACGCAAAAGCATTGTTTGCTAATGCTGATTCAGTTGATAGAAATAAAACTGCATCCGCTGATGAATTACAACATATGCTTGCTAAATACGATTGGATTGTTTCTCACTATGACGTCAATGATTTCTTGGCGGATGATAGTGGAACAAATAGACCAGTGGTACAGGGTACTTCTGGAAGAATTGGCTTATTTGGAAACATTGATTCTTCTAACGCGACTGCAATCATTGTTATCGTTTCATTAGTTAGCTTAACCGCTATCGGAGGATACTTCTTACTCCGTAAAAAGAAAGAAGATTAATTATTGATAATTTATCTGACCTAGATAATTAATATAGGAGTCACCTATACCAACATGGTGGCTCCTTTTATTTATAATAAAAAACCATCAACTTTTGATTGATGGCGTTATTTTCCTAAGACCATTTCTTTCGCGTATTTAAGTTGGCTATCAGTGACTTTACCATCACTAATGAGCATTGCAATTTCATAGATCTTTTCTTCTAGAGATAATTCTTTAATAGTGGTGTGGGTTCTACCGTTAGAGACACTCTTGGAGATTTTAATATGATTATTAGATAATGACGCAACTTGAGGGATATGTGTAATAGTGATTACTTGAGTGGATAATGAGATTTCTTTAATCTTATTAGCGACTTTACTCGCGGCTATTCCGCTTATCCCAGTGTCAACTTCATCAAAGATGACTGTGGAGATTTTTTGGCTCTTAATGAATAGAGCCTTGATTGCGAGCATAATTCTACTCATCTCACCACCAGAGACAACTTTTGAGAGGGGCTTTAATCCTTCACCAATATTTGTTTCGATATAGAATTCAACTTCATCTATCCCGTCAAGGTGGAATATGGACATATCAATATCTTTATTAAATATAGAAGGAGTGACCTCGATAGAGAATTTAGAAGATAAGTCTAAATCTTTAAGATTATTCATCAATTCTTCTTCGATAGATAATGAAGTCTCTTTTCTTATTTTAGATAACTCTAGAGCCTTGTTATATGTTTCTAGATATAAATTATCTAATTGAGCTTTTTCTTCTTTTAAAGAGATATCTAAGTCTTCTTTATTACCTAATATAGATTTAAGTTCATCTTTATATCTAATTAGTTCAGGAATATCTTTCTTATATTTCTTCTTTAAGATGTTAATCTCGCTACTACGAGTAATGAGCTCGTCTAATTCGTTAGGATCATAATCAAGTCTATTGAATTTCTTTTTAAGTTCTTCATATATAGATTCTAATTCGTAATAGTGGTCTTCTACTTTATTATGTAATTCACTATATTCGTTAGAGTAGCCACTTAATCTTTCAAGATTATCCTTAACTACATATAAGTCAGATAATGAATCTTTATCAATAATATTTCTAATTTCTTCTAATAAGGCGTAAACCTTATCGTAGTTTTTAAGTACTTCAATATGGTTATTAAGCTCTTCTTCTTCATTAAGAGATAAGTTGAAGGCTTCTAACTCTTGAAGTTCATATTCGTAGATATCTCTCTTTTCTTTAATTTCATTAATCTTCTTCTCTAATTCTAGATAATGAATGTATTGTTCCTTAAGAACTTCTAAAGAGGAGACATATTTATTCTTATATTCATTAATTAATTCATAATTAAATCCATCCACAATTTCTAAATAGTTTTCTTTATTTAATAATTTGACCATATCAAATTGTTGATGGATATCCGCGAGATATTTAGATATCTTTTTTAAATCATTTAAGGAAATGACTTTGTCATTAACTTTAATAACATTATTCTTATTAGATATCGTTCTAGATATCACAATCGTGTTTTTTAAATGAGGGATATCTAAATCATCTAATAATGAAGATAATCTAGGGTTTTTAAATGTAAAAGTTCCAGTAACTATTGCCTTATCTTTACCGTTTCTAATCTTTTCGGAAGACGCTCTTTCGCCTAATAGGAGATCGATAGAGTCAATAATTAATGATTTACCTGCTCCTGTTTCACCAGTTAAGACTGTTAAGCCATTTTTAAAAGAGATATCAACATCTTCAATAATAGCGAAGTCTTGGACTTTAAGATTAGTTAACATATGTTAATATCTTACTACTTATCTAAATATTTAGATAGAATAAAGTTAAATACGATAATTGAAAATCTCCACGAAGTATAGTAAAGTATACTTGGCGGAGGAAAATTATGATATTAACT
This sequence comes from uncultured Erysipelotrichaceae bacterium, assembly GCA_902803285.1. Lineage (GTDB taxonomy): Bacteria > Bacillota_I > Bacilli_A > RFN20 > CAG-826 > UBA2450. The sequence continues at coordinate 10,451 of CADCPC010000017.1, read as the reverse complement.
ACCCAAGATCTTCTAAAGAAGTATTCAACATATAAGAATCCAAAATGTAAAATTGCTAGATCTGTTAGCAGTGGTGAAATAACTCAAATAGTGAGAGGTTTATATGAAACTAATCCAAACATCTCTGCTTTTTGGATTGCTAATGATATCTATAAGCCTAGTTATTTATCTTTTGAAACCGCTTTATCTTTTCACGGCTTAATTCCAGAAGCAACACCTGTGATGACTAGTGCAACACACGGAAAGAATAAACATAAATTATATGATACAAGATTCGGAGTATTCTTTTACCGCGATGTTCCTGCAAGAGCATACCCACGTGGCTTAATCACAATTAGATTTGATGAATATAAGATTTTAGTGGCGAGTAAGGAAAAGGCTATTACAGATATTTTATATGTTAAGCCCACAGTCAAAACCATTGATGAACTAAAGGAATTGCTTTTCTTAGATTTGAGAATTGATGAAGAAAAATTTGATTTGCTCAATAAAGAAAAACTAATTACTTTATGTAAACTTTATAACAAGAATAATCATAGATTATTGATTAAGATGATGCAGGAGGAATGATATGTACAATGAATTATTTAAACAAGAATTAGATAAATATGATGTAAAGGATATTATTACTCTTATCTAAAGGGTTTAAAACCTCTAAAGAATTATCTGATGATTTGGACAAAAGACAGAATGATTAGGACCATTGATAGTCCTTTTATTTACTAATGATAAATATGAATGATTGTTCATTTTTATGTTGCAAATATGAATAACTGTTCATATAATATCATCGTAGGTAATAATTATGTATATAAATGACAAAGTAGTAGAAGAGATGACTAATGCACTTAAGATCGCTAGTGATGCAACTAGGATTAAAATCTTATCTTGTTTATTAGATGAATTAGATTCTACTAAAGAGCAAAGCGAACATTTAATTGAGAAATGTGTGAATGATATCGCTTTACAAATCGGTGCTTCTCAATCATTAGTAAGCCATCAACTTAAAGTCTTAAAAGACGGTGACTTTATTAAAAGCAGAAAAGAAGGCACTAAGATCTATTATTCATTAAAAGATGCACATGTTAGAGAGATAATCTCTATCACTTATGAACACGTCTTGGAGAAGTTTGAATCACATGATTAAGAAAACATATATCATTAAAGGATTTGACTGTGCTAATTGTGCAGAAAAAAGCGCTAATCATCTTAACAAAGATGATAATATAATAGACGCACGCATTGATTTCGCTAGTGATAGATTATATATCTCCTTTAAAGATCACGAATATAGCGAAATAGAACTATTAGATATCATTAGAGAAGTCGAAGATGATGATATTACTATCTCCCTAATAGGAGGTAATAAAGTTACATATTGTATTACTGGATTTGATTGTCCTAGCTGTGCTAGTAAAAGTGAAGCTCATCTAAATAAACATGAAAGAATTAAAGAAGCTCGTATTGATTTCACTAATGATAGATTAATCATTGAATATGAGAATAAACCTCTTTCTATTAATGAAATTAAAAAGATTATTAAAGAAGTAGAAGATGATCCGATTGAAATAAATGAATTATCTAATAAAGTTCATAAGGCTAAAATATTAGATAAACATAATATCTGGATACTTATTAGAGTAATTATCGCTATTACGATAATGGTGTTATCTTTAACCTTGTTAAAAGGTGAGAAATATTTCTACTATAATCTTGGTTTATATATCTTTGGATTACTATTAACTGGATACGATATTTTCGTTAAAGTATTTAAACATATCATTCATTTAGAAAATCCATTAGATGAATATCTATTAATGTCATTAGCATCAATAGGGGCGTTATTAGTAGCTTCTATTACTAGAAATGGAGACTTCTTTGATTCTCTAATGGTGTTAACGTTATTCCAAGTTGGTCAAATTATTGAAGGAGTGGCTACTAGTAAAAGCAAAGCCGCTGTTAGTGATGCAGTATCTTTAAGAATTGAAAAAGCTCATATCATAGATAACGGTGAGGTTAGAGAAGTTAAAGTTGAAGAAGTAAATATTGATGATCTAGTTCTTGTTAATATCGGAGAAGAGATACCAGTTGATGGAATAATTGTTAAAGGAGAAGGATATCTAGATACATCATCATTAACTGGAGAATTTGTGCCAGTGCACGCCAAAGAAAACCTAGAAGTATATGCTGGATATCTAGTTAAAGAAGGTAGTATAACTCTTAGGGCTACTAAAATATATAAGGATTCTGCAGTTAGCAAGATATTAGAATTAATCACTAGTGGTGGAGAAAAAAAGAGCAAGGCTGATAACTTTGTCACTAAGTTTGCTAGATGGTATACACCTATCATCTTTATCAGTGCGCTTGTAGTTGCTCTAGTAGGTGGATTAGTCACTAAGAATTATTCTTATTGGGTAATATTAGGACTCAAATTAATGGTAGTAGCATGTCCATGTGCAATTGTTATTTCTGTCCCTCTAGCCTATTTTTCTGCTTTAGGATTAGCCAGTAAAAACGGTATTGTTGTTAAAGGCAGTAATTATCTAGATAAATTAGTAGAGATGAATAAACTAGTGACAGATAAAACTGGAACATTAACTAAAGGTAACTTTGCAATTAGTAAAATATCTTCTAATGATGAGAAGAAGTTGTTAGAAGCATTATATGCTTCAGAATATCTGTCTAATCATCCAATTGCAAGAGCAATATGTAGAGATGTTGATATTAGTGAAATATCTAAATACACAAGAGATTATAAGGAGATACCAGCAGAAGGAGTTTCTGTCTACTATAAAGATCATCTCGTTTTAGCGGGCAATAAGAAACTATTAGCTAGATATAACTTAGATGTGCCTCAAGTAGAAGAACATGGAGTAGTTATCTATGTTTATTCTAATAGTGAATATCTTGGCTATGTTGTCTTATCAGACGAGATTAAAGAAGAATCTAGATTAATGGTAGAAGAGCTACAAAAAAACAAGATCGATGTCATCTTATTAACGGGAGATAAGAAAGAAAACGCAGATTACTTCGCTAAAGAATTAAATATCAGCAAAGTTGAAAGTGAATTAATGCCAGCAGATAAGATTACACATCTAGAAAAAGAACTCAATCACAAGAATGTAGTAGGTTATTTAGGCGACGGCATTAATGATGCAGCATCTATCAAAGAAGCGGATATCGGATTTGCAATGGGAGCGATTGGTAGTGATGCCGCTGTGAATAACGCTGACGTGGTAATCATGAACGATAATCCATATAAAGTAGTGGAATCCATTAAGATTGCTAAGATTGCTAGAAGAGTGTCTGTTTTCAATATTGCCTTTGCCTTATTCATTAAGATTGGTATTGAACTAGCTGCATTAATTACTGGCTCATTAGGCATTGGAGAAGTAATACCAATGTGGGCCGCTGTTATTGCAGATACTGGTTTAACCGTAGTGCTAGTAATCAACGCTCTATTAGTTTTATATAGAAAAGTTAACAAAAAGAGAGTTTAATAACTATTAAGACACCCCCATAATTCAACTGGATAGAATGTCAGACTTCGAATCTGAAAGTTAGGGGTTCGAGTCCTCTTGGGGGTGCCATAATCGTATGCATAATATTTATCAAAAAAGTTAATGCTGGTGAAGCATCATCTATTTCTGGTAACAACAACGTTGTTAAGAGCAACCTTGAAGCAACAAGTAGTATTACACTTGAAGGTAGTATTTTATTTAAGAATCCTCAAGGGAAACACTTTAAAGAATGGGCTATTAATACCGCTAATGGTGAAAAGATTAGTGCAGGTGCATCATATGTCTTAAATGGCGATACAACATTTATTGCAATTTGGGAAAACGATGCTAGTGCTGAAGGATTAGATAATCCAACAACTATGTACACAATTAGTTTCAATGCTAATAGTGGTACTGGATCTATGGAATCGTTGCAAGTAGATGAAGGAACTCAATACGTTCTTCCTGCTAATGGATTCACTGCACCAACCGGCAAAATGTTTGATGCTTGGGAAGTTGAAGGACAAAGAAAACTTCCAAATGAAACCATCACAATTAATGCTGATACAGTCATTAAAGCATTATGGAAGGATATTCCAACAGAAACATTTACTGTTAGTTTCTCCGCTAATGGCGGAACAGGCACAATGAATCCAATTTCTGGTATTACTGGCGAATATGTCTTAGCACAATGTACATTTATAGCCCCTGAAGGTAAAGAATTTGCTGGATGGAAAGTAAATGGGCAAGGTAACTTATTACAAGCAGGTGATAAGATTGATGTTACCGCTAATGTAGAATTGGTTGCTCAATGGAAAGATACTCAAGGTGGTGGAGATACTCCAGTAACTCCAGAAGAACCAACTAAGAGTGCTGGCTTACCAGCTGGCGCTATTGTCGGAATCGTCATCGGTTCAGTTTTAGTAGTAGGTGTTGGAGGATTCGCTCTTGTTTGGTTTGCCATCAAAAAGAAAACTTGGGCAGATTTCTTAGCCTTATTCAAAAAGAAATAATCAATAAGTAATAATGATACGCTCACGTAGAAATATGTGGGCGTTTTTCTTGTGCCCTAACACTGCAATAAGATAAGCTACTCAAAGTGTAAGATGCGAAAAACGCAAAAGTGAGCTGAAAAGCTCATTTTTTCTTGCTTTTTGAATAAACTTGACTGCTAGTTCAAACGTTTTCCAACATATAAAAGAAAGTTTCAAAACTGTGACATATTTTTTATGAAAGAGACATTTTTCATCGCGGGAGAGGAAATGCGTTTTTCGAAAATTAAATAGCATAAAAATAGAATAATTTGGCACTCATAAGCACTAAGTGCTTGACTCTCTCTCTCTCTCTCTAAAATATTCCTATAAAAGTTTTGAAAAAGATATAAGGAGTTTTTTTTGATGAATAACAGGTTAGAATTTGCTGATTTTGAATTGTTTTTGCAAACGTTTTTGAAAAAACCAAATGCATACGTCAGATACTTAAAAACTGTAATGGAAAAAGAAAGAGTTAATTCGTTAGAAGATTTGGCTTCAAATATCACCTATTTCCAATATAAATATAAGTATTGTGATATAGAAGGAATAAAAAGGAAAACGCAAGGAAATTATTTGACGGCCTTGAATCGCTTTTCTGAATTCGTTAATCCAACCGAACAAATCTTGACTTTTAAGGTTCAGATTAACGAAAAATTACCTTTTTGTGAATATGAAAACATAAGACTAAAACTTGCTGACATAGAAAGAAGACTTGAGTTTGACTATAACGGCAAAGAATATATAAGAATTAAGAGAATAAAAAAAGGATCGATCGTATTTATAATTGCTTTGTGTTCGGGCCTACTTTTCTCTTTCAAAGTTATAAAAGCTTTGGAGTTTATCAAAAAAATCATTGTTTCAAAAGGCAGTGTAAATAAAGAAGAAATTACAAAGGGTATTCTTAATTGTGCATCCGTAATTTTGGATATAGCAGGTATTCTATTACCACCTAATGCAGCATTAATCCTAACTTTAGGCAATACAATGGTCGAATTGACTCAAGAAATTATTGATTTAATAAAAGAAAAGGTGAAATAGAATGAACTTTTTTAAAAAGATAACCTCTTTTGGAATTGCGTTTATCTTTGCTTTGATGGCTATCGGATGTTCTTCAGGCAGTTCTTCAAGTAATTCTAGTTACAAAATAACATGGAAAAATTGGGATGGAAATATTCTTGAAACGGACAACAACGTAATGAAAGGGACTGTTCCAACCTATGATGGACCAACGCCGACTAGGCCTGATGATGAAGAATATACATATACTTGGAAAGGCTGGGACCCAGAAATTGTTCCGGCAATGGCGAATCAGACATATATTGCGACATATTCATACGAAAAGATTAAAACAGAATATGTTATTGATTTTGATTTAAATGGAGGCACATCTGCCTCTTATAGTGGCTCCAAAACCGTAGAATCTTTTACAAAGGATATTTTCTTCTTTGATTGCAAAAAAGATGGATGGAACTTTAGAGGTTGGTCATACAAAGGCACTAAGATTTTTGATGAAAAAGGAAATCAATTAGCTAACCCAACAATGGCTAAAACAATGACGTTTGTTGCTATTTATGCGCAAACCGCCAAAATGACAATTATCACTAATCTTGAAGGTGCTGGTAATATTGCTGGCGAAGGAGAATATCCTTATAACACCTATGTCGATGTTTCTGCTCATCCTAAACAAGGCTACAATTTTGTTGGGTGGTACTTTGAAAACACTCTTCTTTCAAATACTGAAGATTATAAATATATGATGTGGAGTGAAGATGTTACTCTCGAAGCCAGATTTAAACTCGCTTCATTTCTAATGAATATTCACACAAATAATGAAAATTATGGCTTAGTATTATTAAAATCCCCACTTAACAATAATTATCTTTCTACATATCAAGAATACCGTGATTATACGACACAGGTGACAATTGCCACTTATTCTAAGACAGATGTCAGATTTTTAGGGTGGTATGACACAGAGAACAAATTAGTTGAAACAAACGCTGTTTATAGTTTTGTTATGCCAAATTACGATTATACATTAGAAGCTAAATGGAATTATTTCACAGTTACATATAACCTAAATGGTGGCAGTAATGATTCATCTAATCCAACAAGTTATACAATCGATTCAAATAAGATACCTTTAAGCAATCCAACAAGGACTGGATATGACTTTATTGGTTGGACATATAATGGTAAGACTGTCACAGAAGTAGATCCGGCCTGGATTGATAACATCACTCTAGTAGCAAATTGGAGGGCACACACCTATTCAATTACTTATGAACTTACTGGTGGAAATAACGACTCCTCTAATCCATCATCATATACAATCGAAAGCGATACAATTACTTTAAATGACCCTTCTAGAAACGGATACACTTTTTCAGGATGGTATAAGACATCATCATTCTCTAACCAAGTTACCACGATAAATAAAGGCAGTCATGGCGATTTGGTTCTTTACGCCAAATGGACACCGATTGTCTATTCAATCACTTATAACCTTGATGGTGGCACTAATGCATCAAGTAACCCATCTACCTATACAATTGAGTCATCATTTGTCTTAGCCGCCCCAAATAAAACAGGTTATACATTCCTCGGTTGGTTTGATAATAGTGGCAACCAAGTCACATCAATTGCAACTGGAACGACTGGCTCGTTAACTTTAACTGCACATTGGAACGAAGGAAATGAATATACCATCACTTTAGATGCGAATGGTGGTCAAGTTTCAGAAGCATCAATTAACATTCAATATGACCATAGCTATTCACTACCTGATGCATCTAGATTAGGTTATACATTTACTGGCTGGTATGATGGTTCAACTAAGGCAAATAGCACTGGAACTTGGGAATATACAAGCAATAAGACTTTTATTGCACATTGGACAATTATCAATTATTCCATTAATTATACTTTGAACGGTGGAACCAATAATTTTAATAATCCTTCTTCCTACACAGTGGAAGATACCATCATTCTCTCCGCCCCGAACAAAACCGGTTACACATTCCTTGGTTGGTATGCTGGTGAAAATGTCACAACAGTTATTCCAAAAGGAAGCATAGGAACAGTTAATGTTGAGGCTAGGTGGTCTGCTGACTTACATTCTTTATCAGTCACAAGCGAAGATACATCCAAAGGTACTGTCGCCATTACATCAGGCAGTGGTTATTCTGATGAATCCATCACAGTCGTGGCTACTCCAGTTGGCGAATGTGTATTCAAAGGCTGGTACCACGAAAATACAAAAGTCAGTAATGACACTACATATACTTTCACTATGCCTGCTAATGATTATTCTTTGGTGGCTCATTTCTTTACAAAAGCAGAAGTTTGGAATATTACCCATGGCGTCATTCCTACTCTTTCTGAAGATGGCAAGACAATCACATATGGTTTATATCCACAAAAGAATGTCAATGATTCAACTTTGGTGTCTGCCCTCAATGCATTAACTACTCCAGAATCAAATGGTTGGTATCTATATAACGATGATTACTACACTAAAGTAAGCGCTAAACCAAATAGTTCAAGTTATAAGTTCGATAATGGAACAACCATTGTAAGTGGAACAACCTATTGGTTCAAATGCGAGCCAATCACGTGGAATATTTTATCGAATAATGACGGTGAATACTACATCCTTTCCAGCGTCTTGTTAGATGCTCATTGGTATTACAATTCAATATCAACAAACAGAACCATCGATGGAAAGACCATTTATCCAAATAACTATGAATACAGTGATATCCGCACATGGCTAAATAACGACTTTTACAATTCTGCGTTCGCTTTAGATAATTCTTATATTCAAACAACAACAGTCGACAACAGCGCCTCCACGACAAACTGGAGCACTAACTACTATGCTTGCAACAACACCCAGGACAAAGTGTTCTTACCAAGCTATCAGGACTATATCAATTCAAGTTATGGTTTCTCGACCTCAACTGGTTCGACTAACACTAGATATTGCAAAACAACCGATTGGGCAAGAGCGAGAGGCGCATATTATAATAGTATCTCATCATATCGATATAATGACTATTACTGGACCCGTTCTCCTTACAGCAGCGTCTCCACCTACGCGTGTTACGTCCGCGACGATGGCGACCTCGACGAATACTACTACGTCAACTACACGAGCTACGGTGTGCGCCCCGGTCTTTCAATCAAGATTGCATAGTTCACAGAGCAATAATTAAAAAAATCAATCACCGTTTCTCATCAAAATCAAAAGAGGCGGTGAAAACCTAATATGAAACAGAGATTAAATGAAAATGGCGAAATTATTAGTTTTCATCAAAGCTAAAAAATAAAAGCTTACATTCTCCAATAAGTCTATGAAGTCATAATACTTTGATACTGATGTGTCAAAGTTTTTTCTTTTTTGTAGTAATAAAATAAGAAAAAAAACGTTTTAATAACGAATAACTCTTTTTTTGTTCTAAAATATTATTTATGAAATACCAATTACTCTCATTTTTAAAAGGAATATTAGCAGGCCTCGCTATTGGGGTGGGCGGTTTTCTCTACATCTTAATGATCCATTATGTTCCAGGAGAACTAGGCAAGGTATTAGGATCATTATTATTTGCGGTAGGTCTATTCACTGTATGTTCATTACAGTTACATCTATATACCGGTAAGATTGGTAGTGTTTATGAAGATAAACAAACAAAAGAGTTTTATATATCTCTACCAGTAATGCTTATTGGTAATGCGATAGGAGCGTTTGGTTTAGGATATATCTGTTTTGCAATATTTAGAAATCTAGATATCACGAACACGGTTAATAATGTGTGTCTATCTAGAACCACATTAAATACGTTTAATGATTATCTATCTTGTATGATTAAATCATTATTATGCGGATTATGTGTTTATCTAGCGGTTAAATCATTCTCCTTAAATAGAATGAAACCTCTAGGGATTATATTGTTAGTCTTATTTGTGTTTATATTCGTATATGCAGGATTCCAACACTGCATCGCTAATATGTTCTACTTTGGATTTGGCAATCATATTAACTTATATACATTTGTTAATCTGATATTTGTAATATTGTTTAATTCGCTAGGGCCAATACTAGGCGTAATACTATTCAAAGCATTCAATAAACAAGGAAAAGTGCAATAATTGCATTTTTTCTTTATGCGCAACTTATTATCTATATATAATATAAGCGGTAGAGGTGCAAGATATGTCACTAAAAGAATTACGCAAAAAATGCAAATTAACTCAAAAAGAGGCTTCTAGTATTGTTGGAATGCCTTTAAGAACTTTTGTCTTATACGAAAACGATGAAGAAAATGTTGATCAATTAAAACTAAGAGCAATCAAAGACAAATTAGAAGAATACGCTAGTAAAGATACATCTATCTTAAAAGATAAAGTATTACTTATTACTGGAGGAACAGGATCTTTTGGCCACGCGGTAGTGGACAGATTCTTAGATACTGATATTAAAGAAATTAGAATTCTTTCTCGTGATGAGAAGAAACAAGATGATATGAGAAAGGATTATAACAACACTAAACTTAAGTTCTATATTGGTGATGTTCGTAATCTTGATAGTATTATTGACGCCTTTAAAGGTGTTGATTATGTTTTTAGTGCTGCTGCATTAAAACAAGTTCCATCATGTGAATTCTATCCAATGGAAGCAGTGAGAACTAATGTGATTGGTAGTGATAATGTTATTACTGCGTGTGTCAGAAATGGAGTTAAGAAAGCGATATTCTTATCTACTGATAAGGCAGCGTATCCAATTAACGCGATGGGTATTTCTAAAGCATTAATGGAAAAAAATGTTATTGCGAGAAGTAGACAGCTATTACCAGGAGATACAGTGCTTTGTCTTACTAGGTACGGTAATGTCATGGCAAGCCGTGGTTCAGTTATT
>CADCPC010000016.1 GCA_902803285.1 uncultured Erysipelotrichaceae bacterium | reverse complement strand
TTCCTTAATTGAAGTTATGGGACGTCATTGTGGTGACTTAGCATTATATGCTGCTTTAGCAGAAGGTGCTGAAGGTGTCATCTGTGTTGAACACCCACTAAAAGAAGAAGTTTTGTTTAAAAAACTTCGTAAGATGAAAGCTCAAAACAAGAGCCACGCTATTATCATCGTTAGTGAAAACTTATTAGACATTAATGAATTAGCTAAGAAAGTTGAAGAAGAAACAGGCTTTGATACACGTACTGAAGTTCTCGGACGTTTACAAAGAGGTGGTTCGCCATCTGCAGAAGATAGAGTCTTAGCCGCTAGAATGGGTGCTAGGAGTATCGACATTATCTTATCTGATGATCCAACCAGCAAAGTCGTTGGCGTTAAGAGCGGACAAATCGTTGATATCCCTATCAAAGAAGCAGTCGAGCTCAAACACGAACATACACACGGTTTAAGAGATTTAGTCGATTTATTACAATAAATTAAAAACAAATTATAGCCCACTATTGTATTGTGGAGAAAAGAAGGAAAAAAAACATGAAAATTCAACTACATGATGGTTCAATTCAAGAAATTGAGAAATCTTCAAAAGAAGCATTTGAGGTTTTAAATCACTCAACTTCTCACCTTCTTGCAGAAGCCATCCAAGAACTATATCCAGGCGCTTTATTCGGATATGGCCCTGCAATTGAAGAAGGGTTCTATTACGATATAGATTTTCCAGAACCAATTACAGAAGCAGATCTTCCAAAGATTGAAAAGAAAATGCATGAGCTTGCTAGCAAAGACGAAAGAATCGTTAGAGAAGTCTTGAGCAAGGAAGAAGCGTTAAAAAGATTTGCAAACAACCACTATAAAGTCGAACTCATTGAAGGTATCAACGAAGACATTACAACCTTTACACAAGGAAAATTTACAGATTTATGCCGTGGGCCACATATTATGTCCACAGGACAAATAAAACACTTTAAGTTATTAAACTTAGCTGGTGCTTATTGGAGAGGCGATAGCAAAAACAAAATGTTAGTTCGTATCTATGGTACTAGCTGGTTTAGCGCTGAAGAATTACAAAATCACCTTACTATATTAGAAGAAAGAAAAAAGAGAGACCACCGTATCTTAGGAAAACAACTTGGTTTATTCATGCTTTCTGATTATGGCCCAGGTCTTCCTTTCTGGCTCCCTAACGGCATGATTGTTAGAACCGCTTTAGAAGACATGTGGAAAGAAAAACACCGTAAATATAATTATTTATTTGTTGATACCCCTATTATGTTATCTAAAGAATTGTGGATTACATCAGGCCACTGGGATCACTATAAAGATAATATGTACACCACTATGGTGGATGAAAACGAATTTGCTATTAAACCAATGAACTGCCCTGGCGCTATTCTTTGCTATAAGAATGATTTGCATTCATATAGAGAACTACCATTAAGATATGCAGAACTTGGTCACGTACATAGACACGAGGCTAGCGGCGCACTCAATGGATTATTTAGAGTTCGTTCATTCACTCAAGATGATGCTCATACATTTGTTAGACCAGATCAAATCGGTGAAGAAATCACATCTATTTTAAAGCTTTACGATGAGATTTATTCACTATTTGGTTTAAACTACAAAATTGAATTATCAACACGTCCTGAAGAAGGATATATTGGTGATATCAATATTTGGAATGAAAGTGAAAGAATTCTTGAAGAAGTATGTAGAAGTACAGGAAAAGAATTCAAAATTAATCCAGGAGATGGAGCATTCTATGGTCCAAAACTCGACTTCAAAGTTAGAGACTCAATGAATAGAATTTGGCAATGTGGCACAATTCAACTCGATATGAATCTCCCTGAAAGATTTGATTGTTTCTACATCGATAGCGATGGCGAAAAGAAACGTCCAATCATGATCCACAGAGCGTGTTTTGGTTCTATTGAAAGATTTATCGGAGTTATCACAGAGCACTATGCAGGTGCCTTCCCAGTGTGGTTAGCTCCTATTCAAGTGGATATTCTACCTGTTAATAACGAATTCCATCTTGAAAAAGCAAAAGAGTTATATCAACTATTTAAGGATAAAGGATATCGTGTCTTATTAGATGATGCTAACGAAAAACTTGGTTATCGTTTAAGAAACGCTCAAATTAAAAAAATTCCTTACACTTTGGTTATTGGTGATAATGAAAAAGCTAATGGCACTGTCACTTATCGTAAGTACGGTCAAAAAGATCAAATCACAGTTCCTGTAGAAGAATTCTTAGAACTATTAGCAAAAGAAAAATCCTACAATAAATAACAAAATAAAAAACCACTGCATGTTAACCTATCTTCAGTGGTTTTATTTTGTCTTTTTACCAGATAACTTCTCTCACTTCATCAACAAGAGATAAAACTTCTTCTGATGGGGCTTCAAACTTATCAACTAGCATGACAAGAATGTTATCAGGAACCCTGACTGTTTCTTGTCGTAAATTATTATATTTTCTAGCCTTTTCTAATTTATTAGGGAAAAGGACCAATATTTTCTTATCAAATTCTGGAGTGGATTTAAGATATTTCAATCTCACTTCATTAACATCATTTAGAGCATCAAGAATGACGGTTGCATTTTCAATTGCGCCATATTCATGAATTCTCTTTTCGAATAATTCCCAAACTTCTTTTTGTCTAGAATGATCTTGATAATCACCGTTTGTAACTTCCATTCTTATGTCATCACTATTGACGATATAAGTATTTGGGTGTGTGCTTTGATATTCCTTTGCCCAGGTCGATTTACCTGATGCAGGAACAGCACTTAGCATAATAAGTGTTTTCATATTTTGTCTCCTTGGGTGTCCAATCTGCGAAAGGATACGGAAATAATATATATTATTAGTGACAATATTCCCACAAAAAATTATCAAATTTTATATCTAGTTCAATTATTTGTTGTATCATAGATAACAAATAAGTTAGGAGATATTAATTATGAGCAAAGAATTAAAAATTAATGATTTAGCTAATATCAGAGAGGAATATTTTAAAAGTGATAAAAACAAAGTGCTCCGTCACGCATTAAGTTCCACCACTTTTAATGACGTTTTTATTTCTTTAGATAAACCAGAGTATCGTGATTTCACTTTTTCTATTGATGTTAAAACCTTACCAGTCACTAATCAAAGAAGAAGCGGAAGATGTTGGATTTTCTCTGCTAGCAATTTATTAAGAGAAATGATTGCTAAAAAAGCAAACATCAAAGGTCAATTTGAAATAAGTCAAAACTTTATCGCATATTACGATAAACTTGAAAAATATAATTATCACGCACAAGGAATAATTGAATTAATTACAAAGGGCGCACCACATGATGATAGAAAGGTTGCTTTCTTACTAAGTGGAGTCGGTGATGGCGGACAATGGCAAATGTATGTTGAGCTTGTAAAGAAATATGGTATTTGCCCTAAGAATGTATTCCCAGAAACCGCTCAATCTAATGAAACCATGGGATCATCAAAATTGTGTAACTCTGCACTTAGAAAATTTGCAGCAGATGCTTATAAAGCATATGAAAAGAACCACGATTTAGATGAACTATATGCTTTAAAAGATGAATATAACAAAAAGATATTCGCTATTTTAACATCTTCCTTTGGTGTTCCACCTCAAAAATTTGATTTCGAATATATCGATAACAAAGACGAATATCACATCGAAAAAGATTTAACTCCAAAAACATTCTTCGATAAATATATTGGAAAAGATATCGATGAATTAGTTTCTATCATTCACGCTCCAACAAAGGACAAAAAATACAATAAAACATATTCATTAGAATATGTTGGTAATGTTGTTGGTGGTAAACCAGTTACTCACTTAAACCTCGAATTTGATCGTATTGAAGATTTAATTATTCAAACTCTTAAAGATGGGGAAATCGTTTGGTTTGGTAGCGATGTTGGCAAATACGGTGATAGGACCAACGGCATTTGGGATATCGATACATTCGATTATGAAAGCGCATTCGGTGTCAGCGAAGAATTTGACAAAGCTGACATGCTAGATTACTATCAAGCAGCGATGAATCACGCGATGTGTATCACAGGTGTCGATTTAAAAGATGGCAAACCTGTAAGATGGAAAATCGAAAATTCATGGGGAGAAGACGCTGGTAATAAAGGCTTCTATCTCATGAGCGAGAAATTCTTTAGACAATTCGTTTTCCAAGCCGCAATTAGAAAGAAATACTTAAACGAAGTAGAACTCAAAGCTCTTGAAGAAGAAGCAACTTTACTTCCACCATGGGATCCATTTGGAACTTTAGCAGATTAAATTTAAATAAATTTATATTTACACCAGTAGTCATAAATGCTATCTTGATAATAACAAAAGCACTTAAAAAACTGACTACTGGTTTTTTGTGCTACAAAGAAAGGAGCTTTTATGAAAGCATTAAAAATTGCAAGAATCATTCTTCTTGCCGTTGCAGCAACCTTAGTTGGTGTTTCCTTTATCCTTGGTAAAGATGGAAATGGAGCATTAATGGTTGTTATGAACACTACCAACTTCTATCTTATAGGAGCAGGAATAGGTTTTGGTTTAGCAATTGCTGGATCAATATTACTCTTTAGCAAAAACAAGATTGCTTTAGCCTTAGGTATCGGTTTCACGGTTTCATTCTATTTAGCAACCTTATCATTGCTATTTGTTTCTGGTGCGACAATTTTAGTGTTATTAGCACCTATCGGTTCAATCGTCTACGCTGTTAGCTGGGCCCTTGAATTAATTCGCGTTGCAGTTGCACACACTAGAAGAGATGATTTAGATCCAACTAGCGATCCAAAAATCGAAGCTATCATTAAGTGGCGTAATCTCCTTGATAAGAAAATTATCACTGAAGAAGAATTCATGGAGAAACGTAACGCTATTTTAGGTTTTGAAAAACCAGCGGAAGAAAAATAAAAATATTCTTTACACATATCATTGTTAATGATAATATAATCCTCGCGAATAAACGTAGAAAGCAGAGGCACCCGCTTCTCGCCAGACCGAAATATATTGGTTGGCTAACGCTACAAATCTTGGGGTTAAGATTGTTAACGGGTGCATAACGCTTGCACCCGTTTTTTCACGAAAAGGAGATGATTTTTATCCCAGAGCAAAATTATGGCAAAAAGCCAAACCAACCAAAAGAATTAGTTAATGAAAACATCAGGTTCCCAAGCGTCTTAGTTATCGGACCAAACGGAGAACAATTAGGCACTATGTCTTCTAGAGAGGCACAGTTTGAAGCAAACAAATACAATTTAGATTTATTCTGTGTTGCTCCTAATGCTACTCCACCAGTCTGCAAGATCCTCAATTACGGTAAGTACCGTTATGAGCAACAAAAGAAAGCTAAAGAGAACAAGAAAAATCAAGTCAAAATTGAAGTTAAAGAAATTCAATTAACTCCTCAAATTGGTCTTCATGATTTAGAAACCAAAGCAAGAGCGGCCGCAAAGTTCATTGCCGATGGCAATAAAGTTAAAGTTGGAGTCCGTTATAGAGGCAGACAAATGACTCACTTGGAAGTTGGAGAAGAAACTCTTAAAAAATTCATCGAATTATTAGGCGATGCAATTACCGTTGAAAAGCAACCAAGCATGGACGGTAGATGGCTCGTCACAGTATTAGCACCAAATAAAGTAGGAGGAAAGAAATAATGCCAAAAATGAAAAGCAAATCAGCTTTAATGAAAAGAATTAAAGTTACTGGCAGCGGAAAAGTCACAAGACATCACGCTTACACATCACATTTAGCCCCACACAAAAC
>CADCPC010000015.1 GCA_902803285.1 uncultured Erysipelotrichaceae bacterium | reverse complement strand
TTCTACACTGTTAAGCTCTAACTCAGTGACCACTGTAGCAGGGAGGTGGGCCGTTTAGTCATTATTGCTAATGACAAGTTAACTGCAGCCATTAACTAGAAGCTTTAATTCTAGAACCTAACATTCAACATAGTTTAATGGGTTGGCTGTCTGATGTTAGCTGAACTCTTCAACCTCTTTGTCGGGAATGTCTTACAACTTCCGGGACTTATTTCGCGTTTTGAGTTGACTGTAGCGCGACTCGGTTGGGTGATATGGCTATTACCTCATATCGTTCCTCTTTGCTCATGTCAGGCGGTGGTTATTCTGCTGTTAAGTTCTAACTCAGCTTCCACTGTAACGGGGAGGATGTGCCTTGAGATAATCCGAGGACTATCTCGTGCTGGTGCAATCATTAATCTAGAATTGTGTTTTGATTTCTAGAAGCCGCTGTGTCAACTTCAGTATTCCGCGGTGATTGTCTGATCCAGACTTGAGTCTATTAACTACCTATTAGTAGTTAACTCTCTTCCATATCGCTTTCGCGGTGTGGATGTCTAAAAGTATGCGCTTTTACATTTTTTTATGCAAGCGCTTTTTTTAATTTTTTTTAAAATATTTTTTTATTTTATATTTATATAAAATACTTTTTGAAAAAAATTTTTTATTTTTTGTTTTTTTTATATTTTTATTTAGAAAAAGACTCACGATTAGGTGAGCCTTTATATCTATTATATTAATTATATTTATTATATGGCTTAAGCTTTCTTAGCTTCTTTAGCAGCCTTTTTTTCTGCTTTCTTTCTAGCCTTGATCATCTTTTTACGTTTTAAGATGTAAGGGAAGACAACCTTAAGCATATCTTCAGCATGATGCATTTCTGCTGCTTCTGGAATATCTCTTGTGAGATGGATAGCATCGAAATTACATCTAGTTGTACATAAGCCACAGCCAATACACTTATTAAGATCCACTCTACATGCACCACAAGATAGACATCTAGCTGCTTCTTTCGTAACTTGTTCTTCAGTTAATGGTTCACGTAAGTCTTGGAATGTCTTAATAGGTTCTCCTGGTTTCATTCCTGGAGCTTGTCTTGGAGCATTGTCATAGCCTTCGATCAATAAGTCTTCTCTATCTAATTCGATAAAGTGTCTTAAATCACGACCGATTGTTAAAGATTGACCTGGGTGGACAAATCTATTAATAGAGACCATGCCTTCTTTACCATCAGCGATGGCATCGATTGCAAATCTTGCACCTTGACGGATATCACCACCGACAAAGATATCAGGTTCTGCTGTTTGATGAGTAACTTCATCTGCTACTGCAGTACCGTTTCTTCTGACTTCGACTTTACTACCTTCTAGGAGTTTGCCCCAGAGAGCGCTTTGACCGATAGCCATTAAAACATTGCTACATTCAACAGTGATAGTTTCATTTTCGTCATATTGAGGATTGAATCTACCTTCTTTATCTTTAACGGAAGTACATTTTTTGAAAACGATAGCTTTAACTTGTCCTTTTTCATCCTTAAGGATTTCTTTTGGACCCCAACCATTCTTAATAACAATGCCTTCTGCTTCCACTTCTTCGATTTCATCAGCAGCTGCAGGCATTTCGTTTCTAGCTTCTAAGCAAAGCATTGTAACTTTTGCTCCACCATTAGCTCTAATTGCAGTTCTAGCAACGTCAGCAGCAACATTGCCACCACCAACGACTACGACATCACCATGTAATTTAACAGATTCGTCTTGATTGACTCTCTTTAAGAAATCAACACCGCTTTCCACACCTTTAGCATCTTCTCCAGGAACTCCAGCTAATCTACCACCTTGTAATCCGATAGCGATATAGAATGCTTTATAGCCTTGTTTACGTAGTTCATCTAAAGTGATATCTTTACCAACTTCAATGCCACACTTAATTTCAGCGCCCATCTCTTTGATGATATCAATTTCAGCCTTAACGACTTTCTTATCAAGTCTGAAGTTAGGGATGCCGTTAACAAGCATACCACCAGGTGTCTTTTCTTTTTCAAAGACTGTGACTGGATAGCCTTCAGTTCTTAAATAATATGCAGCGGTTAAGCCAGCTGGACCAGCACCGATAACTGCAATTTTGAAATCATCCCATTGTTGACCTTCGCCATTAAAGCAATCAGGAATATATCTACTGCCTTTATCGAGTTCACGATATGCTAAGAATTTTTTGATTTCATCAATAGCAACTGGTTTATCGATTAATCCACGAGTACATCTTGTTTCACATCTCTTATTACAGACAGAGCCACAAACTGCTGGGAATGGGTTATCTTGTCTAATAAGTTTTAATGCTTCTTCATAACGGCCATCTAACGCCATCTTAATATAACCTTGTACCGCTAAGTGAGCAGGACATGCGGTTTTACATGGAGAAGTACCTGTATCGTAACAATTGAGTTTATTTGTGTCTCTATAATTTGGATCCCAATCTTTTTCTCCCCAATCATGATCATCTGGTAATGGTTGAGTTGGATAAATTCTTGGTTGTCCATTCTTTAAACATAGCTTTTGACCAAGTCTAGCTGCGCCTGCTGGACAAACTTCCACACATTTACCGCATGCGACACATTTGTCAGTTTCTACGTGTGCTCTATAAGCACTTCTAGACATATTAGGAGTATTGAATAATTGAGAAGTTCTTAAACCATAGCAGCTTCCTGCTGAACAGTTACAAATACCAACGATATGTTCAGGACCATCTAAGTTAGTAATTTGATGGACATAGCCTTTCTTTTCACTTCTCTCTAAGATTTCGATAACTTTTTCTCTACTCACGTAGTGAGCGTCTTTTCCGCTTTCAACGAGGTATTCTGCCATATCGCCGACACCGATACACATTTGTCCTTCGATATCACCGACGCCTTCGCCTCTAAATCTTTGTGCTTTTCTACATGCACACACCATGGTGCAGAATTTGTCATATTTCTTTAACCATTCGGATAATAATTCAACACTTGTTGGTTTAGAATCTGTAGGAATTGCCTTTTCTACTGGGATGACATGCATACCAATACCAGCTCCTCCAGGTGGAATGAGTTTAGAAGTCATCGCTAATGGTTCTTGAGGTGCTAAGTTAAACATTGTTGCAACTTCAGGATGTTCATCACATAGAGTTGGATGCTCAACCATGTATTCACCACTACCAACAACCCATTTAGGGACCATATATTGTAATGCTCTATCTTCGTTATGACGGTTATATTCAATTAAACCGATTCCACAGATATGATCTAACATCTTTTGAGTATCTTCGACACTCATCTTGTTCATTTCTGCAAGTTGTTCAACTCGATAGAATGTTCTTCTTTTCTTGAAAGATAACATGAATTTCACTTCTTCTTTAGTTAGAAGACGATCTAAAATCCAGAAATCCATATGGTTTTCATGCATTTTACCTGGTAACTTTCTTAACAAGTTATCAGTAATCATTTTTGCTAGTTTAATGACTAACTTTTTCTTTTCAGGATCGCCACAATGATAATCTTCATGTGGAAAATCCCAGTCATTAACATGAAGCATTGGGTTTACTTCTCTTGGCATATATTATTCCTCACAATTTCACGAATACATTATATTCAAATATAATTCCAATATAAATCTATTTTTGATACAGGTTGTTCGATTATCAAAAGGAAATAAATAAACCCAAAAGCCTTTATTCATATTATGAATTGCTTAAAAAACACCACCAATTCATTAACCTAATTTATATATGAAGTATCTATATATAAAAACTTTTATACTATTTGCAAAATACTCGAGCAATATTATCGCTATTAATGGTATAATTTTTCGTGTGTTTTGTAGGAGGAAGTTACTATGAAATACGATGTCATTATTGTAGGAGCAGGACCAAGTGGTTATATGTGCGCCTACGAGCTCATAAATAAGAATGTGAATTTAAAAATTCTTCTTCTAGATAAAGGAAAAAATATCTATGAGAGAAGATGCCCTGTTTTAGAACATAAACTTGATAAATGTCCAATCAATCAAAAAGGATATCGTGAATGTTATCCGGCTTGTTCCATTACTAATGGTTTTGGAGGAGCAGGAGCTTATTCTGACGGTAAATTCAACATCACCACTGAATTTGGTGGTTGGTTAACCGATTATATGTCTCCAGAAGAACTCACTGATTTAATTGACTATGTTGATAAAATCAATATTCGTTATGGGGCTACTGAAACTATTACTAATCCTGATACCGAAAAGGTCAGAGATATCGAAAAAAGAGCAATGTCTGTCGGTGTTAAACTTTTAAGAAGTAAAGTCAGACATTTAGGCACCGAAGAAAATATTAAGATTCTCTCCCGCATCTATGATGATCTTAAAAAACAAATTGAGATGAGATTCTCCACTAAGGTGGTTGACATCTTAACTAAAGATAGTCAAATTACTGGCGTTAAGCTCGATAATGGCGAAGTCATTGAATCAGACTTTGTTGTTTTAGGAGTTGGTAGAGAAGGTAGCAAATGGCTCAACGAACTATTTGAAAGATATCAAATTCCAATGTCTCAAACACAAGTCGATATCGGTGTTCGTGTTGAATGTCCAAATATCGTCATGGAAGAGATTAATCAAAACCTTTATGAAGGCAAATTCTTATACAAAACATCTGTGGGTTCCACAGTGAGAACATTTTGTTCTAACCCAGGTGGACATGTCGTTATGGAAAATTATGAAGGCGTAGTTAACGTTAACGGTCATTCATATAATGATTCTAAATTATCAAGTAGCAACACAAACTTTGCTTTATTAGTCTCCCACCACTTCGAAGAACCATTTAAGAAGCCAAACGAATATGCTTTAAAAGTTTCTTCTCTAGCTAACCAATTAGCGTGTGGTTCTGTCATTGTTCAAAAATATGGTGATATCAAATTAGGAAGAAGAAGCACAGTTAAAAGAATTGAAGAGGGCTTTGTTAGGCCAACACTTAAGGAAGCAGTTCCTGGAGATTTAGCGTTAGCCTTACCTTATAAAACCATGCGCTCTATTATCGAAATGATTGAAGTTTTAGATAAAATCACTCCTGGTATCGCTACTGAACATACATTACTCTATGGAGTAGAAGCTAAATATTATAGCGCTCACCCAAAGATGAATAAAAAATTAGAAGTTGATGGCATCAAGAACTTATATGTCGCTGGAGATGGAGCAGGATTAACTAGAGGTCTAGCTCAAGCTAGTGCGTGTGGAGTATATATCGCCAGAAACATTATTGGAAAGAAGGACTAATATATGTCTAAATATGTAGGAACTACATCTAGAGGTATCAGATTACCAATTATCAAAGAAGGTGATAACCTCGCTGATATCGTCGTTAAAAGTGTGATTGAGGCTGCAGAAAATGAACCATTTGAATTACATGACCGTGATGTCGTCGCAATTACTGAAAGTGTTGTGGCCAGAAGCCAAGGCAACTACGCATCAGTAGATGATATTGCTAAAGATGTTCATGATAAATTTGGAGGTGGCACAATCGGAGTTATCTTCCCTATCTTATCAAGAAATAGATTCGCTATTCTTTTAAAAGGTATGGCAAGAGGAGTAGATAAGATTGTTCTTATGCTCTCCTATCCAAGTGATGAGGTCGGCAATGCCTTATTAACATATGATGAATTAGACGAAAAAGGCGTTAACCCTTATAGCGATGTCTTATCATTAACAAAATATCGTGAATTATTTGGACATAAAGTTCATGAATTCACAGGTGTAGATTATATTGACTACTATGTAGATTTAATCAAAAAAGAGAATTGTGATGTCGAAGTTATCTTCGCTAATCAGGCCAAGACTATCTTGGATTACACCGATAAGGTTTTAACTTGTGATATTCACACTAGAAACCGCACCAAGAGAATCTTAAAAGAAAAAGGTGCAAAGATTGTCTTAGGAATGGATGATATCTTAAATGCTCCTGTTAACGGAAGTGGTTATAACGAGAAATATGGTTTATTAGGTTCTAATAAATCTACAGAAGAAGTCGTTAAATTGTTCCCTAGAGACGGACAACCTCTTGTCGAAGATATCCAAGATAAATTATTAAAATTAACCGGAAAACACATTGAAGTCATGGTTTATGGTGATGGAGCATTTAAAGATCCACAAGGAAAGATTTGGGAATTAGCAGATCCAGTCGTTTCTCCTTTCCACACTGCAGGATTAGTGGGAACTCCAAATGAATTAAAATTAAAATTCCTCGCTGATAATGATTTTAAAGATTTAAAAGGCGAAGAATTAAAGAAAGCTATTCAAAACAAGATTAAAGAGAAGAGTAGTAACCTAGTTGGTAATATGGCCTCTCAAGGCACTACACCACGTCAATTAACCGATTTAATCGGTTCTCTATGTGATTTAACAAGTGGATCTGGTGATAAAGGTACACCTGTTGTCTTAGTCCAAGGTTATTTCACAAATTATTCACAAGATTAAGGAGCTATTATGAGTAAAGTAATTCTTATAGGTGGAGGTTCTGCCAGTGGCAAAACCTACGTTTTAAACAAAGTTTTAGAGAACATGCCAGCGGACAAAATCGCTCATATCTCTCTAGATGACTATTACAAAGATTTCTCTGTCCTTCCTATGGAAGAAAGAGCAAAGGTTAACTTCGACCATCCTAAAGCTTTTGATTGGAAGCTTATGAATCAACAGTTATTCGATCTTAAAAACGGCAAAACAATTGAAAAACCAATCTATGACTTTGTTACTCATTCTCGTAGTCCTAAAACAGAGATTGTCGAACCAAAAGAATTAATCATTATTGAAGGCATTATGGCCTTGGTTAATAAAGATCTTAGAGATATTGGAGATTTAAAAGTCTTCATCAACGCTTCTAGAGAAAGAAGATTAGTAAGAAGAATTGAACGTGATATGAAATATAGAGGTAGAACCTATGAAAGTATCATCGAACAATACTTCACCACTGTTCAACCAATGTTCGAAGAGATTATCGCTCCTAGCCAATATTATGCAGACTTAATCATTAATAATGAAGGCTATTCCACTAATTCAATTGATGTTCTAGTTTCTGTCTTAAGAAACATGATCAAATAAGTATCTGTTAAGCAAAAATAAAAGGGGTTTAAACCCCTTTTTTAATTGCCTAATTTTTTAGAAGTAGCATACACCATCGCTACACACAGCATAACTTGCAGATGCTCCATTGAAAGCACTTGAGAAGCCATAATCTATGAATTGTTGGATGGTGCCTTCATATATGATAGTTTTCAAATTAGAACAATATGAGAATGTTTGATAGCCTAAAGAGGTGTATGAAACAGGAATGGTCACCGAAATAATGTTTTTGTTTTCGCTAAATCCTTTCCAGACTAATTTTGTGCAGGAGGAAGGTAGAACAACTTCGGATGTGGTTATTCCAGCTATGATTGATTTTTCCGAAATATTATAAAGGAATCCATTGTCGACAGCATATTTAGTGTTACCACTTGCCACTTCAATTTCCTCGAGTAAAGGATTGGAACGATAGAAAGTATATTCGGAAATTGAGTTCACAGTTGAAGGAAGTGTCACTTTCTTTAGATTAGGACAATTTGTAATGTTGTATGAATTAATAGTGAGTACTCCTTCTGGAATAATTAATTCTTCATTTGTGATTGGCCCAATAGCATTGTTTTCGATGTATTTAACAGTAGGTTCGATTATAAATTCGTTTTCATCTTTAGCTGGGTGGAAATATAGACGCTCTTTATTAGCACTATATAGAGTATTGTTTATCACTTTGAAGTTAGTGTTTTGATCAGAAACAGAAATAGTTTCTAAATTAGTCATATTTCTATAAAAGTTCATGTAAGTGGAACCTGTGTTCACAAAAGATTTGCCAATATATAAATTCTTGATGGTCTGTAAAGCAGGGCTATTGTTCAAAACTGTATCAAATTTAGATGTTTCATCATGTAAAATAAGATTTTCTTTATTAAATACACATGTCAATGTTGAATAACTATCGGAATAGATATTACCTTCATATAAATCGTATTTGGAATTATTTTCATGAATAACAACTTCATCCGCATAAGTGTTTTGTAAAGTGCTTGCTAAAGCCATTGTGCATTGTTCAGGAATTGTAATCTTGCTGAACTCTGTTTCATAGAATGGGCTGTTTGCAGTTGCGGTTGAATTATTAGGCAAAGTGACATTAACTTTGTCTTTCAAGCCTGAAAACGCACGGTATTGTATGCTTGTTGTTTTATCAGAGAAAACAATGTCAGCCAGTCCTTTTGCTCCATAGAAACTATAAGTTCCGAAATTGATGATGTTAGAAACATCAACCGGTGAAAGGAATTTAGCGTTGTAGAAACATGAGTTGCCAACTTTAGCCAATGTAGAAGGCAATTCTAATTTGCTAATAACTGCGGTAGAAAAAACACTTGTTCCTAGTTCAATTAGAGTGTAACCATTTATTTTTTCAGGCAAGCTTAATGATAAATGATTTATGCTTGAAGATCCTTTAGATGATGTAATCCTACATGACATTAGATAATCGTCATATTCGATTTTGAAAAATTCTTCAAAATCAGTTTCATTATAAAGAGGTCTGATATCTTTATTTGAATAGATGTATCCTGTATAATCCCAATTTTTGAAACCATATATTTTTTCAGAAGTGGATTCTTTGGCTGGAGCTTCAGGGTATTCTTGTGGCTGACCATAATAATATTTCTTTGTTGCGATTATATTATCATTTGCGTCGTAATAATTGACTGTATATTCTATATCCTCAGATTCGTATTGAGCAGTGTAAACAGTAGTTCTACTTGAAACCTCAGTGACTTCTGGAGACCAACCAATAAATGTGTAATGCTTCCCTTGGGAATCTGGTCGAGTTGGGGTTTCTCCATTATATTCAGGAATATCGCCATACATGACCTCAGAATCTATCTCAAGGTTTGCACCATTATAGTTTCTCCAATAAACATCACCATGCGTACCAGTTGAAGCGAATTCAGCTCGATAGTTACAATTGCTGCCGTCTTCTTCAATAGGTGTTACCTCAGGTGTCCAACCATCAAATGTATAATCGTAATATCCGTCTGGTTGACGTGTAGGAGTAGGGCCGTTGTATTCAGGAACTTCTCCAACAGGAACACATAAATCAACCTCTAACAAATTACCTTCATAGCCATACCAAGATACATCGTATGCGATATGATGCTCTAAGAATTGGGCATAATACCATTTGTTTTCTGTTACAGGGACGATTTCTTCGCTCCAACCACTAAATTCATATGTTCCATAATCATCTGGTTCTTTAGTTGGTATTTCTTCGGTATATTCAATCACTGTTCCTTCAGGAACACATTCGTAAGATTGCAAAACCTCACCTTCAGCGCCAATAAAATAGACATTAAAGGCATGTTGTGTGCTTTCGTATTCAGCCCAAAAATCCATATCACTGAAAACAGGTTGTGGTTCGTTGTTCCAGTGAGAGAAAACATAAGAATAATATTCGTCACTTGGTCTTGTTGGAGTTTCACCGTGATATTCAGGAAGTTCGCCTTCTAAAACGTAATCCTGTTGCATTATAGAACTATCATAGTTATACCAGGAGACAAGATAATGAGTTTCACTTATCTCGTATTGAGCTACATAAGTGGTGTCAGAATGAATTGGTGAAGGATCTTTATCCCAACCAATAAATGTATATGAATATCTCTCATCAGGCTCTTTAGTTGGGGTTTCACCTGTATAAACAGGGGTTTCTCCATCAGGTACATGTTCATCAAACTGTAAAGATGTTCCATCTTCATTCACCCAATTGACATCAAATTTAATTTTTGTAGAAGTAAATTGAGCAGTATATGTCATATTTTTAGTGGCTGGCACAACTTCTGGTGACCATCCTGAAAAAACATAACTATAGTCTTCGCTTCCTGATTTTGTTGGAGTTGGCCCATCATATGTTGGGAGTACACCATTTGGCACGCTCGTATCAGCTTCAAGGATTGCTCCATTATAGTTTTTCCAAGTAATGTTATATCTGCCTTGGGTCTTTTTATAAAACGCTTTATAAGTTATATCTTTAGTAACTTCAGAAACAACAGGTGACCACCTGATAAAAGTATAATCATAGTTGCCTTCGCTAGGTCTAGTTGGTGTAGACCCATCGTATGTAGGCATAGCGCCATATTCTAAGCCCTCATCTATTTCTAAAACAGTATCATCATAGTCAACCCATGTAACTGTAAATAATTCTTTCTCTTCTTTGTATACAGCGTAATATTCTGTATCTTCAGTGGCGGCCACCACTTCAGGAGACCATCTTGAGAATGTATAAGTAGTTCCAGCAGGGCCTTCCCTAGTTGGAATTGGTCCATCATAAGAAGGTGTAGCACCTCTTTCAACATGTTCGTCTAGCTCAAGAACAGTGCCATCATAATCTAACCATTTGATAGTAAAACGATTTTTAACTTGTTCAAATTGTGCAGTGTATATGGTGTCTTTAGAAGCAACAGTGACTTCTGGAGCCCAACCAGAAAACACGTAATCAAAATCGCCCATACTGTCTTTAGTTGGAGTTACTCCATCATATGTAGGAAGTACTCCTGCTTGAACGTTATTATCAATTTCTAATAATGAACTATCATGATTGAGCCAAACAATCGTATATCCGTCTACAACTGGTTCAGGATTGTTATTGGTTGCGCATCCTGCTAATGCGGCAGATAGTCCCAATAAACAGATAGGAAGTAATATCTTTTTCTTCATAAATGTCTCCTTTGTATTACAAACGAAAAATCACACATATAATATTAGAAAAGGGCAGATGTGTCTATCTTTTTAAATTAAAAAGACTAACCTATCTATTTACTTATATGAAACCAGCCAACTTTCTACACGTAAAAGGCCATAAACAAAAATATCTTTTTTTAAATAAATGACTTCCTACATATTTTTGATTTGGTATTTATTTGTTTTTGATAATATAACGATTAGTTGTAACTGGATAATCTTTAAAAGAGGAACAGTGTTCTAAATGTTCTTGATGAGTAAATGTGAAGCCACACTTTTCTATAACCCTATTACTGCCAATATTTCTCACATCAGCGGCGATAACTACACTATTATAGCCAAGTTCAAACAAATGGTTCACAAAAGCCTTGCACGCTTCAGTCATATAACCTTTGCCCCAATGTTTTCTAGATAAGCAATATCCGATTTCAGGGATACCATTTTCATAATCAACAACATCGATAGATCCAATTGGCTCATCACTATCTTTAACAGTAATCATATATCTTATTGTCTTAATATCTTTTTCTTGTTCAAGCCAATTATTGACAATCATTGTTGTCACACTTATATCTTCATGAGGAAGCCAAGTTAAATATTTAGTGACTTCTGGATCGCTAGCCCAGTTCTTAAACATTGGCTCTATGTCTTCTATTTTTGGTTTTCTTAAAACTAAGTGTTCGGTAACAAGCACATCTTTTCTATTCATATAATTATTATAGATTATTCACCTAAAGGTGCAATTTCCTTATGTGTGGTTTTTGTGATGATGTAATAAACAAATTTAATAATGGCAACAGGAATAGCACCGAAAGGAATATATAAAATCATAAAGATGATAGTAAATAGCCATCTCAAATTATGAGCAGAAAGTATTGTAGCTAGGTCGCATAAGACGGGAACACCAATAGCACTATAAACTTGCATATAATCAGCGTGCAAGACGTAGTCTACTGGAATAGCAATAACCGCTAATATGATTAACGGAATATATGCTCTAATAATATCTTTCCATTCTATGACCACATATTTGGTTGCTAGTAAAATAGCACCGATAAAAGCCATGGAGAAATGGAAGAAGATAGAATTAAAAGCTCCAAATGTCCAGAATGGATAGAAGTTGAGTCCATTAAGTTGAATTAAACCGCTAATACCACACATCAAAGATGTGGTAGTTAAAAATGCTAAACTAACACGTTGAACCTTTCCTTTTGTCCAGGCAGCTATAATCACACAATACAAATACATTGTACAAGTAAAAATTGGTAATCCATTAAGTAAATAATCACCATTTCCATATCTAAAAGACCAATAGGCATCCCAGATTTGATATCCAAGTTCTGCTATAAAAGCAATAATTGACCAAACTTTTAAGAATATCCCAACCTGCTTCCTACTTAATTTTCTCATCAAAAAGCAAGCCACTATAATCAAAACAAAAGCTAAACATATTGTAATAATATGAGCGGTTCCAAACTTATCGTGTACTTCTGTAAATGTTTCTTTATAATCGAAGAAATTGTAATCCATATGGCAAAAATTATAGCACCAATCATTTTTTTATATAGATAAAACGCAATATTTGTATTAGAAAAAATAAAAGATATAATTATTAAAAAGAGGGTTTGTAATATGAAAAACATGAGAATTCCTTTATTTATTTCGCTTGGAGTTGCAGTTATAGGAATTATTTTAGGTTCGTTCTTTGATCTAAGTATCTCCACTGCTATCGCTTCTCCAACAAATGTATTTGCACTAACAGTATCCGCTATTGGACCGACAATTGGCTTTGCAGCAGTTGCAGCTATGGGCGGAGCATTTATCGCTTTTGCTATCAAAGGCGAATATCACATTGGCTTAAGAGTCTTATTCTACGTATTAGCCGCTCTATGTTTAGGTGTTTCCATTTATTTCCCTGCTGGTGAATATTTCGGCATTAATGGATTTTATGGAGTTGCTCCAGAATGGTTAGGATACATTATCGTTATCATTCCAGAAGCTGCTGCGATGGTTGGTGGTTATTTCTTATTTAAAGATTTTAAAAATAAGAATATGTGGATTGTTTGTTTGATTATCGTTGGATTATTATTAATCGCATTATTAGCGTTAATTCCTATCCTTAAAGGCATCTTACATCGCCCACGTTATAGACTTATTTCCGCAGTTGAACAAGTGTCATTCCATAATTGGTGGCAACCATGCAAGAACTATAAAGAATTAATGGCAACATATAATATTCCATCCGATAACTTTAAGTCCTATCCAAGCGGTCACACTGGTGAAGCCGCTATATTGTTAGTTGCTGCAACATTCTTCCCAATGGCACATGAAAAATTTAAGAAATATCAATTACCATTCTTTATCGGTTCATGCGTTATCGTCTTGTTAGTAGCGTTAGCCCGTATTTTAGCAGCTGCTCACTTCTTAAGTGACGTTTCTTTCGGCGCTCTCATCATCTTAGTGCCTCTTGTAATTGCTAATGAAGTAGTAATTAGAATCAAACCACTGCATCTTGAAGAAGAAGCTCCAGTAGAAGTTAAAGAATAATAAAGAAGGCCACAAAAACGTGGCTTTTCTTTTTCTCTTTTTTATAAAAAATGTTTTGTATAAAATAATAGATATGAAATTGAAATTTGGTGAAATGCTCACTGAAAAATTTAAAAGCAATCTCTATTCTATAATTATCTCAATTTTTTCTACTGCGATAATTGCTATGTCATTATCCACTATCGCGGAACATGGAATAATCATAACAAATCCAGAAGAACCAATATTTAAACTATTATTATATTTTGGTTTGGCTTTGATATTCTCTGGACTTAGACAAGCTGTGTTTGCATTTAAAGAAAAGTACAAGGAAATGCTTATTTATAGAATTGCGAATGCAGTTATACATGTGACATTTGGCGTATTAACCATCTCTTTGCCTCAACACCCAATCATATTAACAATCGCTATCTATGCCTATTTTGGAATGCTAGGTGTTTATAACTTGTTATCTCTCGTACACAAACATAACGTTAGACAAATTATTTGGCATCTATTATTAACTGGGTGCGTTGCTTTCTTAATGACAGCCCTTGATATTTCATTAGTTGCTATATATTTATTCTCACTTCAAATCTCTGCATTCGCATTAGGCACCATTATTTATGAAGCCTTCTCGAAAATGCAATTTGGTACACTGATTAAAATTATTAGAAAGACATATGCCCTAGAGATATTATTAGGATTATTATTCTTAATTCTTTCCTTCTCATTTGTATTCATGGCTATTGAAGGAATGAAATACACAGATGCACTATGGTACTGCTTTGCAGTAGTTACCACTATTGGATTTGGTGATTTCACAACCCTCTCCACTATCGGCAGGATCTTAAGCGTTATATTAGGTATATACGGCATAATCGTAGTTGCAGTCATCACATCCGTTATTGTTAACTTCTATAACGAATCGAAACACCACAGTAAAAAAGAAGAAGTCAAACAAGAAGACGAAGAAAAAGAAAAAGAAAAAAGCGAGTAGCAATAACTCGCTTTTTAATTATTACTTAATAATTATCCTCTTTTGTAACCAATATTCTTTTCTTTGCTTGGATCAAATGAGAAATTGCAGATTGATGCAACAAGTGGATAAATACCAAATGTTATAATACCTAACAATAAGTATAAACCTGTTCTAGAGACCCAGCCTTCTGGTTTTAAAGAGCTGTGGTTGATAACGATACTACCAATCCAGCCTAAGAAGAAGGTAAGTAAGAAACGAACGATATTTTTATTGTCCATGTGTTTAGTTCTCCTTTTTAATAAAACATAGCACATATAAATAATTATTTTCAAGCATACTATAAAGAATATTTTGCAAAAGAAAACCCCAACACGATAGTTGAGGTTTCGTATAATTACCGCTAAGAGATAGCGTTAATTGAATTGCGAATTGTAGATTTCGCTATATAAGCCGCCGAGTTTCATTAATGAATCATGGTTACCGGTTTCAACGATATTACCATCTTTCATAACGAAGATTAAATCAGCGTTCTTAATAGTAGAAAGTCTATGGGCGATAACAAAGCTTGTTCTACCACTTGTGAGAGTATCCATAGCCTTTTGAATCAAGATTTCTGTTCTTGTATCAACGTTACTTGTTGCTTCGTCAAGGATCAACATAGGAGCGTTTTCAGTCATTGCTCTAGCAATTGTAACAAGTTGTTTTTGTCCTGCTGATAGAGCACTTTCTTTTTGAATAACAGTATCAAGACCTTGTGGTAATGTTTCCACATAGTGACTTAAGTTAGTCTCTTCAAGAATCTTCTCTAATCTACCTTCATCAACGTTCTTGAGGTTATAGACAATATTCTCTCTAAGAGTGCCGTTAATGACCCATGTTTCTTGCAAAATCATTCCGAAGATATCTCTTAATTCATGTCTAGACATATCTTTGATAGAGACACCATCAACTAAGATATCACCACTTGTGAGTTCATAGAAACGCATCAAGAGGTTGACGAGAGTTGTCTTACCAGCGCCAGTAGGACCGATAATAGCAACTTTCATACCAGGAGTAATCTTACCAGAGAAGTGTCTAATTGTAAGTTTGTTTGGATCATATCCGAAGCAAACATCTTTGAATTCAACTTCACCACGGATGTGACTATGGTCAAGAAGTTGTTTCTTTTCTTCTTCAGAATCAAGTTCTGGTTCTTCAAGGAATGTGAAGACTCTGTTAGAAGCAGCAGTACCAAGTTGAATAGTAGAGCTAGCTTGACCAATTTGTGAAAGTGGTTCTTGGAATAGAGAGACGTAAACGATAAAGCCAGTAATAATACCGATATCAGAGATCTTATTATTAGCAAATAATAATCCACCAGCGATTAACACTGCAGCATATGTTAAGTATGAAACGAATGACATAGCTGGTTCAATAAGTCCACCGATAGCTTGTGATTTATAAAGGATAGAACCGAGTAAATCGTTTTTCTTACGGAACTCTTCAATCTTACTATTTTCAGCGTTGAATGCCTTGATAACGAGTTGTCCAGAGTAGTTTTCTTCAACAATTGCGTTAACTTCACCAAGAACCTTTTGGTTCTTATCAAATAATGGCAATGCAAATTTGAAAGTGAGAAGAATGATAACGAGCATGATTGGGAGAGAACAAAGAACAACAATCGCCATTTGCCAACAAGCGATAAACATAGCGGTAAGAACACCGATAAGCATAACGCCTGATTGAACTAACATACTGACAGAGTTTTGTAATGAAGTACTTAATGTATCAACATCGTTAGTAATAACGGATAAGATATCACCGATTTGAGTGGTATCGAAATAGTTCAATGCTAACTTGTTAATTTTTACAGAAATGTTATGTCTAATATCTTTAGAGAATTTTTGAATAATAGTACTGAGGATTAATCCAGAAGCAATACTTGCAACAAAAGATGCTCCGATATATGCCACTAATGTGAGTGCAATACGTGTAACATTTTCAAAATTAACAACAAACTTGAGTTCTACTGGAGTTTTGCCAATAGGAGAAATTTCATTAGTAAGAGCACGAATTGTGCCAGGTGTCATAATTGTGCATATGACAGAGGCAATAAGTAAGATGATGGCAATAATGAATGGAACGTAGTATTTACGGAATGCCTTAACTAGGCTGCCAAGTTTATTTCCGCTTTTAGCGGTTTTAGCTACTTTGTTACTCATAAACCTAATTCCTCCTTACTTAATTGTGATAACGCAATTTCTTGATAAACAGGACAATTTCTAACTAAATCATAGTGTTTGCCAATACCGACCATCTTGCCGTTATCTAAAACAACAATTTGATCAGCATCCATGATGGTGCCAACACGTTGAGCGATGATAACTCTAGTTGTATTAGGAAGAGACTCAGCAATACGGCCTCTAACTGTTTTATCGGTCTTATAGTCAAGAGCAGAGAATGAGTCATCGAAGATTAAAATCTCAGGTTTTGTAGCAACTGCTCTAGCAATGCATAATCTTTGTTTTTGTCCACCAGAGAAGTTAGAACCACCTTGAGCAACTTCAGAATCATAACCATTTCTCTTTGCACTTACGA
The DNA here is from genome assembly GCA_902803285.1 of uncultured Erysipelotrichaceae bacterium. Lineage (GTDB taxonomy): Bacteria > Bacillota_I > Bacilli_A > RFN20 > CAG-826 > UBA2450. Next base: position 2,606 of record CADCPC010000015.1, on the reverse strand, counting down.
ATCCGTCGGCATCTGCAATTTGTGCAGCCCAACGAACGTCAGCAAGTGACATTTCTGCGTTCTTGAATGCAATATTATCTTTAATATTACCTTTAAATAAGAATCCTCTTTGAGGAGCGTATCCAATACGATCACGTAAATCGCTTTGGAGAACGTCTTTGACGTTAACACCATCGACTAAAACTTCACCTCTAGTGCAATCTGCCATACGAGGAATCATATTGATAATGGTCGTCTTACCACTACCAGTTGCGCCGATAAAAGCAATTGTTTCGCCTTGTTTAACTTTGAATGAGATATCAGAAACTGCTTCTTTATCTGATCCAGGATAAGCAAAGCCAACATTTTTAAATTCGATTGTGCCTTTTTCTTTGAATTCAACTGGGTGATCTGTATCTAAAACAGAGACTTCATGACCAACGACTTCTCTAATACGTTTTGCACTGACAGAAGCTCTTGGCCAAATAACAATTAATGTCACCATGAGAATGAATGACATAACGATTTGGTTAGCTAACATGATGAACGAATTAGTTGTTGCAAACATTTGATTTGCAATTCCAAAGTTCATACCGTTAAGAACAAATGCACTAGCCCAAAGGATAGATAAGGAAAGACCCATCATAACAAGCATGACGATAGGTGTGAATACTGATAACACACGACCAGTAAAGATTTGAACCTTTGTGAAGTGGACGTTGACTTTGTCAAATTTGTCTTCTTGATAAGTCTCAGCGTTGAACGCTCTAACAACTCTAACACCAGTTAAGTTTTCTCTAGAAGCAACGTTAAGTTCATCAGTAAGTTTTTGGACAATTTTGAACTTTGGAGTGACCATCAATAACAAAACAACAACCGCTAAGACTAAGACAACTAGCCAAATAGCAGTGATGAGAGTTAAAGATGCATTTGCGTTTTTAGATAAAAGAATGATAGACCAAACCATTGTAATAGGAGCTACAAATGCGGTCTTTAAGAATGTTAACCATGCAAGGTGAACATTTTGAATATCGTTAGTAGTTCTAGTGATTAAAGATTCAGTTGAGAATGAGGCAAAGTCTGCGATAGCAAATCTATTGACTCTTTCATATAACTTTTGTCTTAAGTTTGTCACAGTGCTACTAGCGGTTGCGCTAGCCACAAATCTAATGATGACTTCAACACCTGCCATTAAAATGGCATAGATGACCATGGTTAAGCCATACCACCAAATTTCGGCTTCGCCTTTTTCCCTACTTGCTGTAACTGCACCAGTGAGCGAACTGATGTAAGTGACAATTTGCATCATAAAGAATACTTGTGCCACAGTAAGCAAGAAAATAAAAACAATTGAAATCCAGTTTTTTGGTTTCATGTTTTTAAATAAAAGCTTGAACATAGAATCTCCTTTCTAAAACATTATGCAAAAAAGCATGCAGTAGATGTATAAAATAATACAACTATTCTATTTTAGAATATAGCGTTCAAACTGTAAAGACAGATGAATGCCAAATTTATATATTTTTGTTAGAACAAACATTTATCGAATAGCCAAAAACAAAAAACCGAGCTTTTACACCTGACTAATTCTTTTCTTTTGATTATGTTGTTTTATGAAAAAGCCGATTAAATAATAAAGTAAAAAAATGTAGAAATGTTTAAGGGTGGCTTTATAGTTCTTTTCCCCCGTTCCAAAATTTTATTCCCCAATTATCCAAATTCCATTCATCCGTATAAGAGTTACATTCGTAATCTATATAAAAAAGCAACTTATTTTTTGCCACAAAATTAGTGGGGTAATAGTCAATATTTAGCCCTTTTTCTTTCGCTAATTTTGCCATTTCTTTTAATTGAGGAACATATTCTTTTATTGAATGTTTTTCCTTAATTAAATCGGAAATAACATCGCCTTCAATATATTCTTTGATGATGATTTCTTGTTCTACATCAATATCAATCATTTTAGGAATGCGAATTCCAGCATCTAACAATCTTTGATAGTCGTTGTTCTCCGCTTCAATTTTGTTGCCAAATCGATAATATTCACAAGGTTCATGATGGATTTGTTTTAAAACATATTCTTTATCACCAACTTTTGCTAGGTATGAATATCCACCTTTCCCTTTTCCTAATAATCTTTCTATTTTATAAGTGATACCATTAACGGTTCTCTCTTCCTTTTTCCAATAGAAGGAATAATGGTTTTTCTTTTTAAAGCCTATCCTTTGATAGAATTCTTGCCCAGAATTAACTATTGCTCTTTTTGCACCTAATTCTCTAGCGTGATTAATCGCGGTGTAGACCGCAGCTTTCCCTAAACCTAATTTGCGATAAGAAGGAACAACACACACTGGTTCTAAATATGCATAATCTGTTCTTATATCATACCAAGTAGAAGCACTGGCTACTAAATCACCTTGTTTATTTTTAATAACAATACATAGATATGGATTAAAATGAGGTCTAGTTCCAGTTGATTCCTTATATTGTTTTAAAAATGCTTTCCTATCATTTCCATGATCAAATCCTTGCCAAAATAGCCACTCTATTTCTTGTGAATTCTTTTCAGCGTCAAACGTTTCAACACTAAATCCTTCAGGCAAGGAAATAGCAAATTCCTTATCAAG
>CADCPC010000014.1 GCA_902803285.1 uncultured Erysipelotrichaceae bacterium | reverse complement strand
TTCTACTGTGTAGTGATAAATCGCAGGGCCACTTAACTCAATCATTTTGCCAAAGTCATGAAGAATCGCACCTGTAATTAATAAGTCACGGTCAACATCTTCGTAATAAGAAGCTAAGAAATCACAGATTTTCGCAATTGAAGTTGAATGCATCAATAATCCCGATGAGAATTCGTGATGGACACTAGTTGCTGCAGGAGCGTCATAGAACTTATCTTTGAATTTCTCTAAAAAGTAATTTAAGAGGGCAATACAGTCAGGATTAGAAATACTGCCTCTAATTTTATTAAACCTCTCTAATAGGACTTCTTTTGCGATTGGAGGGGCTTTTATGAATCTAGTCACATCAATCTCATCAGCTTCTATAGGTTTAGCTCCAATAATCTTAACTTGGAGATTATCGCGGTATTTTATAACTTCACCACTGACTTCTACGATATTACCAACTATAAAGATATCTGCATCGGCACTATCGACATCCCATTTTTTTGCAGAGATGCTGCCACTGCTATCTCTTAGTTCAACATTTAGATATGGTGCTCCACTTGCGTTAACTCCTCTAGAGACATTACCGACAATTGCCTGGAATATTAATCTATCACCATCTGTTAATTCTTTAATTAGTTTCATATATGTTTCCTTTCCATCATATTAATGATATCGCTTATTTTATAGCCTTTAGAGGCCAAATAATTAATAAGCTTAGATTTTATCTCTTTTTTAGAATATTTGCTCTTATATCGCCTATAAGCCTTATCAAAATCGCTTTCTAGCTTTTTGTTCTCTTCTTTAGAACTCGTTTGTTTTATTTTTTCGCACATTTCTCTAGCGAGATCCATCTCGAATCCTTGACTGAGATAAGCATCGTATATATGCTTCTTCTTTTGTGCGTTATTTAACTTTTCATATTTCTTCTCTAGTTTTGGAAGAATGTTATTTGCCTTTTTTCTTTCAATAGAAGAAGGGAAGTTAACTTTTTCAATCTTCTCTTCGAATATTCCATTTTCTTTTAGTTTGCTAACAATCTTGTTTTTGCCGTAATTTAAGGAATTGTAATATTCAACATGGTCCTCAATATATTGTTTATCATCAATGAGTCCATGATCCTTTAGGGTTTTAATAACGTTATCAACTTGCTCTTTGCTCGCTTCCTTATTATAGAGTTTTTCTCTCATTTTGAACTCACTATAAGAGGATTTTTGTCTTAACTTAAGCGCATAATTTAATAAGGCAGAAGCGTTATTCGCGGTTTCTATCTTCTTCATCTCTTTATTAGAGATATCCTTACCAACGTAAAGATAAAAGTTAGGGAAAACATTTTTATCGAGTTCGAGTTTTTCTCCTCCTTCGATAAAGATTGTTACTTTATTCTTAAGAATCTTAATTTTTTTAATAACCGCCATATGTTAATTAGAAAAGTTCTACAAACCCAGTGCCATATAATCTAAGTTTTTCGTCATGAGTGAGGAGCCTCATATTATGGCAAGCGCTTTGGCACACCAAAATTTGATCAAACGGATCTTTGTGAACTGATAAGTCTTTTTTGTCAAAAAAGCTTATCGAATCAATATTCAATGATAAAAAAATGTAACCTGCTCTTTGGCAATAATTCCTGATTTCAGTTGCGCTGAAAGGCATTTGCGTTGGAGATTTTTTATGTTTGATAGCAATTTCCCATAATGAAATAGCAGAAATATAAATTTCGTTATTTTCATCAATAAGCATCTCTCTAATATGAATTGGGAGTCTAGCGGAATCTTCTAATGCCCAAATAATAACGTGTGTATCTAATAACAGTTTCATAATTATAATTCAAATCCTTCTACTGGAATGGAATTAAAATCTTCCAAAGAAATATCAATTTCTTTCATTTCTTTTTTTGCAATTCCCACTCTTTTGCTGTTCTTTTTATTAAGCAAACTCATTTGAACAACTGGTTTACCATTTTTGGAAATAATTATTACTTCTTCTTTGCCGTCAATTAATTGCTGAATCAATTTAGAAAAGTTTGTTTTTGCTTCATAGATGCTAATTTCCATAAATATCTCCTTCCCTGACTAGTCTGGTCAACTTTATTATATATATTTATATCATCAAAAAAAAGAGCAAATAAAAACTGGCTTTGACACCAGTCTTTATTAATTACTAATAGTTTTCAGCAAGTCTTTCGAAATAGCTCTTCGCGTGATTACAAGTTGGACATATTTCTGGAGCTTCTTTGCCAACATGGATATGTCCACAGTTACGGCATTTCCAAATCACAACTTCCTCAGAGACAAATACTTTATTAGTATTTAAGTTTTCTAACAACTTACGATATCTCTCTTCATGATGCTTTTCAATTTGACCCACTAGTTCGAATTTAACTGCTAATTCTTCAAATCCTTCTTCGCGAGCTACTTTTGCAAATTCAGCATACATATCAGTCCATTCGTAGTTTTCACCATCAGCAGCGTCTAATAAGTTAACCGCTGTATTTGGGACTTTGCCGTCATGTAAAGCCTTAAACCAGAGTTCAGCATGCTCTTTTTCGTTATCTGCTGTTTCTTGAAAGATAGCCGCAATTTGCTCATATCCTTCTTTTTTAGCTTTGCTAGCGTAATAGGTATATTTGTTTCTAGCTTGGCTTTCTCCTGCAAACGCAGTGAGAAGATTTTTTTCTGTTCTACTTCCTTTTAATTCCATGAGTAGACCTCCTATTTCTTTAAATCGATACCGAGTTCTTTGCCTTCATACATGTAATCAAACCATGGGAAGTTTTTCCAAGTATTAACATGTAATCTATGCATTTCTTCGGTCAACAATATTATTTTACCAACACAAGGTATTTCTGGATAGAAGTCATAATTCTCTTCGTCCACGAATAAGGAGAAAATTGATAGATCAACAGTCATTGGGTAAGTCCATACGCGTTGATAATCTAAATCAAAATTGAATGGCTCTCCTCTTTTAGTGCCTCTAAAATGGACACCTTTATGGTCAATCGTGTAAATACCTTCACCACAAATCTCTGAAGTTTCAGTCTTTTTTACATAGTGATCATTTGGTAAATCACCAACACGGCATTTAACTTCAAATTTATAATTTGGATCTTTGCGGATTTCATCGATGATATCTTGCCTTTCTTTATGTACCCAAGCAGTTGGAGTATCAGGAATAACGCTTCCTTCATAAGGATGGAAATCATAATAATCATCCATAGTGGCTCCATTACCACAATGTTTACATACGATATGGTCTCCTTCAGCACTCATCTCAAATTCATGACCGCATTTTGGACATTTGTAACACATATCAGCAAGATTAGTGCAGATTTTGCCTTTAGAATCATATTTAATATGATGAATCTTGTTCCATTCATAATCATCCTGATGGAATTGAAGATTAATCTTATCTTCAATTTCTTGTGGGGTCATCTTTTGCATTTCTTCTGCGCTGAATAGAAGTTTAAGCTCTCCATAAACTTCACCGATTCTATCATCTGAACAAATCTTGTTGTTGGTGAGGTAAGCACCTTTTAAATCCATGCAGTAGACTGGAACATTAAAAACTTGTAAGAATCTACCAGTTCCAGGAACAATAGGTTGATTATCGCCAAAAAGAGAACTTGTTCCTTCTGGAGACATCGCCACTACTCCGCCTTGCTTAATGATAGAACGGATAGCCTTCATACCTGTGATATCGTTTGTGAAAACCTTTTTAGGAAGGGTACAGACCATCTTAAAAGGCCAATGTAAGTGTTCTCTAAAGAAACTTGTATATTCACAAACAAAGTTGACTCTTCTAGGCCATGCCGCTGTGGTAATAAATGTGTGATCACGACGAGATTGGTGATTCCAAATAATAAAAGCAGGGCCTTTGCCAATTTTATCAATCACTTTAATGTGAGGATGATACTTAGCGCCTAAAAGGTGAGTTCTTCCTACAACATAATAGATGAAATAAAATAGCGGATTAGCTTTATGGTATTTGCGCTTTGCTAATTCACCCCTAATATCTAACTTAGCCATAACTATTATCTATGTTTAGCGTGGAATGTAATACCTAAAACGTCTGGTCCACAGTGACTACCAGCGGTTGGGTTAATATCAATAATTTCGTATTTGATGTCTTCACCAAATTTGTCTTTAAGCATCTTAGTGAATTCATCGACTAAATACATAGAATCTCCATGAGCGATGACAATAGGATAATCCTTCATGTTATCTTCTAATTCGGCAACATATTGAATAATCTTTTCAAGAGCTTTCTTTCTACCGATTGCTTTGTCGATAGAATTCATCTTGCCATCTTCTTTAATGCAAATAATTGGTTTAACACCAACAATACCCCCCATAAAAGCAGCAAAGCCACTTACTCTACCACTCTTAGCAAAGAATTTGAGATTATCAGCAAAGAAATAGAAACCTTGCTTATCAACGTTTTCTTTCGCCCACGCTTTGATCTCTTCTACACTTTTACCTTGTAGATATAAATCGCCCATTGTTGTAGCTAAGACATAACTACCTAATGTGATACCTTTGGTATCAATCATATCAAATTTTCTACCAGGATATTTTTCTAAGAGTTTTTTAACTGCAGCTTCGCAACTAGCGAAAGTAGCGCTCATAACTTTAGAGAAATGGATATAGAGAATATCATTGCCCTTTTCAAATTCTGGCTCAAAATATTGACGATATTCTTCTTCAGAAAGAGCAGCGGTTGTAGGAATAATGCCTTTCTTTCTTAAAATGCCATCAAAGAATGCTTTAGCGTCGTATTTCTCCCAATCCTTATAAGGGAAGATGATTTCATCTTCGACAATATAAGGCATAGAAATTAATCCAGCGTTATATTTTTTTGCGATCTCTGGAGTGATATCGCAATCTGTATCAAAAAATAGTTTTAACATAACTGTTCTCCTTATTTAGCGTTCTTTTCTAAGAAGTTTAAGACGTCTTGGACAGTAGAGAAGTTGACCACTTCATTAAATGTCACTCCAAATTCATCTTCGATAGCCATAGATAACATCATTAAACCGATGGAATCCATGCCTAAATCTTCTTTAAGTCTTGCTTCTGGTGTTGCTTTAGAAATGTCAACATCTGGAGCATTTTCTCTAATTAATTTAACTAATCTGTCATACATAAATGTATTTCTCCTTATCTATCTTCGTATAATGATTTCTCTTCAGATAGATTAATCATCATCTTCACAGCGTTCTTAATGGCTTTTGCCCCACTGCTACCACGGCATTTCATAACTGGTTTTCTAATGCCTAATACAATTCCGGCTCCTAGAGACTCGAAATCGAACCTTTGCATTAAATACCCCACTATTTCCATAACTTCGGCTTCTTTGCCGGTTTTTTTGCCGTATTTCACTATTTCAGTGATTAAGTTCATGGCCATACCTTCGGAGTTTTTAAGAACTTGGTTTCCCGCAAACCCTTCAGCGACTAAAACTTCGCATTGTCCACTTAAAGCGTTATTGCCTTCGATATTACCAACAAAGTTAATGCCTTCTTCTTCCGCTAATAAGTGATGAGCTTCTTTAACAAGCTTATTGCCTTTAGTTGGTTCGCTACCATTGGATAACAATCCAACTCTAGGTGATTCGATGCCTAAAAGCTTTTTCATAAACTCACTACCAAGATGGGCAAATTCCACTAATTGATGTGGACCACAATCAATAGAAGCACCAGTATCAACTAAGCAAGTAAATGACTTAGTGACTGTTGGCATAACTGCACATAAGCATGGTCTAGTTCTCTTTTCGGTTAAGAGATATTTAATACAGCCAACAAGCATTGCTCCGGTATTACCAGCGTTGATCATACCGATAGCGTCACTTTTGGCAGTGGCTTCTAGAGCCTTAAAAATAGAAACGTCTGTTGCTTTATAAAAAGCATCAACGGAATTGTCATAATTAGTAACAGTTTTGTCACAGTTAATAATCTCCACTCTATCTAATGGGAGATTGCTAGCTTTAATGAGATCTTCTGGACCGACAAGAATAAGAGACAATTCTGGGAATGCTTCTAGTGATAAGGCAGCGCCTTTAAGAATTTCTTCTGGTCCTTTGTCGCTTCCTAACAGATCAATAACAATTTTGTATTTTGCCATTTGTTTTCTCCTTAGTCAATGACACCGATTAATAAATCATAAACATCTTGTTTTCCTGACACTAAACCAACTTCAAGGTTTGGATATGCTTCATTAATTGCACTTAATATATCATTAGCTTCTTCTTCGCTGACCATTTGGCCATAGAATATAAACATAACTTCTTTAGAAGATAAATCTTCTATTTTACTTAATAATTCTAATGTTGCTTCTTTTCTATCAGCTTTGAATCCCACTAAATCATGTCTAATAGATTCAACATAACTGCCTTTAGGAGCAACCTCATTATTCACATTAGCGTCTTTTCCGCTTTTGAAAACAATAAGTGGAGTAACTCCTGATAGAGAAGCCTTGAGGTTATAGTAAAGATTCTCATCTTCTTCCATGCCAAGTCTCATTGTTAAGATGTAATATCCTTCAGGAATAGTCTTGGTTTCAATAACTCTAACGTTACTGTCTTTATATAAATCAGCAGCTTGATGAGCAGCTTTACACATATTAGATTCATTTGGTAGAAGGATAATTTCATCAGCATTAGCGTATTTGAAAGCATCCACCATTTCACTAACTGAGGTGTTCATAGTTTGCCCACCATTGAGAACGATGTCACAATTTAATTCTTTAAATAAATCAATGATACCATCTCCTTGAGCGATAGCAATGAACGCTACTTTCTTACGCTCTTGAATCTTCTTTTCTTCTTCTTTTAGAAGAGAATTATGTTGTAACGCCATGTTTTCCATCTTAAAGGAAACAAATTCACCAAACTTTTGAGCGTATTCAATAACTTCATATGGTTTTTTAGTGTGAATATGGACTTTTACGATTGTGCCAGTTTGGAAACAAACTAGAGATTCACCATGTCCTTGCATCCACTCAATGAATTCATCGATGTTAAATGAAGGAATATCAATTTTACTATTAAGTAATTGGAGTAAGAATTCTGTGCAATATCCATAATCAAGAACACTGTTTTCGTTAAATGCAGAATAATCTAACGCTGTTTCTTCTTTTTTAGCTTCATGTTTTACTTCTTCGGTTGGTATTTCACTAATCTCTTCACCTTTGAAGAATGCTAAGAAGCCTTCAAAGATTGTTAATAAACCTTTACCACCTGAATCAATAACACCGTTTTCTTTTAAAACTGCTAATAAATTAGGGGTATTGTCTAAAGACACTCTCATTGAATTTACAACCTTAGTAAAAGCTTCGACGAAAGTGTCACTCTTATTAATTTTGGTATTCTCAATGCCTTCTCTAGCAACGGTTAAGATAGTACCTTCAGTAACATCAACGCATGCTTTGTAAGCGTTAAGATAAGCGCTGACAAGAGCAGTTGATAATCTGTTAACTGTTAATTCTCTTTCGTTTTTAAGAGCGTCAGCAAATCCGCGGAAATATTGGCTAGTTAAAACACCACTATTGCCACGGGCACCAAAAAGCATGCCTCTAGCAAACTCATCAATGATTTGCCCGACATCAGCATCATCATCGCTAATGGTTTTTAAGCCGTTCGCATAAGTAAGTTTCATATTGGTTCCAGTATCACCATCTGGGACAGGGAACACATTGAGATCGTTTATTTGTTTATAATGGGCAACAAGGTTACGATAGCCGTATTGAAGCATTTCGTAAAGAGTGCCACCATTGATAGATTTTGTTTTCATAAATAATACTATGTAGTCTCCTTTAGATTACATATATCTAAAGATATTACACTAAAAAATAATGTTGTCAATCATTTGTAAAATACAATCTTGATATCTAAACTACTTCCTCCTTAAAGATTTCTATTATAGAAGTGGGTAAATAAGTCTAATCAATGTGCAGAAACTTCTAGTGCCAAAGCTTGGTTTGAAGTTCGCTGGTACTTGATGACTTACTTCCATCATTTGTTCGAAATCTTGCTTAATGTCCACTAAACAAGGATTCTTATATAATGTGGCTCCACATTCAAAATGGTGAACCAAACTTCTAAAGTCAAAATTAATAGTACCGACAAAGGCTAATTCATCATCTGCTAACATGGTTTTCATATGGTTGAAACCAGGAGTATAAGTATAAATCTTCACTCCAGCGTCTAACAAGAATCTGAAGTTGCTCTTTGCAACAGCGTAAACAGCTTTCTTATCAGGAATACCAGGAACGATAAGTCTTACATCAACTCCTCTAAGAGCAGCGTTTCTTAAAGAATCTAGTAATTGGTATGTTGGAACAAGATATGGAGTAGAAATATAACAATATTTCTTAGCAGCATTAAGTATATTAATGTAGTTTTGTTCTCCAATTAAAGCATCATCAATGCCACCAGGTCCATCACCAAAAGGCATAATGAATCCTTCTTCTTTGTATTTTGGATAATCAAAGTTAAGGAATTTATTATAATCACTGACTTCACCAGAACATAAGTTATAGTTTTGTAAGAAGGTAGTAATAAGGTTATTGATAGCACTACCTTCAATCTTGACCATAGTGTCTTTCCAATAGCCATATTTAGAACCGATATTTGCGTATTCATCAGCGAGGTTCATGCCGCCTGTAAAACCGTATTTATGATCAATAACCACAATCTTTCTATGGTCACGGTTATTATATAAACCAGAAAGGATTGGTCTTAATGGGTGGAACTTATAACATTTAATGCCAAAAGCTCCTAACTTTTTAGGAGTTCTCGCACTGATAGTGCCACTACATCCCATATCATCATAAACAATACGGACATCAACACCTTCTTGAGCTTTTCTTTTTAAGATAGTTTGAACAGCGTCCCACCACTTGCCATCTGTGATAATAAAGAATTCCATAAAGATGAACTCTTTTGCTTCTTCTAAACAATTGATGAGTTCAGGGAAGAATTCTTCACCAGTCTTATAGTAGGTAACATGGTTATTCTTCTGAACACCTAATTGAGTTGTTTTGTGAATGTATTCAAAAACACCTTTCGCATCTCCTAATTCTTTATCAAATCTTTGTTGCTCTTTTTGAGTTAATAAGAAGTGATAATTATAAGCATTACGAGTCGCACTTATAATGATTTTGTCGCGTTTTCTAAGGCCGTGATTGCCAAAAATAAGGTAAATGAAAGTAAAGAAGATAGGGAAAATTAATATGCCCACTACCCAAGGAATTTTAAATTCTGGGGCTTCCATCTTATTGTTAATTCTAAAGAAGATAACAATTGCAAAGATATAGCCGATTAATCTTACGCCTAGTAAGACAAGAGTGACAATTAATTGAATATTACTTTCCTTAGGTAAGAATATCTCTAAAACATTGTCTAAGAAGAACTGTAAAAACAAAACCGCTAGGATTTCTATGACTAGCAAAAATGCAAAAAGGAAAAATCCAGAAAATAAATTACGTCTAAATTTTTTCATAATACCTACCTATCCAATAAATTATTTTATCATAAATATAAATATTTAATAAACATAAAAAAGCAGCCACTATGTGGCCGCTTATTTGGTTTTATTGTTCTACTTTAAGATTACTGTAGAATATCTGCCAATCTTTAATGAAGTTTCTGTTAATTCAGGAATTCTTTGTGAGGTATTGATTGTATCAAGAATCTCACTTCCTAATGCAGGGACTTCAAGATTTTGTCCAGTTAAATTATGAACAATAATGATGTAGTCATCGCTATTGGTGGACGAAGTAATCTTATAAGCTAATAAAGAGCTATCACTAATACCCAATTCTCTATACATTGATTTGAAAACACCGTTTTTAATAAATGAATATTTATTACGGACATTGATGACTTTCTTATAATGATTGAGAAGAGAATAGTTAGTGTTTAGTTTATCTTCTACACCAAGTTCAACTTGAACAGTTGTGTCTAAATCTTTTCGACCAGCTTCAGGGAATTTGCATTCGCCTGTCTTATCGTTTTTAGACCACACCATTGGAAGCCTTCTTCTAACATCACTCATATCATCTGGAGATGTATTTCTCTTACCTACTAATTGGATTTCTTCGCCATAGTACATAAATGGAGTGCCAGGTAATAAGCAATAGATAGAAGCACCAACTTTATTTTGTAATTCTTCTACATAATTCTTGCTAATACGATCTTGATCGTGATTAGAGAGGAAATATGAGCTATATCCTTTAGGATTGTTAGATTTGATCTTTCTTTCGTTATTTTCGATGGTCTTTAAGAAATTCTTAGCGTCACCATATCCTTTAGACATGTTAATAATGCTGTCATCTCCACCAGAAGCATTTCCAAATCTGAAGAATGATTCTACTGTGCTCTTATGATAGGAGTTAACAGTTGCATCACTTGACCAGCATTCTCCTACCATATAGAAGTCAGGGTTATAGGATTTGCAAACACCATCAAGCCAGGATAAGAATTCGACGTTTTTAGTAGTATTATTATAGTAATAATAAAGTACTGCATCTAATCTGAATCCTTTGACTCCGTGGTCTTCAATCCAGAATTTACAAATATCTTCTATTTCATTTCTTACACCTTCAGAATCAAGGTTGAAATCAGGCATGCTAGCGTCAAATCTCGCTTCGTAATATAAATCGCCATATTTGTAGTCACCAGTTGTATAAGACCAGTTAAACCAGTCCTTTTTGCTATCTGGATCAGTATTGTTATTTATGAAGTCATCATACGATTCTCTAAAATATGGATTCAATTTTGAACAGTGATTGAAAACCATATCAATCATGATATCGATATGATATTCATTAGCGGTGGCAATCATCGAATCAAAATCAGCTAAAGTACCAAATTCACTATTAACTGCGAAATAGTTTCTAATATCATAGCCGTGATATGTTGGTGAAGGACAAATTGGCATTAGCCACACTGTCTTGATGCCTAATGAGGCTAAATACGGGATTTTCTCTTTAACACCAAGGAAATCACCAGTCCCGTTTCCATCCGCATCATAGAATGAACGAACGAAAAGTTCATAACTCATAGAGCCATTAACATTAGTAGCAGTCTCATCAAAAACATAATTCTCATTAGTGTCTCTCACTAATTTGATATTTTGTCCTTCATCTCCTGCGTAAGGAGAAGGAGAACATGATGAAATAGCTAATGCTAATAAAGGTAAAAACAATATTTTTAAATTAGATTTCATAATTATCCGACGAAATTGAACATGCAGTCGTCGATATCACCCCATGAACCAGCTTCTTTAGATTCAACGTGGACACCAACAACAATTTCATCCCCCACTGTGTAAGAGATATTTTGAATTAAAATATCATGCCATTCTTTGTAATAAGTAATATTGCCACTTTCTTGATAAGCAACTACGCCATTAATCTTAACGTAAGCGTAGATATTTTGTTTTGTAGGATCTGGAGTAGAAGCACCAGTAGAACCCATGATGGATACTTGATACTTATATGTTCCAGAACTTGTTAGATGTAATGTTTGCTCAACTTCAAAGCCAACAGTGTTTTCGTTGTTTGCCCAGAAGTGATATGCATAATCACCTGTTTGTGGATTTTCATTAGTAACTCCAACAATGTATGTGTTAGAGAATGGGACAGTACTGACTGGGACTCTCACCCATGGATCAGCAGCACCTGTTTCAAAGCTATAGTTTTCAATGAAATTCTTTTCCATGATGACTAAGAATAAGTTGACTGCTCTACCTTCAGCAACACCAGCGATTGTGTATTTGCCGTTTCCTGCTGCTTTCGCGGCTTCGATATCAAAGTCTTCCCAAACAACTGGAACTGCGACTTTGGAGTTATCGTTTTTAACTACGTTAACAGTTGCAGGCAATGTGAAATCTTCGTCTGTAGAATGAATAACAGTTGGATCTTCAATGCCATCAATATATGTAGGAACTTCTTCATTTCCTCTTCTCATTAAGCCAAAGGCTTTTAATGATTCGAGAGGTTTGCCGTTAGTTGTGAAGAATGTTTGGTTATCAACCATGGTTCCACCGCCACCGTAATCTTTGACGTCTGGGTCATATTCACTAGCGGCTTCACTAGCCCAACCACAGCCATATTGTTCCCATTTAGCATGGTTTTCTTCCCAGTTAGAACCACCTGCGGAAATCCATGCACCTTCCCAATAGCAAACACCAATGCCGTTTTTAGTATGAACTACTGTATCAGTAACATTTCTTAAACAGTTGGTTTGGCCAGCAATAGAGAATGGATAATCTTTTGTATCAAATCCACTAGTTTCACCGATTGTGTTTCCACCAAAGTCAAAGTCTTCGCCAGAGAAACAATAAGAAGTTTCCATAACCATGACTTTCTTGTTATATGTATCAGCGATTGTGCCTAAAACTGTTGATAAGTTATCTAAAGTTCCATGCCAATATGGATAATAGGATGAACCAAAGACATCATAATCAACATTGTAATCGCTTAATGCTTTCGCGTATTTATAGTAGTTATCGCTCTTTTCAGGGTTTGCAAAGTGCACTGCGACTTTTGCTCCTGGATAAACTTCTCTAACTGCTTCTGAACCTCTTTGCATCAATGCAGTAATACGGATCCAGTCTGTTTCTCCAGCAAGTCCATTGTTGCTTTCATTACCAACTTGGACCATACCGACATCAACACCATTATCTTTGAGAAGTTTTAATGAATCTCTAGTGTATTCATAGAGAGCTTTCTTCATTTCATAGTAAGTGAGTTTTTTCCAATCTTTTGGAACTTTTTGTTTAGCAGGATCAGCCCAGAAATCACTGTAATGGAAATCAACGAGTAATTTCATGCCATATTTAGTGGCTCTCTTGCCGATTTCTACAGCTGCATTAATATCGTTATTGCCACCACCATAATAGACGCCTTGTTTAGTTTGTGGCTTATTCCATACACGAACGCGAATATAGTTAACGCCACTATCAGAAAGGACTTTCATCAAGTCTTCTTCTTCGCCTTCGAAGTTATAATACTTGACTCCAGCGGCTTCTTCAGAAAGAACGCTTGATACATCCATGCCTAAGATGAAATCATCTGGCATATCATTAACTTTTTGAACGTATAAAGTCTCTGAAGGAATAAACTTGTGTTCAACTTTTTTGCTACAGCCAGTTAATCCACCGAGAGATAATGCTACGACAGGTAACATTAACTTCAAGAGTTGTTTTTTCATAAGTTATTCTCCTTTGCTTACTGAAAAATCGACAGATATTGGATAAAAATAGAAAAGTAATCCTATTATAAATAGACTTAGTGGGGTGTTAATTAAATCATATATCAAAACGATAGGAAAATTAAAGGAAGGAATTTGTTTTACAAATAAGGCTAGAAAAAAATACGTAAAAGCAACAAAACCCACTATTGATAAAACAAGAGCGATGATACTTGCAGTTTTGCTCCTCACTTTTTGATTAGCGCGTGTAAACATTAAAGACTTCATAAATTGAGATCCATTTTTAATCGCGATAATAGCAAAATATAGTCCTAAAAATAGGACTATAAAGTGGAATGCTAAATATATGATTTCGAAGATATTATTAGAGACACTACCATCTTTTGCCATTGAGACAAAGCAAATGACAAACGAGGCAATACAAACCGCCATTAAAAAGGCTATTGCAGCTGTTGTAATAATAAAGTAGTTTCTCTCTTTTATTTTTTTCATAATTTGTAATAGTCTAAGGCAGGTAAGGCATTAGCCTCATAATCGAATAAGCATTGGTTGGCCCATTCGTTTCTAGTGTCTTTAGAAGTATCATTTTGATAAGCTTGTCCCGCTTTTGAACCCCAGCAAATGCCTTCTCCTGGTACCCATAATGGTTCCCAGAAACATATGCCGCTGAGATTATGTTTTTTTGCAAGCGAGATAAAGTCTCTAACAAATTGTGCTTGGCCTTCTTTATCAGGATAATAAGGCATAAGTTTTAAATAATCATCGATATTATCTGCGTTAATAACTAGGTGCTTTGGTTTACCACTTTCATCAACACGATAATCAATCGTAGTAAATGGGTAGCCTAATTCGATATTCATGACTGGAATATGGAATTCACGTTGCACCATATCCATATTGGCAAAATATTCATCAAAACCATGATGCCAGAATGGATAATAAGAGGAACCTAACACATCTATTTTAACATTTCTCTTAAATAAATTTGAGAGAATATCACGATATGCTTCTTGGTCATAGCTTTGTTCAAGATGCAAAATAATCTTCGCAGAAGGATAGACTTCATGAATTGCTTCTATTGCAGTATTAAGAGATAAAGCGAAGCGATCATACGAAGCTTCTTTTTCTTCTCCGCCCATTAATTTTGCGTATGGCCAAAGCATGCCGTGTGTTATTTCATTACCAGGTTGAACATAATCAATTTCAATTCCTGCTTTCTTAATTTTTGTGAGTGATTCAATGGTAAATTTTCTAAGTTCTCTAAGAACCTCTTCAAAAGATAGTCCCTGCCATGCTTTTGGGAGGAATTGTTTAGAAGGATCACACCAGAAATCACTATAGTGAAAATCTAAAATATGATGAAAACCATATTTTTTGAGTTTAGTGGCGAGTTCAATGAAATTATTCACGTCACATGTTCCGCCTAAATAAGGTTCACCACTTTCGCTATAAGGGTCATTCCAAACTCTGGTTCTTATATAAGTGACCCCATTATTTTTGAATAACTCAAAAGGGTCGACTTCCTTGCCGTCTTTATAATATTTTTGTTTACTAATTCTTTGTTGCTCTAAATATGTAGAGACATCAATGCCTAATATCATTAGTCGTTATCCTTATATTCTAAAGGTTCGTTATCTTCTCCAAAGGAGGTAACGCGTTTATTGATCATCTTGTAACGATATCTAGCTTGCTCGTTAAGTCTTAAAACATCTTCTTCGTTACCGTGATAACAGCATCTTAAACAGTAATATTCATTTTTTTCTTCGTCGTAGAACATATCCATGTCTATTTCACGCATGAAACAGGCAGGACAACGATAATTTAAGCGGCCTTTCTTAGATTGAGACATGTAACAAGTCCTCCTTCTTTGACAGTTTTTGCGCTTCTTAAGTGATATACAGGAGAGAAGGCAATACCTTCTTCAACTTCTAGGTAATCACCACTACCTGAAAGTAAGATAGAAGTTTGAATATCAGGAATAATCACTTCTGCTTCTTTCGCATTTGTTTTTCTGATCTTTCTACCCTTGTATAAGTAATTCATTTTTTCATCATCTACTCTTAAGATAAGTTTAGACATATCAGATTGATATTCATTATTGCCAAATGCTCCAGTAAGGTATTCTTCAAATGTTACTGGCTCACTGACTTTTGTTAACAATTTTCTTTCAACTTTGAGTTCGCTCTTGCCATGTACAAATGTAAATACGCTTTGGACGACGATTTTCTCCCCACCAAGAAGCAAATCAACTGGGTTAGTAGTAATTACTACATCATCGCCTTTCTTCTCGTATTTGGCCATTGTACGTGTTAAGCATAGATCTGCAGTTTCACCTTTATAAGTCACTCTACAGCTCTTAGTGGTTCCTGCTCCTGCATAATGAGTAAAGAAACCTGCTCTATAGTTAGCTTGGATTAGGTAAGGGTATGTCGCATCATAGACGTGATCTGTACCAATGCCAACTTCGAAAGGAACTTTAGCAGCGTATGGTCTTAAATCAATCATCGCTCCACCTTGGTTGAAGTCTAAGCAAGTTCTCATATATGGGTCAGCGTACCAGAAATATTCTTTATTGCTGCCATATAAGATGTCTTTCCATAATGCACATTCCCCAGTTTTATAATCCGGATGTTTTTTACGGTAGTAATCAGCGAATTCTGACATTGTTAAGTCAATTAATTCACCTTTTTTCTTGAGTTCTCCATAATATGCCATTGCATCTTCATAAGATTGAGCGAGAAGTTCATAAGGGGCTTCCCATCTGCCTTTCTTATTAAGCCAACCTGGTCCGACAAACATCATGTTATAAGCATAGCCATCATTATATTTGGCTAAATGACGGTATTGGTCAACTAAGTTATAGAAATAAGGGTATTGCCATTTGCCTTCTTTGTCTTTGTAATAAATCATGCCTCTAATAACGTTTTGAGGGTGAGTGCCAAAGTTACTACCATTACCGTCAAAACACGCTAATAAGTCACGAGATAAATGAGGAATAGCAACTATGCCACTATCATCATCTTTATCTTCAGCAGGGCAGTGAGAATTGATTTTAGAAGGAATCCAAGGGTTCCATGGTCCTCCATCCATAAATGTGTACCAAGAGTTATTACATGTATGATAAGCTTTGCTACCTTCTTCCCAACATGTTGCGACTGCGCATTTAACTGATGGGTATTTCTTTTTCATGTAGTTAATCGTATAAGCATCTAAGAAATAACTACCGGTACTTTCTGGATAAAATCCAAATTTCTTATAGAATAAACCAAAGACATCATCGATAATCTTCTCTTTGTCTTCTTTAGAGAACATCCAAATACAGAAGTCATCTGTTTTATATTTTTCTTTAAATTCAGGGCATGGGAGTCCTAATAAAGACAAAGCAATCTCATCACCATATTGGTCATGATGTTCTTTAGCGATTTCTACGATGTCGTCATTAAACAAAGAAGCATAGGTAATATGAATAGTTGTTTTTAGGCCATTCTTATGAGCAGCTTCTTGTTGAAATAGGAAAATGCCTAGTGATTCTCTAACAACCGCTTTTGGATCCGCTCCGCTAGTCTTAGCCGCATATTCTGGAGCTAATTCAGGACGGTGGATAATATTTACAATAAATTCATTATGCATATATAGCACCTCAAGACGATATTATTATAAATGGGAAAAATTATTATTGAAATAATAAAGACAATTTATTTTAATTGTGGACAAAAATAAAAAAAGAACTCGATTTTCGAGTTCTAATTTTGTTAAATATCTGAATTTATATTATTTAACTTGTGCAGCTTCCTTAAGAGCTTCAATGTTTTGTTTAGAAGGAGAATTCTCTTCGCAGAGGAGAGAGATTTCAGTTTCTGGATCAAAGAAGTGCATAACTTTACCTTCGAAGGTAATGTATAATTCTTTGCCTGCTACCATTTCTTCTCTTTCTTTATCAGTTAATTGAATGGTTGGAACTCTGACAATTAATTGAGTGTTATCATCAGTTAATAAGTGGAGGTGTAATTCACTACCCATCATTTCGTTAACTAAGAGGGTAACTTTAATTGTGTTTGGTCCAGGTTTGCTTGCAAGGACTGCGTGTTCAGGACGGAAACCGAGTAAGATATCACGGGTTTCAATACCTTTTTCTAATAGTTTAGCGCCTTTATCGCCATCGACTTCGATCTTGCTGCCGAATGGAGTAACAAAGTATTTGTTGCCTTCTTTGACTAACTGAGAAGAAACGATATTCATCTTTGGAGCACCGATAAATTCTGCAACGAATAAGTTGTTTGGACTATCGAAGACTTGGGTTGGGGAACCAACTTGCATAATGAAGCCATCTTTCATAATGACGATACGATCGCCTAATGTCATAGCTTCAGTTTGGTCGTGAGTAACATAGATGAATGTTGTATCAATTCTCTTTCTTAAGAGAATGATTTCCGCTCTCATTTGGTTACGTAATTTTGCGTCTAAGTTAGATAATGGTTCATCCATTAAGAAGACTTTACAGTCTTTAACCATTGCTCTACCAATAGCAACACGTTGTCTTTGACCACCAGATAACGCTTTTGGTTTACGTGTGAGATATGGGGTGATACCTAAAATCTCAGCAGCGTTTGTAACTCTCTTGTAGATTTCTTCTTGTGGGAAGCCACGAACTCTCTTGCCTTTTTCTAAAGCCTCTTTAGCTTCTTCTAATTGCTTTTCATTTAGCTTGCCAGAATCAATCTTTTTTTGAATTGCTTCTCTCTCTTTTTCGTTTAATGGGAAAACACGATAGTTTCTATCTAAACGAAGAGGGAACGCCATATTTTCGAACACAGTTAAGTGTGGATATAAAGCGTAGTTTTGGAAGACCATGGAGACATAACGGTCTTTTGGTTGTAAGTCATTAACGACTTCTCCATCGATTTCCACTGTTCCTTCGCTGATTTCTTCTAGACCAGCAATCATACGTAAAGTAGTTGATTTGCCACATCCAGAAGGACCAACGAAAACGATAAATTCTTTATCTTTGATATCAAGGTTAAAATTGTGAACAGCGACAACGTTGCCTTGATAAACCTTTTTAACTTCTGTTAATTTGACACTTGCCATACTAATTTCCTCCTATTAACCTTTAACAGCGCCACCGGTGACCCCTTCAACATAGTATTTCTGTAAGAATAAGAAGAGGACAGTAATTGGAATTGCGACCAGAACACCACCAGCACAGAACATCGTGTAGTTAGCACTCATCGCTGAAGGGGTTGCAATCAATGATTGTAAACCAACAGCAACGTTCATACCTGCACTAGTCGAGAAGGCGATGTACGAAGCGAACACGAAGTCGCCCCACGGTCCCATAAATGCTGTTAATAAAGTATAGATAACAATTGGTTTTGAAAGAGGCAAGATGACTTTTATTAATACTTGCGCTCTAGTAGCACCATCAACACGGGCTGCTTCATCAAGGCTCTTTGGAACTGTATCAAAGAAACCTTTAGAAACGTAGTAACCCATACCAGAAGAAGCTACGTAAACAAGAATTAATCCTGGGATAGCGTTTTGCTTAATCAAGTTCAAGTCTGCTAAAACACGATAGAGAATAATCATGGTTAACATACCTGGGAACATACCTAGGACTAACATAAAGTTCATTAAGAACTTTCTACCTTTAAATCTAAGTCTAGACAAGGTATAGCTCATGCAGAGAACAATAATAGTTTGAATCACTGCAGTAGCTAAGGAGATAACTAAGGTATTAACATACCATCTACCAAATCCACCAGTTTCAAAATCAGTGGATGTAAATAGTCTTATATAGTTATCAAATCCCCATTTAACTGGTAATATATTACCAGTCATATTTGTGTGATCTACTTCAAATGACTGGAATAAGATACAAACGAATGGGAATAACCAGATAACTGTCATGGCAACGAGAATTACGTAAATAATTGTGTTGCCTGCAATTGTCTTGGCCTTTAAGCCCATGTGGCGTTTGCCTTTACCGATATTGTCACTACTACTAACTGGAGAAGCAACTTGAGGGTTTAAATTCTTTTTCTCTTCACTCATTATTGGAAATCCTCCTCGTTCTTAGTAGATGGGATAATGTTGTAAACAATTAAGGATAAGATAGAAACAACAACGAAGATCAAGATACCGATGACTGATGCCATGTAATATTCTGCTCCTGCTCCCGTCGTAATCTTAAATAACCATGTAACAAGTAAGTCGGTATAACCAACACTACCAGCCGCAGTACTTGCAGCAGCGTTTGTTGGTCCACCACCAGTTAACAAGTAAATAACGTTGAAGTTATTCATATTGCCAATAAAGCTTGTTAATAAGTATGGTCCTGTAACGAACAACATGTAAGGTAATGTAATTTTGGTATATTGTTGCCAAACATTAGCACCATCGATTTGTGCAGATTCATATAAATCTGCAGGAATGTTCATCAAGATACCAGTTGCGATCAACATGAGGTATGGAATACCAATCCAAATGTTGATAATGATAATGGTAAGTCTTGCGACCCAAGGATTGGCACTTGTGCCAATAAAGCTAAAGTTTGGATCAATATGGAAGTGGTCCCTCATAAACGTTAATATCATTCCGTTATCAGAGAACATCTTCGAAACATAAAGTAAAGAGATGAACTGTGGAATAGCGATGGTCAAGACCAAAACTGTTCTCCAGAATTTCTTTAATTTAATGCCTTTTTTGTTAATCATAATTGCAACAACCATTCCTAAGAAATAGTTTGAGAATGTTGCAAAGAATGCCCAGAGAAGTGTCCAGCCTAAAATTTCGCCAAATGCAGCGGAATAGGCTTTGTTACCACTATTCCAGTTTAAAATTGTATTGAAGTTATCCCATCCAACCCAATGGAATAAGTTGTTGGAATAACCATTGTTTTCAGCACCATTGTAATTGGTGAATGCGACCAAAATCATAAAGACGATTGGTAAGACAGTAAATATAATGATACCGATTAATGGTAACGCTAATAATGTCTTATGGAATTGGTCGTCTACTAATGATTGTAAATCATCTTTGCCACTCTTAAGTGGTTTGCCTGTATGGTCAATCTTGTCTTTGTATTCGAGTTCGATTGCCACAATCTTAGGATCCTTATTGATCCTTGCTAATTCAAATCTGCGGTTACTTTCGATATATTTCTTATCTTGTTTATAAGTTCTTGAATTAATATCTAAAGCAGCCACGAGGTCATCATATTTTTTGTTGATGGAAGATCGTCTTTCGGCTTTTTCATCCTGGGTAGCAACAAATTTATCATGATTTAATTGATATTCTTTAACTTGAGCTTTTTTCTCGTTTTCGAGTTCTTTTCTTTCGCTGGTGTTAAGAATATCTTGTGCAATTTTATTTTGCTTAATATTTAATCTCCAAGTGTAAACAAAAGCCACTATGAAGAAAATACTTAAAACTGAATAGAGTAAGATTTTGAAAGAGTTATCGTGGTAAATGGTAATCCAGACATCTAGATCAGGATCATAGATATGCTCAGGTCCTTGTAAGCCTAAGGAAGGCATCATCTTGAGCCAATATCCGCCATAGAAAACCATGTAAAGGATAAAAACAACTTCAAAAACAAAGAAGAGAATGCCACGTCCAACTTGTCCGCGCATCATGTTACCAAAGCCCATCAGTACGTAAGAAATTCTGGTCTTATAGTCTCCATTTTTGAAGGTGAGGAATAAATCGACAAATATATTGGCAATGCCTAAGCCAATCTTCTTAATAAATTGCCATATTTTAATTCCTAATCTTTTGAAAAATCCTGGGATACCCACGAAAAAGCATGCGATCTTATAAAAAAATCTTTGCAATTTATTTAGTTTTAAATATTCTAAATCGCTATATCTTCTCATGCGTGCTCCTTTTCTTTAAGAAAAAGGGCTGGGGCAAAAGATGCCCCAACCCTTAAGAGTTAGTCAATTATGCAAGTAATTTGACGATAGAGATTGCTGGTGTAGCAACGTCTAAAGTGATGTCATAAGTACCTGGTTCGACGAAAACGATATTGTTGTCTGGGTTTGTTTCGTCACCGACTAATTTTAGTAAATCAGCGCCTTCAGTAACGATTAAGCAGCCCATATCGCTATCCCAGCTACCTGGATGGACGAAACGTCCGCCCATGTAATCTGATTCAGGGACTACGAGAGTGAGTTTGTAGATGTCTTCATCTTCAGTTTCTTGTGCATAATAAGTTGGTGCTTTGTCAGCATTGTTCCAGCCGTTCCATGCGCCAACGAGTAACCATGCGTCTGTGTCAAGAGCGATTAATTCTTCAAGACCATCAGCATATTTTTGTAATGCAGCTTGTAAGCCAGCTTCATCAGCAGCGTCTTTAACGTCTGTACCGATGACTTTTGCTAAATCCCACCAAGAACCATGGATTTGTCCTTGTGGAGTTGAGAATGGTGATTGTGCAGCTAATGCAGCCAATGCTGGGTTAGCAGCGACTTTTTCCATTGCTTGGACACTCTTATTGGATGGTCCCCATGCGACTGCGTCAAATCTTTGTTCTTGTGCGGAAGCATTTGTTAACCATAATGCTAATTTGTTGCATAAAGAAGCCATTTGAACGTCTTCGTGTGGTTTGACACCAATGAGTTTGTAACCAGAGTAAGAACCTAATTGATATGTTTCACCATCAACAGTGAAGCTTGGTAATTTAGCAGCGCCTAAATTTTCACCTAAGTTCTTGAGAGCATCATTGTATGCCCATGTACCGGAAACGACGATAGCAGATGGTGTTGCAGCGACGAAATCGTCAACACTAGAGCTAGAGACGTGTGCGGTTGAGTCAACGAGCTTTTTCATTCCTTTTACAGCGATTAAACCTTTTTCAGAATTGAAATCGTCATCATAAGCAATGAATTTGCCCTTGTTATTGACAGTCCATTCGGAGTGGCAGCCTGTTCCAAAGAAGAAGGAAGCAAGATACCAAGCACTTGTTTGCATTTCGAATGAGAATTTTCTTCCTGCTGCTTCACAATCAGCAATCAAGTCTTCAAGACTATTTAAGTGTTCTTCGTTGATGACACTCTTGTCATAGTACATGAAGTATCCGTTATCGGATGTCATTGGGTAAGCGTATAAGTCACTACCAGAAGTGACAGCAGCGACAGAACCTGCATCGTTGTCAGCTTTAACTGTTGCGGCAGCGCCTGCACCTAATTTTGCTAAAGCACCACCTTGGACTAAACGTGCGAATTGATCTTGTGCAAAGCTGTAAATATCAGCGCCTTGATCAACGTCAGTCAACATCTTAGTTGCTGCTTCAGCTTCAGAAACTGTTTCGATTGTTTCTGCGATTTTGACTCCTTCAGCTGCTTCGAAGTCTCTAATTAATTTAGTTGTTAATTCTTTAACACCTTCGACTTCTGAAACCCAAAGAGTCACTTTTGTGCCTGTGTTTTTAGGACCACAAGCAGTGGCAATTAATCCTGTACCTAAAGCTAAGGTTAAGAGGATCTTATTGATTTTCATATGAAAATCTCCTTTCGTTTGTTTCTCTCGCAAAAACAAAATACCATACGTACATGTGTATATTATATGCGAGATTGAATACACATTTATTGTAGTGCAAGCAAAAACCATCAGCAAGAATTTTTATACATAAGTATTAAAAAAGCCAGAGGGGTTGTCCCTTCTGGCTATTAACTTAATAAGTTATACTTATTCGCTTATATCCCAAGAGCAAATAATTGTCTCAAATTGCTCAAGTTTAGTTTCTGATGATATTACACGAGCATCGCCTTCTCTAGTTGACCACACTAGTGTTGCACCAGTTAAATCAAATGTCTCATCGCTTTCAATTCCATTAGCGTGAGCAATGAAATATAACTTATGTGCATTTGCATCAGTTACGAAGTAAGAAACTGTAGAACCATTTCTGCTCATCTTGACATCAAGAGCAGCAGCTTCTTCTTTATTGAGATGTAAACCACCACAGTTAATCTTGAAGTTGATTAATCGTTGATAGTTTTCAAACATATCAATGTGCTTTGTCTTTAACTCGTAATCTAATTCGTTAACTTTATATGAAGATTTATAGGAGTTATGATCTCCACCTTTAGTTCTTAAGAATTCTTCACCAGCAAGCATGAAGGATGTACCTTGAGAAGTGAACACTACTGCGTTTGCAGAAACGTTCATCTTTGCGATTAATTCTTCATCTTCGGCAGTATATTTCTTAGTAGCGATTATTCTGTCATATAAAGTGTAGTTATCGTGACAAGTAACATAATTAACTGTCTTATCTGGATCCGCAATGTTTGTTGCTGCTGCAGTTGTACCAGCAATACCTTTTAATAATTTATTAGAATCAGAACCTTGGACCTTTTCTTCCATATCAGCAATCCAGCCTAAATCGGTTGCAGCGTTTAAGCCACCTTTAATGAGAGCATCTCTCATTTGGTCATTAAATGCACCATAACCAACATATTTGTTACCGTTGATTTGTTTTGCGGAAATAGATTCATCTAATGGAGAAGAGCCACCAGTCCATGGCTCACCAAAGATTGCGCTATATGTGTTGATAGTCTTATTAGCAAGAGCAACTTCTTCCATAGTGTCTAAATCATGTAATCCCATTAAGTCAAATCTGAAACCGCCGAGTTTATATTCACTAGCCCAGAACTTTGTGGATTCAACAATAAACTTGCGCATCATGAAATGATCACTTGCAGTTTCATTACCACATCCAGAACCATTGGATAAGTCTCCACCACTGGTATATCTAAAGTAATAACCAGGGAGTAAAACATCAAAGTTACTAGCAGTAGCAGCCATCACGTGGTTATAAACAACGTCCATGATGATGCTAATACCTGCTTGGTTATAGGCTTTAACTAATTCTTTGAATTCCCTAATTCTTGCATAGCCATCGTATGGGTCAGAAGAATAGCCGCCTTCTAAACAGTTATAATTAAGAGGATTGTATCCCCAGTTAAATGACATATTGGTTTCATCATTTGCTTGATCAAAGATAGGAATTAATTGAACAGCGTTGACACCTAATTCTTTAATGTGATCAAAACCAGTTGACACTGTCACTCCATTAGCGCCAGTGTGTGTGGTACCAGATTCATACATACCTTTGAATAATTTACGGTTAGCTTCTGTGCCATGCCATGAACTAGATGATGTAACATCGGCAACATGTGTTTCATAAATAACTAATTCTTTTCTATCATATGGGAGATAGTTGACGCTTTCCCATCCTTCTGGATTGGTCTTTGAGAAGTCAACAATCATACCTCTTAAACCGTTAACGCCACAAGATTTTGCGTAAGGGTCAACGATTTCTTTGTTTTGGAAAGAACTATTAGTAACTGTGTAAGTATAATACTTACCTTCTAAATCACCAGTAACTGAAGCAGCGAAAACCCCTTTTTCCGATTTAGTCATTTCCACTGTTTGAATAGGGTCATCATTTCCACCTAAACTAGCAGGAGTGCCTGTATTATAGATTTTTAAGATAATTGATGATGAAAATGGAGACCAAACCTTGAATGTTGTTTGGCTAGAAGTATATGTCGCGCCCAAATCATCACCTAAGTAATTATATGTGTCTCCAAATTCTTCAGTAGAGAATAAATCTCTCTTAGAGATAGTGCTTGTAACGACATCACCATTATTTAATGTGAGTTCAATAACATATTCTTTAGTGAAGTCTACTTTTGTGCCATCAGGTAATTTGAAGTTAACATAGACAACATTACCTGCTCTATCTTTGCTAACGATGACTTCACCATCGCACTTTAAGACATAACTAGTAATTGGGATATTTGCCCTAACTGCAACATTGGTCATTGTAGCGAATGTTGCCATTGAAATCTTGCCTCTCATATTACCTTCCGTATCAATATAAATATTGCTATCACCAGTTTTTAAATAAACATGGTAGACATCTTTTTCATCTTTCTCATATAATGAGAAATCAATATAACGGTCAGCCTCTACATCTTTTGCTTCCCATTCGCCTTTTCTAACGATGAAGCCGAGCTGATTAGTTAATGGATTATCCCAAAGAGAAAGTGGATAGGCTGCTACTATACCCCAATCATCTTTGCCGTTAAAGTCAAATTGAGCGCCATCTTTACCGCCTTCCCAAAGCCAGAGATTCCATTTGTCATATTTATTATCAGTTCTTTGATAATGAATATTGACTGCAGGTTCATCATATTGAGGAATGTCTCCTCCTCCACTAGCAGCAGGCTTACATCCTGTAACTGCCGCCAAAGCTAAAAAGCTCATCGCGAAAGATGCTACTAATTTTTTGCGAGCTATTTTCATAACTATACCTCTTATAAGGTCACACCGACGGTGACCATCTTTTATATCTTCATTTTAACGAACATTTTATCTAAAATAAATAGAGTTATTATGAAATATCAGTACTACAAAATTGATAATATTGTATTCATTGAAGCAGACAATGAACATGGTTTAAAAATTGTCATTTCCCCAACTGGAGCAGCAATATATGCAATTTATTTTGATGGAGAAATCATGAATGTCACTCCTAAAGACAAATTAGTCTTTATGGATAAAAAATCTAAATTAGGGAAATCTGTAGGCCCTATATCTCCATATAAAATAATAAATAAAGATGATATATATCAGATTGATGGTAAGGAATATAAATATCTCAAAGAAAACAAAGATATTGAGTATGTCATATCTCATTTTCTATTTAACAATAAGCCAATATTAGACACTCATGTGTTTTCAGGCAGTTATGTTTTCAAAAAGAAAAAGATGAAGGATGGCTTACCAGGAAATATACAATATTTCATTAGTTATGCAATAAGTGATTACTCCAATGAAATTTATATTGATGTCAAAGCTCTTTCAGATAGCGCCACTCCAATGTCTATTCATAACGAGTTGTGTTTCTCTTTAGGTTCCAAAAACCTTAACGAACTATATCTCACTATTCCTACTAATCAAGTCATTGATCAAGGTGAACTACAAGAAGTTAATAAGGAATTAGATTTTAGAAAAAAGAAGAATGTTTCCACTCGTGTCGGTGGATATGATAATTTCTATAGGATGATCAATAAAGAACCAATTATATTAGAAAACTCTAAGTATAAGATGGAACTTAATACAGACTACGAATATGTGAAAATCGAAACTGATAATAATGAAGTTAGTTATGAATCTCTTCAAAACGATAATAAAGTACATAGAGGAGTTAAAATCATCCCTCATGTTAATCCTTTAGAAGAGAATTATATTAGCAAGGCTAAAAGGTTCCATCAAATCACCACAATTAAGTTTTATAAGAAATAAGTATTATGAAAATCAAACATCTAGTTTTTACTATTGTTTCCACATTACTTATAAGTAGCTGTTTTGCTCCTAAGTTGATTCCTCTTTATATGTAAATTATTTATATTCTTTAATGGATTCTTCGATGGTTGGTTTTGTTGTACTCTTCGCATGTTTATCAACATCCATCTTGTCTCTAATTTCATGTGATAAGGAGCAAGGACCACCAACACAACCTCCAATACAAGCCATTCCCTCCACGAAATTGAACTCTTGTGTACCTGCTTTGGCTTTTAATAACGCTAAACGGCATTCTTCTAATCCAGCACAAGCAATAGGTTTCAATGAAAAATCGCTATTTTGTTCTTTTAACGATTCAGTAACTGCTTCAGTTAATCCACCACTTCTAGCAAATACTCTACCAAAATAGGAAGCATTGTCTAATTCAGAAAGTTCTAAGGAAGCAATATTGATATCTTTCGCTTCAATCATTGCGAATAATTCTTCAAATGTTAAAGATAATTCAACATAAGGATGAACTCTATCTGATAGAGCTTCTTTCTTTTTAGCAACACATGGTCCAACAAAGATAATTTTCGCGTCAGGATTGTGCTCTTTTATATATTTTGCGATCGTGGCCATTGGAGATAAGTTATGAGAGATCTTATCTTTTAATGTAGGGAAATTTTTCTCAATAAATGTCACAAAGGCAGGACAACAACTAGAAGTTAAGAAACCTTTTTCTGCTAATTCTTGAGCTTCGCTATACGCCACCATATCTGCCCCTAATGCAGCTTCCACTACTTCAGTAAAGCCAATCTTTTTAATTGCAGAAACGATTTGCCCTAATTTTACGTCTTTAATTTGAGCGGCGATGGCAGGAGCAATAATCGCAATAACTGGATGCTTATCGTTATTTTTAAGAAGTTCGATAGCCTCTTTCATATAAGACTTATCCATAATTGCCCCAAAAGGACATTGAGAGACACATGCACCACACTGCACACACTTCTCATCATTGATACTGGCAGAATGGTCAGTAGGATCCATAGAGATAGCTTTGACTTTGCAAGCTTGTTCACATGGTCTTAAGAAGTTTTGAATCGCATTATATTGGCATGCTTTTGCACACATTCCACAGTTGATACATTTATCTTTGTTAATATGCGCTCTTCTATTAACTTCATCAAAGCTAATTGCTTCTTTATGACAGGCTTTTTGGCATCTATGAGCAAGACAAGCACGACATCTATTAGTGACTTCATAACCACCTAGAGGACATTCATCACAAGCAACTTTAATAACTTCAACAATGTTATCGATATTCTTATTACCACCAAGAACGAGTTTCATTCTTTCTAAGACGATTGCTCTCTCTTTATAGATACAGCATCTCATTGTGGATTTTGGGCCAGGAGAAATACGAACCGGAATTTCGTTATATTCTTCTAAAAGAGTATCGTTAAAAAGGCCTTTTGCCATTTCTTTGAGAACTTTAAATTTAAGTTCTTGAACGCTGGTATCAAATTTAATGCTCATAAGTAATTCCTTTATCTGGTTCATTGTATCATAAAATATAGGCATAAAAAAAGTGGCGGTTCTCATTGCCACTAACCGTTATACTGTGCAGGGAATTTCACCCTGTCACAATATCCAAGTTAAGTTCCTTTTGACTGGTGGTGCTTCTTGTTGGCAATACGTTTTGAATTGAATAGCGTATTGGTGGCCAGTTTCCTCTAGTTATTAGCTTTGAGGCTGTTTTCCTCTTCGTCATGTCCGGTGCTGGGTTTACTCCGTCAAACTTTAACGCGGAGACCAGTGATAGCAAGCTATCAGGGAGGAACGTACCGATGATTAGAACTGAATTCTAATCCTTTGCTAGGACAATCATTTAACTGGAAGCTTTTAATTTCCAGAGGTCCTCACTCAATTCAAGGACCTGATTGACTTATCTAGTCTTAAGCTCAGTAGGCCGTTTCTTCGATAGGAGATACCAAGAGTTTTGTGATTCTTCTATCTATTTCCACACTTTGAGTTGAATTAATGTGGATTAGGCTTTAGCTATCGTGATTAAGTGATAGCTCTTTACTTACCTCTTTGATCGTGTCCGGCGGTGGATTTTCTACACTGTTAAGCTCTAACTCAGTGACCACTGTAGCAGGGAGGTGGGCCGTTTAGTCATTATTGCTAA
>CADCPC010000013.1 GCA_902803285.1 uncultured Erysipelotrichaceae bacterium | reverse complement strand
TAGCCTTAACATCTTTAAGTTCATCAATTTTGAGTTTTCTAAAAGCTCCACCTGAAGCGGTAAGACAAATCTTATCAACGTTTTGATCACTAACTTTTAAGCATTTCCAAATTGCAGAATGCTCACTATCGATTGGATAGAGTTTGCCTTTGCCTTTTCTTAAGAGGGCATTAATAATTTCTCCACCCACTACTAGTGATTCTTTATTAGCAAGAGCGAGTAATTTGTTATTTTCTAATGCACATATAGAAGGAGATAGGCCACTAAATCCTACTAAAGCATTAACTACCATTTCATTGTCACTTTCAGTGATTAATTTATTCATGCCCCCACCACTATAAAAGGAAATATGAGGATATCTTTTTGCGTAATATTTAGCTTTTTGAGAGTCAATCATATATACATGAGTAACTTCAGGAAAATGCTTAATGATATTAGAGATGCATCTGGTTCTATTGCCTACTGCAAAACTAGATAAGGAAAAATCCTCTCGATTCTTTTTCATCACATCGAGAGTTTGCTTGCCTATAGATCCAGAAGCCCCTAATAAACAAATACGCATAATTACACTAAGAATTTAGCCCAGTCAAAACCGTTCTCAATACTTAAGAACATGAAAACAATAACCGCAGAGATAATCGCGGCAAAGAAAACAGAATCAAGTCTATCGAGTACCCCACCATGTCCAGGAATCAATTTGCCATAATCTTTAATACCCCAGAATCTCTTGATAGAAGAGAAAACGAAGTCTCCTAATGTGGCAAATAAAGGAATGAGGAAAGACAAGATTAAAATATAATAGAAATGTTGAATATCAAACATTGGAAGGATTGGATAGCCGCACGCTGCAAAGATAAGTGCGATAGAACTGCTTAATAAGAAGGAGATGACAATTCCTCCAAAAAAACCTTCCCAAGTCTTTTTAGGAGAGACACGTTCATTCATCTTATGTTTTCCGAAGAAAACACCAACGAAATATGCCCCAACATCAGTCAATACAGTGGCCAAGAATACAAATAACAAGAGTAATGATGTTTTAACTGTATTATCAAATGTGTAAACCCAACTCTTCAAATTGGTTAATCCAAAGACAGAATTAGGAATAAATCTCAAATAGAATAAGCATTGGAAACCGAGTCCAATTAAAATGCCCATAGTAATTAAGAATGTTGCATCTTGGACTGTGAAATCCTTATATAAGACAGTCAAAGAGAACATTAAAAAGACACCGATAGCGATAATCAAAATCGATAAATAAATACCGTTAAAGTAATTATCAATTCTATCTAAAGTCGTGCCATTAACCGCAACTGTCTTAAATAAAGGCCAATAAGCAATACAAGCCACGAACATGAAATAAATTAAAAATACGATAAATGTTCTTTTTCTTGTGCAGCCCAAGATTTCCCAACAGGCAATGCCTAATAAAATAGTAATGAGTCCAAAATAAATCCAATCCCCTAAGAAAATGGAAGGAACCATGACGAGCACGATTACTATCGCAGAAATGATTCTAGTGAGCATTGAGCTTTTTGCGGACTTGCTTAAAGTGTTCGCAACTGGGCGAGAAATATGTGTATTATTCTCATTATTTTTCTTGTTCATTGATGCCACCAAACCTCCTATTCCTTCGATAATATTCATCTATGCATTTTCTAAATTCTTCTTTTGTAAAATCTGGCCAAGGCACGATTGGGAAGATGAATTCCGCATACGCTAATTGCCAAGGTAGATAATTGCTGGTTCTTAATTCACCAGAAGTTCTAATTAGTAAGTCCACTGGCGGTAAACCTTTTGTATATAAGTGATTTTCAAAGACTGTTTCATCAATCTTATCAATATCTAATTTGCCTTCTTTAACTTCTTCTGCAATCTCTTTCGTGGCTTTCACTATTTCTGCTTTGCCACCATAGTTCAAGCAAATATTGAAGTAGAAGTTCTTACCTTCTTTTGTCTTTTCTTTTGCCTCCTCAATTATTTTTTGAGTTTTAAGAGGTAGTCTTGACAAATCTCCGGAAGTTCTTACCACTGAGCCATCTTTAATTAGTCGTTTAATTTCTTTCTTGAAGAAGATTTCTAAGTAGTTGAATAAGTGTTCTATTTCATCTTGTGGTCGATTCCAGTTTTCAGTGGAAAAAGCATATAAAGACATTACTTTGATATCCTGCGCTAAGCATTCTTCATAGATGTCGATGATACGATCACATCCTGCTTTATGCCCTAAATGACGAGGTAATCCTCTTCTTTTTGCCCAACGGCCGTTGCCATCCATTATGAAGGCAACATGAGTAAGTTTAATTTCTTTAGCATTTTTCATAGATATTTTAAGTATACACAAAAGCGCGCCTAAGCGCACTTGTTTAATGTGTTTTTTTCTATTTAGAAACTTGTGGCTTAAATCGCCATGATTTCTTTTTCTTTATCAGCGAGGATGAGATCAACATTTTTCACTGCTTCATCAGTGACTTTTTGAACGTCATCTTGTGCTCTTCTTAATTCATCTTCTGAATAAGAATCGTCAATCTTGAGAATATCCATATAATCTCTACGAATATTTCTAATTGCCACTTTGCAATCTTCAGCGTATTTACGAGCTTGTTTAACAATCTCTTTTCTTCTCTCTTCAGTTAAAACAGGAATCATAAGTCTAACTTGAATACCTTCATTAACTGGAGTGATACCTAAATCACTAGCGAAAATTGCACTGACGATGTTTTTAACATCGTTTTTATCATATGGTTTAATGAGAAGTTGTCTTGGTTCTGGTGAAGAGATAGAAGCAATTTGATTGATTGGAGTAGGTGAACCATAATAGTCTACTTCAATTCCGTTAAGCATTGCTGCACTGGCTCTACCAGTTCTTAATGATGAGAGAGTGACTTTAAAAGAATCAATACTTTTAGTCATCTTATCTTTGGCTTCTAATGCATAAGCATCCATAATGTTATCTCCTTTTCTTGCAGATAGTGCCGACGTTTTCTCCTCTTGCAGCTTTTTGGAAATTTTCCACATCTTGCATGGAGAACACTAAGATTTCAATATCTGTTTTCTCAATTAATTCTATAGCGGTTTGATCCATGATTTGAAGATTCATCTCACGCATTTCGCTATAGGTGATTTCTGGATAGAACTTTGCATCGCTATAAATGGTTGGGTCTTTATCATAAACACCCTTAACACCATTCTTACCCATTAATATCGCTTCACAATCGGTTTCAATAGCTCTTAATGTAGCCGCTGTATCGGTGGTAAAAAATGGTTTGCCAGTTCCACCAGCAAGGAAACATACTTTTCCTTGAGATAAATCTTCTTTTACTTTATCAGCATCGTAAGCAATTGTCACACCTTTAATTTCAGGAACAGCAGAATAAACGACGCTTTCCACTCCTGCTTTTTGTAAGGCACTGCTCATCGCAACAGCATTAATAACTGTGCCAAGCATACCCATATAATCAGCAGGAACCCGCTCAATTCCGATTTTTTCTGCTACTTTTCCGCGCCAAATATTACCTGCGCCAATAACAATTGCTACTTCAAGTCCTTCATCGTGTAAAAGTTTGATTTTTGCAACAATGGAATTCAAGGCATCAACATCAATGATATTGGTGGAATTTTTCTCACCTAATGCCTCTCCACTTAGTTTTAGTAAAACTCTCTTATACATGGGGGTTCCTCCTAAAAAAAGAAACACGAAACCGTGCTTCTTAAAACGCATTATTTTGCTTGAGCCATAACTTCGCTAGCGAAGTCGTCTTTTCTCTTTTCGATACCTTCACCAACTTGGTAACGGACGAATGATAAAAGCTTAATGCCTTTTTCTTTTAATAATTGACCAACTGTCTTGGAATCATCCATTAAGAATGGTTGAGCTTCAAGAGTCATTTCAGCAAAATACTTATTGATTTTGCCTTCTAAAATCTTGTCTAAGACTGGAGCTGGTTTACCTGCTAATTTTGGATCGTTCTTAGCAGCTTCTCTTTGTACTGATAATTCGTGTTCTCTGACATCTGCAGGAACATCTTCAACAGTTGCATAAGATGGGTTATTTGCTGCGATGTGCATAGCGAGTTGCTTTGCAATTTCATCATCACCTTTGTCTAATAAGACAACAACAGCAATCTTACCACCCATGTGGATGTAAGAACCGATAACGTTGTTATCTTTTTGGATGATAGCAAATCTTCTTAAGTCGAATTTTTCACCCATTTTCACTGTTGCGTCAGTGAATAATTCTGTTGTTAAAGCTTTAGCTTCTTCAACAGTTTTTGGTTCGTTCTTTAAGATAACGTGAGCAACATCTTCCACTAATGTGCGGAATTGGTCGCCTTTAGCAACGAAGTCTGTTTCACAGTTAACTTCTAAGATAACTGTTTTACCGCATTTGTCGCATTTAACTGCAAGAGCTAAACCTTCTGCAGCAATACGATCAGCTTTTTTAGCAGCTTTTGCTAAACCTTTTTCTCTTAACCAGTCACTAGCTTTATCTAAATCGCAATCATTAGCGGCTAACGCGCCTTTGCAATCCATTAAGCCAGCACCTGTACGATCACGTAGTGCTTTGATTAATTCAATTGAAACGTCTGCCATGATTATTCTTCCTCTGGTTTTGCTTCTTCAGCTGGTTTTTCTTCTTTTGCTGCTTCTTTAGCGGCACGTGCTTTTTCACGATTTGCTGCTCTTAAAGATTGTTCTTTTTCATAAGCTTCTTGTCTTGCAGCTCTTTCAGCACGAATCTTTGCTAATTTTTCAGCATTTTCTTTATCAGTTTGTTTGATAACTTCTTTCATAGTGATGTCTTCGCCTTCATCTTTGGTGTATGCCACTACTGGTAAACCACCTTTAGCTTCGACGATAGCATCTGCCATAACTGCTAAGATTAATGCGACACTTCTAATTGCGTCATCGTTAGCAGGGATAACGTAATCCACTAAATCAGGATCACTATTTGTGTCGATAATACCGAAGACTGGAATATTTAATTTTCTAGCTTCTGCGACAGCGTTGTGTTCAATGTTTGGATCGATGACAAAGACTGCGTTAGGAACCTTTCTCATCTCCTTAATACCTTCTAAGTTTTTAGAAAGTTTTTCTTTTTCTTTTCTTAATTGAGCAGCTTCAACTTTTGGTAATAAGTCGAGTTCGCCTTCT
>CADCPC010000012.1 GCA_902803285.1 uncultured Erysipelotrichaceae bacterium | reverse complement strand
CCAGGTGATAAAGTTACCGTAGAAATCTCGCCTTATGATTTAACACGGGGCCGTATAACATTCAGGTTTAAATAGTCCTGAGACAAAACTATTATCAAGGAGGAAAGAAATTATGAAAGTCAGACCTTCAGTAAAACCTATTTGCTCAAAGTGCAAAGTTATCAAAAGACATGGCAAAGTCATGGTCATTTGTAGCGATCCAAAGCACAAGCAAAGACAAGGTTAATTAAGGAGGACATTGAAATATGGCACGTATAGTTGGTGTTGATATTCCTAATGACAAGCCAGTTGGCATCTCCCTTACCTATATCTACGGTATTGGACGTCCAACTGCTGCAAAACTCTGTGCAGATGCAAAAGTTGATCCTGCATTAAGAGTTAAAGATTTAAGCGATGATCAAATGAATGCGATCAGAGCTGAAGTCGCAAAAATCAAAACAGAAGGTGATCTCCGTAGAGAAGTCGCCCTCAATATTAAGAGACTTACCGAAATTGGTTGTTACCGTGGTATGAGACATAGAAAAGGTTTACCTGTCCGTGGACAAAGAACCAAGACTAACGCTCGTACACGTAAAGGTCCACGTAAGACCATCGCCAATAAGAAGGCAGCTCCAAACGGTTAATGAAAGGAGAAAAGAAATATGGCTAAAACTACAACTCGTAAAAAGAAAGTCAAACGTTCATTTACTAAAGGTGTTGCTCACATTCATTCAACTTTCAATAACACAATCATTACCATCACTGATGCAAATGGTAATGCTATCGCTTGGTCTAGCGCAGGCGCATTAGGCTTCAAAGGTGCAAAGAAATCTACACCATTTGCTGCTCAACAAGCTGCAGAAGCTGCTGCAAAAGCTGCATACGAACAAGGTATTAGACAAGTTGATGTCGATGTTAAAGGCCCAGGCCCAGGTAGAGAAGGCGCAATCCGTTCTCTCGCTGTTGCTGGATTACAAGTCTTAAGCATCATCGATACAACACCAATCCCACACAACGGATGTCGTCCACCAAAACGTCCACGTGGCTAATAAAAGGAGGTAACAAACATGAAACTCGCTAATCCTTTTGAAAGATTTGGAGTCACACAAGCAGACTATGATGGTAATGAAAATTATGGTCGCTTTGTTATCGAACCATTAGAAAGAGGCTTCGGCTTAACTCTTGGTAACGCTTTAAGAAGAGTCTTATTAAGCGCATTACCAGGCGCAAGCATCTACGCTATCCAAATCGATGGCGCACAACACGAATTCTCTGCTCTTGAAGGCATTGAAGAAGATGTCACTTCCATCATCCTCAATTTAAAAGATTTAGTTCTTAAAATTGATGAAAATGAAGAGGGCAACAAGAAATTAGAAATCGATGTCGTCGGACCAAAAGTAGTCACAGGCGCAGATATCATTTGCCCAACAGGCGTTGAAGTTATCAATAAAGATGTCGTTATCGCTAACGTCACTGAAGGCGGTAAATTACATATGATTCTTCACGCTAGAAATGGCAGAGGATATGTCACAGGTGAACAAAACAAAATATTACACCCAAGTTTCCCAGTTGGTGTTATCGCTACTGATAGTAACTATTCTCCAGTTAGAAAAGCTAACTACACAGTAGATAATACCCGTGTTGGACACGATTCAAGATTCGATAAATTAACTATCGAAGTTTGGACAAATGGTTCCATCCTTCCACAAGAAGCAGTGGTTTGGGCAACTAAATTATTAATTGAACATCTCAATAAGTTCATGAATCTTGCAGAAATTACTCAAGATATCAATATTGAGAAAGAAGAAGTTACAGTGGAAGAAAATAAATATGAGAACATCACTATTGAAGATCTCGATTTATCTGTCAGAAGCTATAACTGCTTAAAGAGAGCTAACATCTCTACTGTATTAGAATTAACAGAGAAGAGTGAAGACGATATGATGAAAGTCAAGAATCTCGGTAAGAAATCCTTGAAGGAAATCAAAGAGAAACTTGCTGCTCTCAATCTCTCATTCAAAGACTTTGAATAATTAGGAGGTAAAAATAATGCCAGCACAAGGTCGTAAAAATGTACATGGTAAAACCGGTGTTAGATTTAAAGCCGCTTATACCAAAAGTAAATATGAAAATATGCTTCGTAATGTTGTTACTGATTTAATTATTCGTGAATCTGTCAAAGTTACAGAAGCAGTTGCTAGAGACGTCATTAAAGAAGCTGATAGATTAGTTACTTTAACTAAGAAAGAAGATGTCTTAAACGCTAAAAGAAGTGCAAGAAGCTTCGTCCGCAGTGATGACGCTCTTGCTAAATTATTCAACGTTATCGGTCCTAAAATGAAAGACCGTAATGGTGGATACACAAGAAGATTAAAATTAGAAAACCGTCGTGGTGATGACGCTCCAGTCGTCTTAGTCACTTGGGTAGACTAATTAATCCTCATATTACTTATAAAGCCAGTTCTCTGTTGAACTGGTTTTTTATTTATATAGGTATATAATTATAG
This sequence comes from uncultured Erysipelotrichaceae bacterium, assembly GCA_902803285.1. Taxonomy (GTDB): domain Bacteria; phylum Bacillota_I; class Bacilli_A; order RFN20; family CAG-826; genus UBA2450. The sequence goes on along the minus strand of CADCPC010000012.1, from coordinate 18,782 downwards.
CCATGCAAAAAGTAATATATTTAGCAGGGGGATGTTTCTGGGGAGTAGAAAGATATTATCAACTTCTTAAAGGAGTTATTTCTACTGAGGTCGGATATGCAAATGGTAATATCAATAATCCTAAATATGAAGAACTTAAAGAGGGTATAGCGACTCATGCAGAAACTTTAAAGCTCATCTATGATGATGAGATTATTTCTTTAGAAGAATTATTAGAACATTTCCTGAGATTCGTTGATCCATATTCTATTGATAAACAAGGACACGATATAGGCCACCAATATAGGAGCGGTGTGTATTTTACTGTTGAAAGCGAAAAAGCCTCTGTAACGGCCTATTTTGATAAAGTATTAGGCAAAGAATATAAAATCGAAGTTCTACCATTAGTTAATTACTACAAAGCAGAAGAATATCATCAAAATTATTTGTTAAAAAATCCTCAAGGTTATTGTCATGTGAATTTGGGCTTAATCAAGGAAAAAGAAAAGAAAAACTAAGCAAAAACCCCGCCTTTTAGTGCAATTCAACTGTTGGTTGAGTTAGAATATTAGTTGTTCAACAACCTAGTTATAGTAAAAGAATTACTAAAATTTTACATTATTTGTGTCAAGTGGAGGAAAACGTTATGAGTGAAACATTTGGACAAAGATTATCGAGAATTAGAAAAGAAAAAGGATTGACTCAAGAAGATATTGCGAAAAGAATTGTGATCTCTCCTCAAGCAGTCTCTAAATGGGAAAATGATATCTCTTCTCCTGATATCTTAGTATTATCCTCTTTAGCGGATATCCTAGGAGTGTCTGTTGATGAACTTCTAGGTAGAGAAGAATCTTCTCCAAAAGGAGCTAAGGTTGATGATATAGAAGAACCTGAGGTTGAAGAAGTTGAGACAGAAGTGATTGACGAAAGTATTCCTCGCCCAGGCATCACTATTGATGAAAATGGACTGCATGCAGAAAACCAAGAGGGTGCGTACGTGCATTTAGGCGGTAAAGGTGTAGAAGTTAAAGGCGAAAAAACTATTACAATCAATGATGATGGCGTGAGAGTGGATGGAGTGAAAGTGTCTAAACAAGTTAAGAAGAGGGTTCGTTCTAAAGCTGCAAGATGGATTCCAACCGGAACATTGTTAGGTTTAGCGATTATTGGCTATATTCTTATGGGCATCTATTGGCCAGATCAAAATATGGGGTGGAAATGTGGCTGGACAATCTTCTTATTTGTTATCTCATTAGATTCTTTATATGAGGCAATTATTAAGAGAAGATTCTGTAGCTTTGCCTATCCTGTACTTGTGACAGGAGTCTACTGTATGCTTGGCTTCACTGGAGATTATTTCCATACATTAGGATGGGGATTCTACTGGTTCTTATTCTTAACAATTCCTGCTTTCTATCTCTTGTTTGGACCTATTGATTCCAAATTAAATGCGATAAAAGAAGAAAGGGAAGAATAAAAAACGGGCTCGACCCGTTTTCATTTTTTTCTATCTTCTGAATATTTTTTGAATAATTCCTCGGTCGCTAGCGAGAATTTAGTAACCGCGAAATCTCTTCCATGAGGATATACATAATAAGTGTTATCAGGAGTGTTTAAATCGACACAGTCCCCGTATTTTCCTAAATATTCGTATTCGATATGAACTCCATAACTATTTTGAGCAGGGATGAAAACTTCATATTTTTCGCCTTCATATTCACCGGTTAATCTAAAGCCGTTCATATCGTGAATGAGATATCCATTACCTAGATGATAAAATTTATCTTTTGCAAGTAAGTCAACATGGACTTCACCTTCAAATTTATAAGTTCCATTATCAATTTCTTTTCTAACTTCGCTTCTCTCCCACTCATACCAATCTGGGATATGAGAGAATTCTGTTTCTCCAGTGGTGGCTTTTAATTCACCAAGTTCGGTATATTCCCATTCCTTGCCGCATTCATCACATTTTAGGTAGATGCCTTTAGAAGACATCCTATATTCTTTACCGCAGTGAGGGCATTTATATAAGACTTTGTGTAAGCCTTCCGCTCTTCCTTCATAAGTGACGTGGATATTTCTTTCTTTTTGCCAAGAATATTCATCGTACTTAAAGTTTTCTTGAATACGATTATCAATTTCTTCGACAGTAATGTCTTCATATTCTTCTTGTCTAACGATAGGGTATAGCTCAGCTTCAATGCCTTTGACTTTACGATCATGTAAATTCCAAAATGGAGAATTGATATGATGGCCGTGCATTTTAAGCATTACAACAGGCACTTTTAAATACATACATAGTTTCGCTACTGAACTAGGAATAATCGCTGTTGTGCCACATAATGAATATCTTGCTTCTGGGAACATCGCTACTACATGTTTATGATCAATAACGTATTTGATATGTTTGATTAAATCATAATTTTGCGTAAATTTTCTTTTACAGATACCACCTATATGTCTTAAGAAGTTTTCTCTATTTAAGAATCCATCAATTGCGATGACATAGTTTAATAGATGCGGAAAGGTAATAACTGATAAAACGTTAATATCCATAAAAGCATTATGATTACCTAAAAGTAGATAAGGAGGTTTAATACCCTCCATTCCAATCTTTTTAAGTTTTGCTTTATGAGATAAAACAGGCGGTAAGGCTGCTATATAAGTTAAAAGACGGAGCTTAGGACGCTTCGGTTTTATCTTCATATCAAACTTCGGAAACTGGTCTAACATGCGTGTATTATAACATTACAATTGCATAATTTTAGTGATAAAATTAATATATTAGCAACATGGACAAAGTTAGAACTACCAAATTACTAAGTAAAAAGATCACATTATCAGTCGATCATAATCCATACGAAGTGGTGATTTATACCCCACGAAAAGCAATACTTGGCAAACTCATTGTTATGCCTATTTTCAATTATCAAAAAGATTCTCAATATGTAGATCTAATTACTCCACTTGTGGATCGTGGATATAAGCTCATTACTGTTAATTTATTAAACCAAGGCGACATGGTCTTGTTCTTTAGTTATTATTTTGATGTTTTCAAAGAAATATTAGAAACTCTATATTCTAAGAAATTCTTCCAAAAAGAAGAACTCACTATTATGGGTATTGGTATCGGTGCGTATCTTGCAAGTAATATGAACTTCTACCATAACGATCAAATCAAAGTTTCTAAGATTGTTTTAATTTCCCCTGTTAATAGATATAAATCTGAATATCGTATTTCTGGTGAAATAGAAAACTTCTTAACTCCAACTTATATTTTCTTTGGTCAATTAGATACAGTAAACGATATCAATTCACGTTATAGTATCTTCAAGAGCGGTAAAGACAATCCAAATGTTCATTTCTTCTCTTACCCAGTAACAGGGCATTATTTATATTATTCTGCGACTACTAGCAGAGATTTAGAGAATATTTACCATAGTAGTGGTTTCGATTTACTAGTGGGTGAAACTAGACAAGATAAGATTCCTTTCTTACCTTCTGAAGTAGTGTTTAACGAAGTGTTCTTCAAACATTTATTCAATATTATTGATAACCGCACTAATAGACGTAAGATTGCATTAATTACCGATGCTTTCTCTTTATTTACTAATGGAGTCGGCTGGGAAGCAGAATTATTAAGAGATGAATTAGAAAAGCTTGGCTATGATACTTACTTAGTCGCTCTATGGAAAAAAGGTGAAGATTTTGCTAATTTACCAACCGCTTATCATATTCCAATTGTCTCTTCTCTAACCAAAGGTATAAAAGGATATGATGATTGGATGGCCCTTAGAGTGTTCCACACTCAAAGAAAAGCTAAGATGCTTGCGATGTTTGGCTTTGACTATATTCATTTATTGAGTGATTACTCTATGAGTGTCATCGCTCTTGAACTAGCGAAGATTACTAATATTAAAATGCTATATACACAACATAATAACTGGAAGATGTATTATGACTTCAAAGTTGGCAAACTCGCTAAAGATTTAAGTGTTAAAAATATTAAGAAATTAAGTCTTAATCGTGTTTTCAAAGAATGCCCAACCGTTTTAGTTCCTTCTCAGAAGAGTTATGAAATCTTGAAAGTGGAAACAGATGGCAAAAAAGATCTCCGTATTCTTCCTAGTGCAATTGATACAGAACTCTTTACTCTATCTAAAGAAGATAGAACCAAAGTTAGAAGATTAAAAATTAAATACAAAATCGAAGATAAAAAGATTTTGGGATTTGTTAACCATATTTCTACAGAAAAGAACGTTAATGAAGTTATTAATTATGTCTCTAGAGTGGTAAAAGAAATTCCTAATATTGTGTTAATGATAATTTGTGATGCTTCAGTGACAGAAAGATTGCAAAAATACGCAAGAAAATTACATATCGAAGACTACTTAGTCTTTGTTAATGATGTAAAAATATCAGAACTTAAATATTACTATGCTTTATTTGATGTATTTGTAAGTGCAAGTAGCTTTGAAACTCAAAGTGCTTCATATTTTGAGGCTGCTTCTACTGGTTCAATCATTCTCGCTAAAGAAGATAAAGCTCTCGAAGGCATATTTGAAGATGGCAAGAACTGTTATATTTATAACGACTTCTACCAATGGGTAGAAAAATTAGAAAAAGCATTATTTAGCGATAGTAAGAAGATTGGTGATTCCGCAAAATTAACCGCTAGAAAATATTCTCAAGAAAAATGGGCTAAACAAGTCTCTAAGTTTTATACAGAACTCAACGATAAAAAATAAAAGATAATGAAATTGTTTGTACATTAAATTAAAATTATTGTATAGATAATTTCTTTTTTAGTTTAGAGGAGGATTTTTCATGTCCAAAAACTATTTAGAAGAATATGATGCTGCTTTTACTCCAAAGCTAGTAATGGAGGAAGCAAGTCGTTGTTTATTATGCCACGACGCACCATGTTCTAAATCATGTCCTGCTGGTACAGATCCAGCAAAATTTATTCGTTCGGTAAGATTTAAAAACTTCAAAGGCGCAGCAGAAACCGTTCGAATTAATAATATTTTAGGCTCAATATGCGCTAGAGTATGCCCAACTGAAAGATATTGCCAACAAGGTTGTTCAAGAAGTGGAATTGATAAGCCAATTGATATTGGTAGAATTCAAAGATATATCACAGACTTCGAAGATTCTTTGAAAATGGATATCTTAGAAAAGAAACCACTCAATGGCAAGAGGGTAGCGGTTGTTGGTAGCGGGCCTGCTGGGCTAGCCAGCGCTGGATATTTAGCGTTAGAAGGCTTTGAAGTTACTGTTTTTGAAAAAGAAGCAAAAGCAGGGGGTTATTTAAGATACGGTATTCCTGAATATCGCTTACCTTCTGAAGTTGTTGATAAAGAAGTAAAGAGAATTCAAAAACTAGGTGTCAAAATTGAATGTGGTCATCTAGTAGAAGAACTTGAATCTCTTAAGAAAGAATATGACGCGGTGGTTGTCGCTAGCGGACATAATAAAGGTAAGGTTTTACCAATCTTTGCAGGTAAGAGATTTGTTAAGACTGCAGTTGATTTTTTACATAATGCAAAGAAAAAGAAAGGCAACATCAAATTACCAGAAAACGTTTTAGTTATCGGGGGCGGAGACGTTGCTATGGATACAGTAACAACCTTGAAGCTATTAGGTGTTCCACATGTCACCGATGTTGTTTATGAAACATTTGCAGAATTCAAAGCTAGCAAAAAAGAACTCATTGGTAGCCAAGAACAAGGTGTTACCATCATTGATGGATACATTCCAGTTTCCTTAAAAGGAAAGACCGTTAAATTCCAACATAGATTCATTCCAAGCGAATTAAAGATTAAAGCAGATTTAATCATCTTAGCGGTTGGTCAATATACCGAAGCTGGACTTCTTGGTTTAGAAGTTAAGAAGACTCAAGAAGTTGAAGAAACCGCTAATAGAGTTAAAGATAACTTATTTGTTGCAGGTGATATTGCTCATGGAGAAAAAACTGTGGTGTACGCGGTGAGAAGTGGCAAAGAAGTCACATACGCAATTAAGAAATTCTTGGGGGTTAAATAATATGGTTAAGAAAGATTTAAGTATTGAATTCTTAGGCGTTAAATTCCCTAATCCATTCTGTTTATCATCTTCTCCTGTTGGTAACGATTATGATATGTGCGCAAAAGCATATGATGTCGGATGGGGTGGTGTTGTCTTTAAGACAATTGGACCTAAGAGTTATGTCATTAATGAAGTTTCACCTCGTTTTGATACATTAACCAAAGAAGCAGAACCATTCGTTGGTTTCAAAAATATGGAACAAATTGCTGAACATTCTCTTGAAGAGAATTTAGCGGATATCCGTCGTTTAAAGAAAGATTATCCAAACAATGTTTTAATCGCTTCTATCATGGGCAATGATGAAGAGACTTGGGAAGATCTTGCTCGTAAAGTTACAGAAGCTGGAGCAGATATGATTGAAATGAATTTATCATGTCCTCAAATGACTTCTCATGCGATGGGTAGTGACGTTGGCACTAATCCAGAATTATGTAAGAGATACTGCCAAGCTGTTAAACGTGGAAGTAAACTTCCAATGATGGCAAAAATGACACCTAATATCACTGATATGGTGCCAGTAGCCAAAGCTTGCTTAGAAGGCGGAGCAGATGGTATTGCGGCAATTAACACCATTAAGTCTATTTGTAATATTGATTTAGATAAGAAAATTGGCATGCCTATTGTAAACGGCAAATCTTCTATTTCTGGATATTCAGGAAAAGCAGTTAAACCAGTTGCTTTAAGATTTATTCAACAATTAAGAAACGGTATTCCTAATTTGCAAATCTCTGGTATTGGTGGAGTAGAAACTTGGGAAGACGCTGCGGAATTTATTTTAGTGGGTTCAAGAACCATTCAAGTTACTACAGGCATCATGCAATATGGTTATCGTATTGTCGAAGATCTATGTAATGGCTTAATGCACTATATGGAAGAACAAAAAGTTAATAAATTAGAAGAACTTGTTGGTCTTGCTAATAAGAACATTATTCCTGCAGAAGAACTTGATCGTGACTATATCGTTTATCCAGAAATCGATAAAGATAAATGTGTCGGCTGTGGAAGATGCTACATCTCTTGTTATGATGGTGCTCATCAAGCCATGGAATGGGATGAAGAAACTAGACGTCCATCTTGCAATCATGACAAATGTGTTGGTTGCTTGTTATGCGGACACGTCTGTCCAGTAGGTGCGATTAGCAAAGGTGAAATTGTCTTTAAGAAGACAGCGAAACCTGGAAGAAAAATCGCAGATATCAGATTATAAAAAACTGATAATATTTAAAGGGGAACATAAATGTTCTCCTTTTATTTTGGTGATATGGTTAGTGTTCACTAACAATAATATATGCTAATTACTTATTGCATATATCCATGAATTTTCCATAAAATATAGGGTGAGTATAACAAAGTTATATTTTAAGGAGGATGTATATGGCACATCTACAAAGTAGTGCTGTTGCACAAATTACCGAAATCGTTAATAGGCATAAAAATGAAGAAACACCATTAATGATGATTCTTTCCGACATTCAAAAGGAATATGGTTATATCCCTCTAGAAGTCCAAGAATTAGTCTCTTCTTTAACTGGCATTCCAGTTAGTGAAATCTATGGTGTTGTTACTTTCTATTCTTTCTTCTCTTTAACACCTAAAGGTAAATATGTCATCGGTGTTTGTTTAGGAACAGCTTGTTATGTTAAAGGCAGCCAATTAGTCTTAGACAAATTCAGCGAATTATTAGGCATTAAACCAGGAGAAACCACAAGCGATAACTTATTCACACTCGACGTTTTGCGTTGCGTGGGCGCATGTGCTATCGCTCCAGCGGTTTCAATCAATGGCAAGGTTTATCCAATGGTAGAAGTGAAAAATGTGGAAAGCATTATTCATGGTTATAGAACAAAGGAGGAAGCACAAAATGATTAAGATTAAAACTAGCGAAGAATTAATCAATAAACAAAAAGAATGTGCTTCTTGTCTTGACAGCAAATTCAAAGGATTAGACGGCAAAAGAGCAATCGTTGTCTGTGGTGGTACAGGATGTTTAAGTGCTGATAGTCACACAATCCTAGAAAGAATGCACGAACTCATCAAAGAGCATCATTTAGAAGATAAAGTAACCGCTAATATCGTTGGATGTTTCGGATTCTGTTCTCAAGGTCCTTTCGTCAAGATCTTCCCAGAAGAAACTTTATACACAAAAGTTAAAGTTGATGATGTGACAGAAATCTTTGAAAAAGATATCCTAGGTGGAGAAATTGTTGAGAGATTATTATTCGTTGATCCTCAAACCAAAGAAAAAGCTAGAAAACAACATGATATTAATTTCTACAAATTACAAAAGAGAGACATCGCTTTAAGAGGTAATGCAGATATCAATCCTGAAAGTATTGATGAAGCTCTTGGTGATGGTTCTTTCCTCGCTTTAAATAAAGCTCTCCATATGACTCCTCAACAAGTTATTGATGAAGTCTTAAAGAGTGGCTTAAGAGGTAGAGGTGGCGCAGGCTTCCCTACAGGAAGAAAATGGCAATTCGCTCACGATGTTGATAGTGAAGAAAAATATGTTGTCTGTAATGGTGACGAAGGTGACCCAGGCGCATTTATGGATCGTTCTATCATCGAAGGTAACCCAATTAACGTTATCGAAGGCATGATGATTGAAGGCTATGCTATTGGTGCGAAAAACGGATATTTCTATATTCGTGCCGAATATCCAGTCGCTGTTAAGAGACTTGAAAACGCTATTAAACAATGTGAAGAACTCGGCTTATTAGGCGATAACATTTTAGGTACTGACTTCTCATTCCGCTGCCACATCCGTTTAGGTGCTGGCGCATTCGTGTGTGGTGAAGAGACAGCCTTATTAAATTCTATTGAAGGACAAAGAGGTATGCCTCGTCCACGTCCTCCATTCCCAGCTGTTAAAGGTTTATGGGGCAAACCATCAGTTATTAACAATGTTGAAACTCTTGCAAACGTTCCATATATCTTGCTTAATGGCGCAGATAAATACGCTGCTATTGGCACAGAAAAATCTAAAGGAACTAAAGTCTTTGCTCTAGGTGGCAAAGTCAATAATGTCGGCTTAGTTGAAGTTCCAATGGGCGTTACACTTAGACAATTAATTTATGATATCGGTGGCGGTATTCCAAATAACAAGAAGTTCAAAGCTATTCAAACTGGCGGACCTTCTGGCGGATGCTTAACCGAAAAAGATTTAGATACTCCAATCGATTACGATAACTTAGTCGCTGCTGGTTCTATGATGGGTAGTGGTGGCGCGATCGTTATGGATGAAGATAACTGTATGGTGGACGTTGCTAAATTCTATATGACATTCATCTGTGATGAATCATGTGGCAAATGTTCTCCATGCCGTATCGGCACAAAGAGATGTTTAGAAATCTTAACAAAGATTACCGAGGGTAAGGGCACAATGGAAGATCTTGAAGAACTCAAGAGCTTAGCAGAAGTCATTAAGTCCAACTCATTATGTGGACTTGGACAAACCGCTCCAAACCCAATTCTATCTACAATGGCAAGTTTCTATGATGAATATTTAGCACATATTCAAGATAAGAAATGTCCTGCCCATGTTTGTAAGAACTTATTCCAATACAAAATCATCAAAGAGAAATGTGTTGGATGTGGTATGTGTGCACGTAATTGTCCTGCTAACACCATTGAAAAGACAGACGAAATACCTGCTGGCAGAGACCCAAAGATGCCAATGCGTATTCATCTCATCCACCCAGAAAACTGTGTTAAGTGTGGATTGTGTATGAACAATTGCCGCTTCGGTGCAATTATTAAGGAATAGGAGGGAAAGATCATGGCATTAGTGAACATTAAAATTGATGGACAAGCTTATCAAGTAGAAGCTGGTCTTACCATCCTTGAAGCCGCTAAAAAGTGTGGTTTCAATATTCCAACATTATGTGCATTTAATAACGGAAAATGCTCAAGAGCAAGCTGTAGAGTTTGTTTAGTGGAAGTTAAAGGTGCTAGAGGATTAGTGGCAAGCTGTGTATATCCAGTAGCAGAAGGAATGGAAATTACTATTTCTTCTCCAAAAGCCATCAACGCTCGTAGAGCATCTGTAGAACTCATCTTATCTAACCACCATAAAAACTGCTTACAATGTGAGAAAAATGGACATTGTGAATTATTAGAAGTTTCTAAATTAGTCGGAGCAAGAGATGGAATGTATGAAGGAAGTCAAACTCCTGCAACAGTCGATGAATTAGCCCCAGGACTAATTAGAGATACATCAAAATGTATTTTATGTGGTAGATGTATTGAAAGATGTAAAGAAGCTCAAGGTATTTCTATCTTAGGATTTGAAAATCGTGGATTTAACACAATTGTTGGTCCTATCCAAAACAGAAGCTTTGCTACATCCCCATGTATCCAATGTGGTCAATGTGTCAACGTTTGCCCAACTGGTGCATTATTAGAACATAGCGAAATCGCTAAAGTTGATGAAGCGATGAAACAAGGCAAATATGTCATCGTTCAAACCGCTCCTGCAGTTAGAGCAGCTATCGCAGAAGAGTTTGGCGAAAAGATTGGAACTCCAGGCACTGGCAAGATGGTTGCAGCCCTCCATAGATTAGGATTCTACCGTGTATTCGACACTAACTTCGCAGCTGATTTAACAATCATGGAAGAAGCTCACGAATTACTACAAAGAATCAAAAATAATGGGGTTTTGCCACAAATAACATCATGTTCTCCAGGCTGGATTAATTATCTCGAATACTATTATCCAGATATTATTCCACACGTCTCATCATGTAAATCACCACATATGATGATGGGTGCAATTATTAAGTCATATTTTGCAAAACAACATAATATTGATCCAAAAGATATCTTCGTTGTTTCTATCATGCCTTGTACTGCTAAAAAGTATGAAAGACAACGTAAAGAAATGCCTAATGATGTCGATGCAGTTTTAACAACTAGAGAACTCGCAAAGATGATTAAAAGAAGTGGCATTAACTGGCAAAGATTACCAGAGGAACAATTCGACGCTGACTTATTAGGCGAATATAGTGGTGCTGGAGTTATCTTTGGTGTTACTGGTGGTGTTATGGAAGCAGCTTTAAGAACTGCATATTTCTGGCTCACAGGTAAAGAATTTGGCAAGATTGATTTTGAAGCTTGCCGTGGTCAAGAAGGCATTAAAGAAGCCACAATTGACGTCGAAGGCACACCAGTTAAGATTGCTATTTGTTCTGGCATGAGAAACGCTAAAGTCTTACTTGAACAAATCAAATCTGGCAAATCACCATATGCATTTATTGAAATCATGGGTTGCCCAGGTGGATGTATCAATGGTGGTGGTCAACCATATGTCAAACCACTCTTCCTACCAAATGAAGAAGATAATATCTTAGATACATATCGTGAAAAACGTGCAAGCGTCTTATATTCTGAAGATGTTAAACAAGTGATTAGACAATCACACAATAATCCAGATATTAAGAAACTATACGCTGATTTCTTAGGTGAACCTGGCAGTGAACTCGCTGAAGAATTACTACATACTTCTTACGATGCTCACCGCGAAAAATTTCCAGATAATAAATAATAATTGAGCCTTCTTCTTCGGAAGGCTTTTTTATTGTTTTGCTATGCATAAATATATGGAATGCGATAATATAATTATCACTGGTAGATATTATGGACATCAAAATTTATAACTCTCTTACAAATCAAATTGAACCATTTAAAACATTAGAAGAAGGCAAAGTCTCAATGTATGTTTGTGGACCTACAGTATATGGTTATCCACATATCGGCAATATGAGACCTGTCGTTGTCTTTGATGTTTTAAGACGTTTTTTGACCTATGTAGGCTACGAAGTTACTTATGTAAGTAATTTTACTGATGTCGACGATAAAATCATTAAGAAAGCCAAAGAAGAGGGGAAAAGCGAAAAAGAATTAACTGAATTCTTTATTGGTGAATTCAAAAAGACCACAAAGGCGATTGGTAGCCAAATTCCTTCTATTACTCCTAAGGTTACAGAATATATCAACGCAATCATTTCTTATATTGATAATTTAGTGAAAATTGGCGCTGCTTATGTAGTAGATGGCGATGTCTATTTTAGAGTAAATAAAATTAAAGATTATGGCGCATTATCTGGTATCAATATCGATGATTTAGTTGTTGGTGCAAGAATCGAAGAAAATAGTGCGAAAGAATCACCACTAGATTTTGTCTTATGGAAGAAAACTAGTGAAGGTATATCTTGGCCTTCCCCTTGGGGAAATGGTCGCCCTGGATGGCATACAGAATGCTGTGTCATGATCGATACAATCTTCCCAAGACACTATATTGATATTCATGGCGGTGGATATGATTTGAAATTTCCACATCATGAAAATGAGATTGCACAAAGCGAAGCCACACATGGTAATAAAATCGCTAATTACTGGATGCATAATGCTTTCATTAACTTTGGTAATGAAAAGATGTCTAAGTCTTTAGGCAACGTAGTTTTAGCCAAAGATATGATTGAAAGAGTGGGTGGGCCAGTTACAAGACTAGTCATTCTTTCTGCACATTACCGTCAACCAGTTAACTTTACTGATAACACAGTAAAAGCAGCGGAACAAGAGATTAATAAGATGAAAATGGTCACCAAACAAGCTGCATTAGTGCTTCAAACTAGTGGAGTAAATATTGAAGAAGGTAAACCTACATATATCAATAACTTCATCGCTGCGTTAGCGGAAGATTTAAACACAAGTAATGCCTTAACAGAATTATATAATGTCATCAAACTATTAAATAATGAGATTAGAACTAGAGAAAAAGATCTTAATAAACTTAACGATTTATTCAAAACTCTTAATGACATGTATCAAATTCTCGGATTAGATATTCCATATGTAAAAATGGATGAAAATGATAAAAATCTCTATCAAAAATACCTTAATTTTAAAGAAAACAAGGATTTTGAATCATCTGATTTGGTGAGACAAGAACTTATTAAGAAAGGTATTATGTAGTTATGAATAAGAATAACGAAAACCTTATTTTTGGGAGGAACCCTGTTAAGGAAGCATTGAGGGCAAAAAAAGTAATCTCAATATCGATTACCAGTAGTTTCGCTGATAAAGAAATTCTTGAATTAATTAAACTACAAAAACTACAACCAAAAATTGTTTCTGTGGGAGAACTTGATAATGTTACTCGTGGCGTTCATCAAGGAGTTATGGCTACTATTAAGCCATACGAATATTTAGATTTAAATGAAGTCATTAGACGCAGTAAACAAGTAGAGATCCCAGTGGTTGTACTTCTCGATGGTATTGAAGACCCACATAATATGGGCGCAATCTTAAGAAGTGCGGATGTCTTCAATGTTTCAGGATTGATTATTAGTAAACATAATCAAGTTCCATTAAATGCTACTGTCGCTAAAACTAGTGCTGGTGCAATCAACTATGTTCCTGTCGCTCTTGTTAATAATTTGAACCAAGCTATTGAAAAACTAAAAGAAAATGGCTTCTGGGTGGTTGCTACTGATGGAGCAGCAGAAATAAATTACCAAGATTTAAAATACGATTTTCCTGTCGCTCTTGTTGTCGGTAGTGAAGGACAAGGTGTTTCAAAACTTGTTTTGAAAAACTCTGATTATGTCGTAAAAATTCCTCAAGCGGGACATGTTAATTCCTTAAACGCTTCTGTTGCCGCTGGAATCTTATTATCTAGAATACGTAGCTAATAATCACTTAACAAATTAAGCCCTCCAGAAAGAGGAGCTTTTTTTATGAAAAAATTTGATGGAATGACCGATTCCTATATTTTTTCGTTATGGAAGCATGGCGACACAGATGCTGAAGTTGAGTTAATTCAAAGATATAAGGAATATTCTCGACATTTAGCAATTAAACTTCTAGATGATTTTAGAGGTGCAACAACAGTAGAGTTAGATGAATTAATTAGCGATGGACTATTTTGCCTATATCTAACTTATAGCAAATTTAAAGGCAAAGGACCTTTGTATCCCTATTGGAACAAGATTGCTTTTCACAAGATGATGGATGACATCAAATATTATTCACCTTCTTTTCAATCAAAAAGTGGTGGTCTCAATAATGGCATTATATCTTCTAGTGGAGATAGCGAGGTATTTGTTTCTCTCTCGGCAAATAGCGAGGCTTCTTTTCTAAGAAACGAACTAATAACAATTCTTGAAAAAGAAGAGCTTCACATTAAGCAAGAAGATAGACATTTATTTTTATTATATGTTGATGGTTATTCCTATAAGGAATTAGCGATGCTATATCATCGAAAATATTCTACTATTAGGAAGAAGATAATAGCCATTCAGAAGAAGTTAAAAGATATTTTGTTTAATTCATAGAATGAAATCAAAATATAAGTTATAATAGTCGGCATGGAAGCGTTGTCGGTTAAAAACTTATCATTCTCTTACACTGAAGAAAAACTCACATTGGATAATGTTTCTTTTGAGGTTGAACGTGGTTCATATGTTTCTCTTTTAGGCCATAACGGCTCTGGAAAATCTACATTAGCAAAATTACTTGTAGGTCTATTTCCAAATTTTAAAGGAGAAATAACCATCTCAGGCGTTCCTCTCAATAGGGAAAATATCAACACAATTAGAGACAAAGTTTCTATTGTTTTCCAAAATCCTGATAATCAATTTATTGGTGTGACAGTAGAAGATGATATTGCCTTTTCTTTAGAAAACAGATGTGTTTCTAGAGAAGAGATGCAAAAACTAGTAAGAGAATACGCAGATAAGGTAGGCATGGGCCAGTTCTTAGGGAAAGAACCTGGCTATCTTTCTGGTGGCCAAAAACAAAGAGTGGCAATTGCAGACGCTTTAGTTATTAATCCAGAGATATTAATTCTCGATGAAGCAACAAGCATGCTTGATCCTAAAGGGAAAAGGGAAGTATTAAGGCTTATTGCAAAGATGAGGGTTGAAAACCCTAATCTCACAGTAATATCTATCACTCATGATATTGAAGAGGCTTATTTAAGTGACAAAATCATTTTACTAAATGAAGGTAAGGTTGTAGCTTCAGATACCCCTAAGAGGCTCTTTAATAATCCACAAATAATTAAAGATTATAAATTAGATATTCCTTTTGAAATGAAGCTTAGAAAAGCTTTAAAAGATAGTGGAATCGCTATTGGCGATAATGATTCATTAGAAGAAATAGGAGATAAGATATGTCAATCAAGATAGAAAATGTCTCCTATACTTATTTAAAGAAAACCCCTAATGAAGTAGAAGCGCTTCATAATGTTTCTTTTGAAATCAAAGAAAAGAAGATTACCGCTATTATTGGGCATACAGGAAGCGGTAAATCAACACTCATTCAAATGCTAAATGCATTATCCACTCCAACAAGCGGAAGAATTATTGTTGATCGTTTTGAGATTGGCCCAAATCCTAAGAAAAATAAAAATATCAAAGAGTTAAGAAGACATATTGCTTCTATTTTCCAATTCCCTGAATATCAATTATTTGAAGAAACTGTAGAAAAAGATGTCGCTTTTGGTCTTAAAAACTATGGCGTTAAGCAAGAAGAGGCTATTAAAAGAGGACATGAAGCATTAAAACAAGTTGGACTAGATGAATCGTTCTTCTCTAGAAGCCCATTCGAACTTTCTGGTGGCGAAAAAAGAAGAGTAGCGATAGCGGGCATCTTGGTTTTAGACCCTGATATTTTGGTTTTAGATGAACCAACTGCTGGCCTTGATCCGGAAGGAACAAGAATCATTTTAGATTTAATAAAAGAGCTCAATAATCAAGGCAAGACAATCATATTAGTCACTCATGATATGAACATTGTTTTGAATTATGCGGATGAAGTAGTGGTCCTTAAAGAAGGCAATTTAGTATATCAAGGAGTGCCTTCAGAATTATTCTCTTTATCTAGTGATGATTTATCTTTAGAAATTCCACCTTTATATCAATTTAGCAAGGCCCTGATTGATAAAGGGCTCAATATAAATATCAATTCCATCAAGAATATTGATGATTTAATTAAGGAGATTAACCGCAAATGAGCAAGATAACATTTGGCCGTTTTTCTCCATATAATACAATTGTGCATCGTCTTGATGCTCGAAATAAGATCTTGATGACGATACTTTTACTAGTGTCTATTTTCTTAAAAGTTAATAGTTGGTCATCAACTTTAATCATGTCGGCGTTTATGTTGCTATTCCTAATCCTCTTCATGTTGATTAGCAAAGTAAGCTTCATTGACTTATTCAAAAGTTTGAAAACGATGTGGCTATTAGTAATATTCTTGCTAATTATTTACATATTTATTCCAAATCCAAACTATAATCCTGAACATATTGCCTTCTATATTGGTAGACTTGCCATCAATTATGATGCCTTCTATCAAAGCGGATACATTATTTTAAGGATTGTGATGATGTTGATGGTCACGATGATCCTTACAAGTACAACTTCTCCTATGGATTTAACCTATGGATTAGAATGGTATATGACTCCATTAAAGCTTATTAGAGTCCCTACACATATCATTGCAATGACTTTATCTATTGCTCTAAGATTTATTCCTACTTTATTAGATGAAACAGAGAGAATAATGAAGGCTCAATCTTCTAGAGGTGTCGATTTTGTCCATGGTGGAATTGGGAAGAAATTCACTGCCATTATTTCCTTAATTATTCCATTATTTGTATCGGCAATCGGAAGAAGTGAAGAATTATCGAATGCTATGGAAGCTAGAGGATATGATCCATATGCGAAAAGAAGCAAATATCGTAAGCTCACTTTCTCTTGGGCTGACCTATTTGGATTACTATTAATCTTGTGTATTTTTGGCGCTGTACTAACACTTAGAACTTATGATTCAAATGTTATGCCAGTTGACTTTATTTATTGGATTTTTAAGGCAAAACCCCTATTTTAATGGAGAAATTTATGAGAATATTGGCAATTGTTAGTTATAACGGATTTAATTATCAAGGTTGGCAAAAACAACCAAATGCTCCTACTGTTCAAGAAACAATTGAAGGAGTTCTTTCAAAATATTTTAATCGTCCAATTGTTATTTATGGAGCGGGCAGAACTGACGCTGGGGTACATGCTTTAGGACAAAGGTTTCACTTCGATATTGATGAAGAAACTTTGGATTTAGATCGTCTTATTTATTCAATCAACTGTATGCTTCCTGAGGATATAAAAATTGAAGATATGGAAGAAGTGGATTTAGATTTCCATTGTCGTTATAACGCGAAAGAAAAAGTGTATGGCTATAACATTTTATTAGATTCAAAAGACCCGCTTTTCTATCATATTATGTACCTTTGTCCATATAATTTGGACTTAGATACTTTAAAAGATGCCTTAACCCACTTTATTGGGAAACATAATTTCAAAAATTTTACTTCTAAGGAGACTGATGATGATAACTTTGTCAGAGAAATATATGATATTGATGTAAATATCAATGGCAAAGAAGTAAGTGTTATGTTCAGAGGCTCAGGATTTATGAGATACATGATTCGTTACATCATCGGTACTGCTATAGAAGCAGCCAGAGATAGATTAACGATTGAAGAGATTGATGAACTACTAGATGAGAACTCTGAACGCAATATCGTGAGTTATAAAGCACCAGCTTGTGGGCTAGTGCTATTAGATGTCGTTTACTAAAAACTTTAATTAAGTTTATTAGTGTGATAGGATTTTTGAGAAAAGAAGGAAAAATTTATGGGAAGAGCACACGAAGTTAGAGCAAAAGCTATGGCTGCAACAGCTGCTGCAAGAAGCGCATTATTTATGCGTGCTAGTAAAGAAATTTACATGGCCGCAAAGAGTGGTGTTCCTGATCCTGACAGCAACCTTGCATTAAGAAGCGCAATCGAAAAATGGAGAGGCCAAAACGTTACTAAAGACGTTATTGAAAGAGCTATCCAAAAAGCTAAAGGTGGTTCTGCTGAAAGTTATGAAGCAGGACGTTATGAAGCTTTTGGTCCAGGCGGAAGTTTACTTATCATTGACACTTTAACAGATAACACTAACAGAGCACTTACTGAAGTAAGAACTACTATTACTAAAAAAGGTGGTCACTTAGGCAGTGTTGCATTCAACTTTACTGAAACTGGTATCTTTGCATTCAAAGGTAACAATAGAGACGAAGTTGAAGAAACATTAATTCTCTCTGATGTTGATGTTAGAGAAGTAACTGAAGAAGATGGTGTTATCGAAGTTCTTGTTGAACCATCAGCGTTCGGACAAGCTAGAGAAGTTCTTGCTGGCATGGGAATCACAGAATTTGATACAGCAGAAATCACTTTCTTAGCCAATGATCCAATCGAATTAACTGATCCTGAAGACAAGAGAAAATTCGATGAATTATGCGATATGCTTGATGAACTACAAGACGTTCAAAACGTATATCACAACGTTAAATAGTTATTAAACTCGTAAAAATGGCGTCTAAATATAGACGTCTTTTTTATTTGTTCTTACAAAGTAAGAAAAGAAAAAATATTAAAATAATTAATAAATATTAATTGCACTAAGTCGCGAATAATTATAAGATTTTACTCGGCACAAAATTAATGAAGTCCCCGGTAAGGAATAAGTTAGTTTGGTAAAGGAGGATTAAAATTGTATGCAACGTCAAACTACTATTGCAAAAG
This sequence comes from uncultured Erysipelotrichaceae bacterium, assembly GCA_902803285.1. Lineage (GTDB taxonomy): Bacteria > Bacillota_I > Bacilli_A > RFN20 > CAG-826 > UBA2450. The sequence goes on along the minus strand of CADCPC010000012.1, from coordinate 82 downwards.
CAAATGAAATCCAAAGAAAATGGTATGTCATCGATGCCACAGACAAACCATTAGGTAGATTAGTCTCCCAAGTCGCTCAAAT
>CADCPC010000011.1 GCA_902803285.1 uncultured Erysipelotrichaceae bacterium | reverse complement strand
TACACGAATTCAACCCAATGATGGGTCACCGTGGATGCCGTCTTGACGTTTCCTATCCAGAAATCGGCGAAATGCAAACACGTGCTATCATCAAGGCTGCTATCGCTGTTAGCAAGAGAAAAGGCATCAAGATTGAACCAGAAATCATGATTCCACTAACCTTAGACTTAAGAGAATTAAAATTCGTCAAAGCTATTGTTACAAAGACTGCTGATGAAGTCATTAAAGAAGCAGGCGTCAACCTCAAATACCATGTTGGTACAATGATCGAAATTCCACGTGCTGCATTATTATCAGATGAAATCGCTCAAGAAGCAGAATTCTTCTCATTTGGTACAAATGACTTAACACAAATGACATTTGGTTTCTCACGTGATGACGCTTCTAAATTCTTACCAGATTACTACTCCAATAAGATCTTAGAAGAAGATCCATTCAAGACACTTGATCAACACGGTGTTGGTAAGTTAATTGAATTCTCCGTTAAGAACGGTAGAGCAACTAGACCAGACCTCCACATCGGTGTCTGTGGCGAAACTGGTGGTGAAGCAAATTCTATCGAATTCTACCACAAGGTCGGATTAGATTACGTTTCTTGCTCTCCATTCCGTGTTCCAGTCGCAAGACTTGCTGCTGCACAAGCTGCAATTAGATTCCCAAGAAAGAAATAATCTTTCAGCCAATTATATAAATTAAGCAACCGTTTCGGCGGTTGCTTTTTTATAAATAAAAAGCCTGAGATTTTCTCAAGCTTATTTACTCATCATCGATTTATAGAATACGAAGTTGTTATCGCCATCTATATATCCAACTTCTCTATCGTTGATAATGATAGATCCATCGTCGTCGACATAACCAATTTTCTTAGGTGGGAAATATATTTCTCCTTCATCGGTTATCTCAGCGAACTTCTTGCCGTTTATAAACAAGACGTTTTCTCCAATATAGCCAACAAGTTTTTCGTCGATATAAATATTTCTTCCAAAAGAATCAATAATTAACATTATTTGCCTCTAACTTCAAAAGGCCCTACAACCTCGTTATCATTGACTTCAGTATTCTTTATTACAGAATGAGAAATCTTCGCGTGATGGCCTATTTTTGCGTTTTCTAAGACCACATTAGGGCCAATATGGCATTCCTCACCGATTTCACATTTGCCTAATATATGAACATTAGGAAAAATTACTGTGTCTTTGCCCACTACTGCTTCTTTAGTAATATAAGCAGTTTCTGGATCCTCAATAGAAACACCTGAGAGCATTAATTCATGATTAATCCTCTTTCTTAATACCTTAGCCGCGTAAGCGAGTTGGATTCTATCATTGATGTTATAGATATCAACCGCATCCTCTAAAACATAAGCGTCAACTTTGTGACCGTCTTTTACAAATAACCCAACAATATCACTTAGATAATATTCATCTTTTTTATTGTCTCTAGATAATTTTGGTAAGTATTCTTGTAACAACTTATTATCCACTACATAAATGCCTGAGTTAACTTCGTTAATTTCAATTTCTTCTTCAGATATTTCTGCGTATGGTCTAACTTCAGTAATGCGATAAGAAGGTCTTTCTCTGATAACTCTTCCATATCCAGAAGGATTCGCTAAAACGGTGGAACAAATAGTAAGATCATGGCCAAACTTTTCGTGTTTGTGATAAATCTTTCTTAACGTTTCAGAAGTTAACAAAGGTGTGTCGCCACAAAGAATAATGACGTCTCCTTCTTTATCTTTTAAATCAGAAACACACATCACCGCTCCACCGGTGCCGTTTACTTCGTTTTGCCAAGCGATTTTGGCTTCTTTTTCTACACATCTAGCAGTTGCTTTGCCACCAAATCCAACCACTACATATGTTTCTTTAGCTTCAAGTATTTTAGAAGCATCAATAACATAATTAACTAAAGGTTTTCCAAGAATTGGATAAGCAACTTTAGAATGATCTTCATCTAAAGAGGCCATTCTTTGACCTTTTCCTGCTGCTAAAATAACTACATATTTATCTTTCATAATAATTTACTTGATGATTTTAGTGAGCTCCACGAACCACTTATCTTCAATTTCCTTTGCAATTTTCTTCAACACCATTTTATCAGTACTCAGCGCAAAAACGGTAGAACCACTGCCGCTCATAAGGACTAGTTTTAATCCTTTACTGCGTAAATAGTCTTCAATTTCTTTAATTTCTGGCACCACAGAAATGGCGGATTCTTCAAGAGAATTCCCAATACATTCTGCTAATTTATCGTCGTCGCCTTCTCTTAAAGCCTCAACAACACTCTCAATATCGATTTGTTTATATGGTTTAGAGTCTGCAATTCTAAATACTTCTTTTGTTGAACACCCAGCATTAGGTTTAACAATTAAAACATAGTAATTATTTTTAATATAAATTGGAGATATCTTTTCTCCAATGCCTTGACACCTACTAGGAGTTGCTTTGATAAAGAAAGGAATATCTGCACCTAGAGGTGTAGCAAGTCTAATTAAATCATCGTCGCTTGCCCCTAATTTGAGCATTTGATTAATAGCTTTCATGGTGAAGGCTGCATTACTACTGCCACCACCTAAGCCCGCTTGCATTGGGATAACCTTGTGAATGTACACTCTGAAATGTTCAGGGCGATTATATTCTTTTTTAAGAGCATTAATAGCAGAAGATGCTAAGTTATAGTGGATTAATCCACTAGAAAAATCATCCACTGTTACAAAGTTATCATTTGTCTTTGTGAAAAGTTTAGAGATGATAATTGAATCATGTAGTTCAATAGGCACCATAATAGAGTCTAATTCATGATATCCATCTTCTCGTTTTTCTTTGATGTTTAATGAAATATTAATTTTTGCGTAACTCTTTACACTAATTTGATTCATAAATGTTCCAACCAAAACTCATTATATATTCGCTTAATAAAAACTTAAATGTTTTTGAATAAGTTTAAAAACATATCTGGAGAAATATCTTCTGGTCTTTTGTTTGATTCAATGCCTATTTTTTCCAATATAGTTTTTGCTTTTTCTTTGTTTTTTAGATAACTAGATAAATTGTTGTATATAGTTTTTCTCCTATTTTGAAATAGAGATTTTGCTAACTTATATGTTCCAATAGCCTCTTCATATTTATTATCTTTATTAAAATCCACTGTGAAGACTAATGAATTACATTTAGGAGCTGGATAGAACATACCAGGCTTGAGAGTTAATACTTTTTTGCTCTCTCCTAATAGATGTAAAAGGACAGAAATAGGACCATAATCTTTACCAGAAACATCAAAGAAACGATTAAAGGCTTCTTGTTGACACATGAGCACCATTTTTTTAGCTTTTCTAGCGTTTATAAGTAGAAAAGCCACTAATTCTGAAGTGATGTTATAAGGTAAATTACCAATTATTTTGTCATAAACTGACACATCTACCTTACGAATATCGTTTAAAACAAACTCAACATTGCTTTTGTAAACAACTTTAAGGAAAGCAATCATTCTTTCATCAATATCACAAACTGTTATGGCTGATTTTTCGACCAAAAAATGAGTTAATGATCCTAAACCAGGACCCACTTCTAAAACTTTTTCGCCTTGCTTAATATCTAGTGCATCAACAATCTTAGAAGCAATTTCTGGTTCGAGCAAAAAGTTTTGCCCATAATCCTTGTCTGGATGAGCTCCGCTATTTCTAACAATCTCGTTAATGTTGTTTCTGTTTATTTCCATAGTTCTTTTTTGCTAATTTTTAATATTTTCAATTGGTTTGAGATAGATTTGTTATCTCCATATATTAACCTATATTTTTTTATAATTTCTTCGCGCTTTGCTTGTGGATCATCGCTTAGGGAAATTAGTGACGCCAGATTATAGTTTTCATCAAATGGAGAAGTATCTGTAATGAATGGTTTCAAGGCTTCCAGCACAACTTTCTTATCTGTTTCCGCAACGCCACGTTTTATGTAATTTTTTCTAGCAATTTGCGGAGTTTTTATGACAAAACTGGCATTTATTTCGTTTTTTATAACGTCGCTAATCTTGATGCCAGCTTCATCATTATCGGTTAAGACTATAATCTTGTTTTTCTTTGCTGCTTCTTTTAAAAAATCAATTTTATCTCTATTAATATCTAGACCATTAGTGGTAAAAAATAAAGCATTCAGAAATGAAGATAAATAACTTACATCTTCCTTTCCTTCTACCACCAAAATACCATCGATATTAATTTTCATCTTTAACGCCAAATATCCTTAGTGAATTTTTATAGATAACATCTTCTAGGTGTTTTCTGGACATATTTTTAAGCCTTGCGATTTCTTCGCTGACCAAACAGATGTGCTTTGGCTCATTTTTTTCTCCTCTATGCGGATGAGGAGTTAAATATGGAGAATCTGTTTCAATTAATAATCTATCTAGCGGTACTTCTTCTGCTACAGCTTTTGGGGTTTTTGCGTTGGTAAAAGTTACTGGTCCTCCTAAAGAAATATATAAGCCATCAAATTTGATGAGTTCTTGCATCATTTCTACGCTTCCAGAATAGCAGTGCATAATAGCGCCATATAGAGGTCTGTTTTCTTTTAATATATTAAAGCAGTCTTCATTGCTATCTCTATTGTGGATACAAATAGGGAGATGATGTTCGTTGGCGAATTCAATTTGTTTAATGAAATATTCTTTTTGTAACTCTCTTTGAATTGGGTCTTTTATCCAGTGATAATCTAGTCCAATTTCTCCAATCGCCACTACTTTTGGATTATCTACCAATTTCATGACATCGTCATAATCTTCATCGGTTATATCAAATATTTCTGTTGGATGAAATCCAATAGCAGCATAGCAGCAATCAAATTCATTAGCGATCTCCACTGCTCTAATAGAGGTTCCCTTATCGTATCCCACTACTAAAAATTTGCTAACGCCAGCCTTTTTAGCATTATCAATTATTTCTTTTCTATCGTTATATAAATCATCGTGATTTAAATGACAGTGGGTATCAAAAATCATATTATTTTCCAACACAGAATCTTGCAAATATTTCTTTAGAAATATCGATTTGATTAGATTCTCCTAATATTTCTAATATTGAAGTATAAGCACTTAACAAAGAAACAGACACTAAATCAATTGGTAAATCATTTAAAGCATCTTCTTTAGCTTTTAACAAAGACTCTTTAACATTCTTTAACAACCCTAATTGTCTTGTGTTATTCAAACTTGGATTGGAGAACGCTTCTTCACTAACTCCTATTTTGCTGATTATTGCCTTCTTTAAGGCCTCTATATCATTATTTAATGCAGAGACATATATTTTATTATCTTTAGATAATTCGTGGCTTAATTGGTCTTTTTTGTTATAGACAACAATTCTAGCTTTATCTTTGCTAATATCTAAAATCTCATTATCAAAATCATCTAGTTCACTTGTGGAGTCAAGAACGACAATGACTAGATCTGCTTTTTCAACACTTTCTTTAGATTTTTCAATACCAATAGACTCGATAACATCGGAGGAATCTCTAATACCTGCGGTGTCTACTAGATGTAAAATAATGCCGTTTAGGTTGATATCGCCTTCAACAATATCTCTAGTTGTTCCAGCAATATCGGTAACAATCGCTTTTGATTCTCCTAATAAAGCATTAAGAATAGAAGATTTTCCAACGTTTGGTTTGCCAATAATAGCAACCTTTATACCTTCCTTAACGATAATTCCTTCTTGTCCTTCTTTGACGAGTTTGTCGATTTGAGGAATTAATTCGTCTATTACTTCCACCACTTTATCTTTGTTAGCAACTTCAATATCTTCATATTCTGGGTAATCGATATTTACTTCAATTAAAGAGAGAATATCAGCGACACGAGTTTTAAGAGGGAGAATTAATTCTGATGTTTTTCCTTTCAAGGAAAGTATAGATAAATTCTTCGCTTCTTTTGTTGTTGCATTTATCACATCATTAATCGCTTCAGCTTGAATTAAATCAATCTTTTGATTAAGGAATGCACGAGAAGAATATTCCCCATTTGTTGCATATCTCGCCCCATTAGCAATGAGCAATTCAATTATTTCGTTAGCGATAAGTAAAGAACCGTGACAAATAATTTCCACTAAGTCTTCACCAGTAAAACTTTTTGGGCCTTTATATACCGCTAAAACGACATCATCAACCACTCTATCTTTATCAATGATTGATCCAACCAAAAGCGTTCTCTTATCAATAGATCTAATATCTTTGTCAAAGCATTTAGAAACAATATCAAAAGCATCATCACCAGAAACTCTAATGATGGCTAATGCGCTTTTCATTGGTGGGGTAGCTAATGCTACAATAGTCTCGAATTTCATACTTTTTTCTTTTAGAAAAGCACCTTCAACAAAGGTGCCTTTTTATTAATCAACGTAAATGATTTGTACTTGACGGGCTTTGCCTTCGCCTGTTGATTCGGTTTTGATGTGGTTCATGCCGTTGCATGCATTATGAATTGCTCTTCTTTCATCTGCAGGCATCGCATCAAATGTGTAAGTTGTTTTTGTTTTTTGAACGTCTCTAGCAGCTTTTCTTGCTAAATGTTCAAGTCTTCCGTACTTGCTATCTTTATAACCGTTGATATCAAGCAAGATTCTAAATCTCTTATGGAAGTGGTTGTTAGTAGTAAGTTTAACTAATTCGTTGAGAGCTTGAAGAGTTACTCCGTTTTTACCGATTAGGATTGGGTTGTGGGTGGAGTCAATTGTAATTCTCATCACTCCATCATCCACTCTTGTTTTAACAGAGCTTTCGATGCCTAAAGCATCAATAGCGTTAAGTAAGTAATCTTCAGCGTATCTAACGACATCTTGTAAGCTATATACTTCAACTTGGAATTTCTTTGTAAATAATCCTGTCTTTTTATCAGAGATAATATAGATCAAATCACTGACAGGCTTATTAAGTTCTTTGGAAGCATTTTCTAATGCTTCTTCCACTGTTTTACCAGTATATATTTCCATCTTAATACGCTCCTTATTTTTTCTTTCTTCTATGCTCAGTAACAGCCTGAGTAATAAGTGTTTGTGCAGTTGAAATTACCGCACCAACTAACCAGTAAACTCCCATAGCACTAACAAGTGAGAAGCCCATAAAGATAATCATGGCAAGCATGATATAAGTGAACCATTTCATCTTGTTGTTTTGAGATTTTTGAGCTGGGTTAGTTCCAAGTTTTGCTACCTTCTTGGCTTTAGCTTTTTGAATCCATTGAGGTAAAAGCATACTGACAGCTTGCGCTCCTGCCATGAGAAGGAACAAGAATAACGCAGTCACAGCCGCATATCCACGGGCAGGTCCCCAGTTTGCGCCATCAAATAAGACTTGTCTAATAGTAACGGATAAGTCTAATCCTAAAACTGTACCGCTTGCTAAAGCAGCACTGCCGCTTAACGCACCCCAAACACAGATGAAGATTGGGAATTGAACAATCATAATAATGATTGAAGAGAATGGGTTAATCTTATTTTTCTTATATAGACGATTCATCTCTTCCGCCATACGTTGTTTCTCAACTTGAGAAGTGTTGGAGTTAGGATATTTGTTTTGAATCTTAGTGATTTCTGGTTGTAGTTCTGTCATCTTGGCGTTGCCAGCGGTTGTTTTAAATGTGGCAAGCATCATAATGCCTCTAACGATCAATGTGACAAAGAAAATACCTAATAATGCCGCCCAACCTGGAGCAACATTAGCGTTTCTAAATCCAAATGTGATTTGGTCGATTAACCAGCCAATTGGATAAACAAGTAGTCCTTCAAAGAAGCCTTTAGACCAGGCATATCCCCAAGTCTTAGCTTCAATATAAATACCATCAGTGCTATAACCATATGTTCCATATTTATCAGTTTTTGTTGTTAAACAAGTACGATATTGAGCAACATAGCCACCCATCTTAGATTTGTAATTATTAACAAAGTCGGTGCTTGGAGCAACATCAATGCCATAAAATTCAACTAATGAGGTATGGATTTTATCCCATTTTTCCCAAACTCCATGGGCGTCGTCTTCGACGAATTTTAAATAGCTATAGAATGATAAGTCTCTATTAAATTTGGATTTTCCTTCTTCGGTGCTATAGTCAACAACCACGCTTTCTCCACCATCAAGGACGGCTTTAATAAGTGTGTCTTCCAAAACAATATCATCAAACGCAGCAAAATATGGAAGGTTGTTGTCATTAACACCAATTGATCCCCCATCAATGACTGATTTGTTGATTTCGTTAAGATATGTTTTGGCTTTTTCTTTAGTTTCACCAGAGCCAAAGACGTATGCCTTTTCTTCTTTATCATAAGTTGGAAGAACAGCAACAACGTTTTTAACTGTATAAGAAAGACCTGATTCTGATGTGAAAACCAAATCTGGAGAGCCTACGTTTTCTTCGTATTTAGTTATACCTGGATCAAATGCATAAAGCATTCTACCAGTGTCGACGTTAGAACAAAATGACTTGGTACATCCAGCCAACGCTAAAAGACCAGCTACTGCAGCAATACCTGATAATGCGAGTTTTGTTCTTTTTTTCATTCAGTAATTCCTATCTCACTCAAAATATTTTTGAGTGTAATTTTATTGCTTTCAAAACTTTCTTTCAAAAATTGTTCTCTAACAATAATAACAATATCGAATGTGTAAGCAGAATAATCAATTAACGAGTTACACATAGCTCGTATTTGCCTTTTTACTCTATTACGCGTAACAGCGTTACCAAGTTTTTTGGAGACACTCAATCCTATGCGGCAAATATTTAGTTCGTTCTTTTTAAAGTGAACAACATAGGATGGTGATTTTAAGGTTTTACCTTTTCTAACCGTAAGAACAAATTCTTCGTTTGCTTTAATACGATTAATCGCTTTCATCTATACTCCTTAAAATTAAGCAGCTAAATGTTTGCGTCCCTTAGCTCTACGTCTTGCTAAAACATTGCGGCCAGTAGCAGATTTCATTCTTGCTCTGAATCCAGCTTTGTGAGCGTGTTTGATTTTGCTAGGTTGATAAGTTCTTTTCATAATATAAGCCTCCTAATCGTGCAGTTAGAATTATACTTTTATTTATAAATAAATGTCAAAGCAAACAAGACATTACAAAAAATAATAAGGCGAAAGAACATAGTTCTTTAATTTTATGCCTGAATAATAGATATTCAGAAGGATATGAAAACATCAACAAAAGCAAACTTTCGAATGTATATGAAGTGTTTTTGCCAAACAACAGTAATTAAAGAAGGTTAAAATATTGAGTGATAATTTTAGAAAATGCCACCACTATTAATTTACACTTCAAACACCCCTATATATATGTAATTACCCTATCAACACGTCCGCGTGTGTTTTATTTATATAGATATATGAGATTTGTTTTGTTAATTGATCAAAATTTAGCGACTCAAAAAATCACTGTTTCAACTACTTTTCCACCTTATGTTATTTTGTTTTCAATACTTTGTATTGTTTTATGTTTTAAACCTCGAATTTTACCAATAATCCACCATTCAACATTTTATCCCCAAGATATCCACATTGTTAATTTGTGGAAAGCAATAAAGTCTTGATTCAATCAAACAATTTCATTTATGTATATTGTGGAAAACTCCTAAAAGCTAATTTTTCCAGCCAAAAAATAAGTGAATTATTCTATAATTATTTGCAAAACGAAAGGGTGTATAAGGCTATGGTTACATCAATATCAGAAACAACAAGACTTTGGGAAAAAGTATTAAAGAAAATCGAAGTTAAATTAAACGAGAAGAAAACATTTGATTCCTTCTTTGCAGATTCATACATCCATAGCATCAGCGGTTCAGTTATTACTGTCGTCGCTAAAGGCCCTGTCGCTAAAGTTTTATTAAGCGGGCAATATAACAATCTTATCTCCGAAACACTAGCAGATATCACAGAAGACAATTACACCTTAGTTTTTGTGACCCCTGACGAAATCAAGGAAGAAAGAGTAGCAAACACTCCAGTTATTAATAACAATCTTCCAAAATCATCTGGATCTTATTTTGTTGGTGCACAAATCAAAAAAGAGTTAACTTTCGACAACTTTGTTGTTGGTGATTGTAACAAAGAAGCTAGACAAGCAGCATTATATGTCGCTAAAAATGGTGGAACGACTTTCAATCCATTATTCATATATTCTCATTCCGGATTAGGAAAAACCCACCTTCTACACGCAATTGCTAATGAAATTGTGGCAACAAGAATGCCAAACGCCAATATTTTATATATTACCGCTAACGATTTTGTTGAAGAATATATCAAGTTTGTAAAAGCAGAGAAAGATGGAAAGTCCCCAAGAGACTTCTTTAAAGATGTCGATGTTTTACTCTTTGATGATATTCAATTCTTGTCAGACAAAGTAAGAACAGAAGAAATGTTCTTCTACATCTACCAAGATATGATTAACAAAGGCAAAAGAATTATCATTACTTCTGATAGACAGCCAATCGAACTAAATGGATTAGAAGATCGTTTGGTTACAAGATTTAAACAAGGTCTAACAGTGTCTATCACAGAACCAGATGTTGAAACATGTGCCGAAATTTTCAAAGCAAAGCTTCGCGAAAAAGGCATTAGCGAAGAAAAGGTTGATCCACCGGTTGTGAACTTCTTTGCAGAAAAATTCAACAAAGACGTCCGTGAATTGGAAGGTGCGGTAAATAGGTTAATTTTCTATGCATTCACCTTAGAAGAATCAGACAAAATTACAATGGATGTTGCGATTAAAGCTGTTGGTTCCATCAAAGGTGGTAATGAAGTAGCGACACAGCTTAACGAACAAAAGATTATTAATGTTGTTGCGGATTATTACAATATCACCCCTTCACAAATCACTTCTAAGGTGAGAACCGGACAAATTGCTTTAGCAAGACACATCGCAATGTACTTGATTAGAAACAATCTTGATGTTCCTCTAAAGAAAATTGGTGATATGTTTGGAGGCAAAGACCACACCACTGTTATGTCAGCAATCAGCAAAGTGGATAAAGAGTTAAAAACCAACAACCAATTAAAACAAGCGATCGAAGAACTCGAAAAGTTGATAAAAGAGTAAATATTTATTAAAAATAAATGAAATACAATAAAGCCATGTGCTAAAATGATTACTGCAGGTTTTCATTAATAAGAGTTATCCACATTATCCACATGGTAATTATTATTAATATATAAAAATAAAAAAGAGAGAAAGGAAACTGATTATGCGTTTTGTAGTAAGAAGAGATGAATTTTTAAAAGCTTTGCTTACAGCAGGTAGAGCAGTTAATAGCAAATCATCTGCAATGCCTATCCTATCCAACTTTAAATTCGTTTTAAATGATGAAGGATTATTTATTACTGGAAGTAATTATGAATTAACAATTCAGACTAAAATCCCATATTTTATTAACGATGTTGAAGTGATCAGAAACGTTCAAGAAGGTGCAACCTTAATTAACGCAAAGATTATTACCGATATGGCAAGAAAGATAGAATCGGAAGAAATCTCTGTTGAAGTTATCGATCAAACCATTGCTCTTATTAGTGGAGGAAAGATTAAATATAATCTTAACTGTATTAAAGCTGATGAATATTCAGATATCGATTTAGAACCAACAGGAACTAAATTATCTCTAACAAAGTTAGAATTCTCTTCTCTCGTCTCTCAAACAGCATTTGCTGCTTCCACAAAAGAACAAAGACCAATTCTTACCGCTATGCACTTAGAAGCTGCTGATGGTTTGTTAACAGCCACCACAACTGACAGTGCTCGTATGGCAAGAAAACAAATCCCAGTACCTGCAGAAGTCAATTTTGTTGCTAATGTTCCAGCTAAGATGATGATTGAGGTTGACCATCTATTAGAAAACGTAGAAAAAGTTGATATCGCTTTCTCTGATAAGAAAGCCTTATTTACGTTTGAAAACACCATCGTAGCGACACGTTTGGTAGCAGGTGAATATCCTAATACTAAAAACATTGTTCCACGCATCACAAACTATTCTTTA
>CADCPC010000010.1 GCA_902803285.1 uncultured Erysipelotrichaceae bacterium | reverse complement strand
GCAATTTTGAATTGCAGGCGTAGTTCAGTGGTAGAACACTACCTTGCCAAGGTAGTTATGCGGGTCCGATTCCCGTCGCCTGCTCCAGATAGAAATTACTGTGACTCATCCGAGTCATTTTTTATTTCTTCTTGGCCATCGACTACCTCATTAGGTATATTATTTCTTCCATATAATTGATTAGACATCGCAATTATTTGGTTTCTAAGATCAATATCCGCTAAACGGAATTGTTCACTGAAATAATGATGTAGTGCCTCTTTACTTGCAATATAGAAAACTCCATATACCGCAAACATCAATAATAATCCCATCATTAATCCGCCAGTAAACATTAATGATGCATCTAGTTTATATAAAGAAGTTAAATAACCGCCTAAAGCCATGCCACCAGCAAATAAAACAAACATTGGCCAATTAAGATAATAAAACGCTTTAGTGTATTCTTTCCTATTCTTCTTTAAAAACATTAAGAACAATGCTCTAAAGTATTGCCCAGTATAATTAAGAGATGAAAATCTCAAAAACATTGTTGTGGAATGAAACATATAATTCCTTAAAGCATAGAAACTAAGTATTACCATGACAGGATATTCGCTAAATAACAAATAGATAGAAATTTCTCTTTGATGATCAACCATAAAGTTTTCAATAGCAGCAGTATCCATGTTTCTAATTATGGTAGCTAGTTCGGTGATAATATCATGCCAGTTATTATAATTTGTGTAATAAAAAGATAGGTTAATAACTACATCTGTCACAATGGTTAAAACCACATAAATAAGTAGTCCCCAAAGTAATGTTCTAAAAAAGTTATAGGTCGAATTAAAACGCGGAGAAAAATACATTTTGAAACCATCCCAAATCATTTTAAAAGACAGGGTCTGATTTTGATCTCTCATAATAATAGTCGCTCTTTGAAATGAAAAACTTAAAGGTAATATGATAAGAGGAACTATTATGATTATTAGTAGTCCAAATAGGAAATTAAGTGCGCTGAATGCGGCGGCTAAAATGCCAAGAAAAACAAATAAAAGTATTGCAAAATAGCCGTTTTTGCCACGAAATTCTCTAGTTAACTTATTTAATTCTTTAACCATTGTTCTTCCTTTGGTTTTCTTTGTCTAGCTTATTGATAAAATTCACAACATCTTTTTCTTTTAAGTTGCCAATATCATCTTTATCAAACTTTTTGATGTATTTAAGAAGCTCGTTTCTTTTGATGATTAAAAATTGGTTATTACTGCCTGTGACATTAATCTTCGAATCGTTATTGATGACCACAATTCCTTTGATTAAAGATTGATCAAGACGATGGTAGACATTGAGTCTTTTGATTAAATTAATATTATAATTTAGTGGGTTAGAAACATTAATTGCCTTATCTTTAGAAGTCACCACTCTTAGAAAGAGGTCTTTGAGGTCTCCACTTACCACACCTGAGATATCAAAATCATTGATGACATAGATATATTTTTTGCTGATTAATAGGTGATCAATCACTCCATAGTAACGGTCATCGAATTCCACTCGATAATTATTTAGCAAAAGATAATCATTGAGTTCTGAAGTCTTAGATAACTTAAGATAGACATCTTCGTGATATCTTTTTTTGAGGTAGATTCTTTTAAAAGTAAAAAAACAGGTTCCTATTAATAACAGAACCACTCCTACCACAAGGGCTGCAATATAGATTTTTTGATTATTTGTTAAATAAATCATATTAATCAAATATTACTTCTCCTTTCTTCGCGGCAGAGATAAATCTCTCTAATTCTTCTTTTGTAGTCTTTCTAGATATTTCTGGAAGATTATCAATTGGGAAGAAGTTTACATCATCTGTTTCATATTCATGTTCATGTAGAGAAGAGGCTAACTTAGCTTCAAATATGATAACGTAGTTAGGAATGGAAACATCGCTTAATAAAGGCGTTCTATTGGTAATACCAATAAGTTTTAAATCTTTTAATTCTGCACCCGCTTCTTGTCGAGCTTCATTTCGTGCAGTATCGCTTGGTGAATCGTATAAATCACACCAGCCACCAGGAAGAGAATATAATTTTGAATTAGCCTCTCTTACCATTAAAACTTTTGTTTTATCTTCATTAAAAATCACTACCCTCGCTGAAATATTTGGAGTTGGGTAGATATGTTTTTCAAAGTAATTTGGTCTATCTAAATTAACATCCATGAATTCCTCAAGGAATTTTTTGGATAAATCATTAATCTCTTGATAGTTCGTTAATGCGTAAGGATCTTTAGAATAAGTTAAGCCAATTTTTGCAATACTCTGAATTTTGATGATGTAATCATAGATATTTTTACTATCCATAAATTATTCTTCTTTAACACCATCCATATAATTTTCAAAGACACGTGCAAATGTATCTTGAGTAGCAGTTTCTAATTGTCCACTAACAGCAAAAGAAATTCTACCTGTTTCTTCAGAAACAACTACTGTAATTGCGTCACTGATTTCTGAGATGCCAATCGCGGCTCTATGTCTAGAACCATATTTACCTGCAAAAGGTTTGGTTGTTGGAGTATAGAAAACACTTGCGGCAACAATCATGTTATCTCTAATAACGACTGCACCATCGTGCAAACGAGTACCTGGATAGAAAATGGTTGTTAATAATTCTGACGTGACAGGAGCGTTAACTAATACACCATTTTTAATAACATCTGCTAAAGAGGTATTTCTTTCGAATGTGATAATAGCGCCAGTTCTGGTTTTAGATAAATTGATAACTGCAGTTTCAATAATCTTATAGAATTCTTCTCTGTTATAAAGTTTTTCCACCATGAGTTTGGAAGATTTAACATGAGAAGATTTAAATGGGTTAGCTAAGAATTGACGTAGATCTCCTAGGTTTGTAAATAAGGAAATCGTCACGCCTACTCCAGTTAAAACTGCACCGATAACAAAAGCATAATTAAGTGCAAATAAGAAAGTTATTAACATATAAGCAGCGCTTACAGAAATGAGTACATATCCTGCAGTGCGCTTAACGATTTTTGCGTACATAAAGAACAAGAATCCATATACTGCTACTAAAAGCACTAAGCCAATAATCCAATTTGCTAAAGCTGTTACATCCCAAATAAAATTCATATTTATCACCTCTTAGATATGTTAATTATATTTAATTAACCATTTTTATCAATAAAAAACCGGAAAATTCCGGTATTTTATAAGAAAAAATTAAGTTTTGCTATTTAATTTCAATAATTAGTGGCTTTTTGCTCTCGCTTCGTTTTACGAATTTATATTTATGTTTTTTGTGGTATTCGAACAAGAATAAGTCGCCTTTATCAGTGAGTTTTAAATATAATTCGTCACTCTTCTCATCATAGATTCTAGCTAGATAGCCATATCTTAGTAGCATCATGATTAATCTAGAAATGTGCTTACTAGAAAAAGAAGTTAAAGTGGAATAAGTTGGTAATTCTTGATAGATAACAAACTCAGGTTCTACACTGCCAATAAGAATCTTATACACTCCTAAAGGGAGAGGATAAAGATTTTGCTTATTTAAAAAATAGACAGTATCCAAGATTTTGACTTCGCTAGTAGAAGGCACGTAAATCTTTTTGTTATTCATACATATAACTCTATTAAAATGTTTTCAACATTACAATCAAAAAAGTTTGTTTATAATCACTTGTTTATGTTGTAAAATAATGACGAATTATTAAGGAGATATTTATGGCCACACCTCATATTAACGCCCATGAAGGGGATTTTGCTAAGGTTGTATTAATGCCTGGTGATCCAATCCGTGCAAAGTGGATTGCTGAAACATTTTTAAAAGATGCTAAAGAAGTTACTAACGTAAGAGGCATCTTAGGATATACAGGATTTACAAAAAACGGTAAAAGAATCTCTATTATGGCTTCTGGCATGGGAATGCCTTCTATCGGCATTTATTCTCACGAACTTTTCACAGGTTACGGAGTAGAAGTCATTATTAGAGTTGGCACTTGTGGAACATATCAACCACATATTGATTTGAAAGATGTATTAATTTGTACATCCGCTTCTACTGATAGTAACTGGATGAGCCAATATCATATTAATGGAACTTATTCAGCGGGAGCAGATTTTGATCTCGCTGTTACTGCTTATGAAGAAGCCAAAAAAATGAAGCTTCCATATCACGGAGGTAACATATTTTCTGCTGACGTCTTCTATGATCCAGATCCAGAAACATGGAAGAGATGGGCAAGACTTGGCTTAATGGGAGTTGAGATGGAATCTTACGCTTTGTATGTTAATGCAGCAGCTTTAGGAAAAAAAGCACTCTGCTTATTAACAGTCACTGATAGCTTCATTAATAGAGATAAGAAATTAACTAGCGATGAGAGAGCGTTCGGCCTATCACAAATGATCGAATTAGCAATTGCTACTGCAGAACATTATTGCTAATTATTTAATTAATTAAATAAAGAGTTCCGATTTGGAACTCTTTTATTATGCATTTTCTTTTATTCTTGCTTCACTAACGGCGAAGTATTTTTGATAATTCTTTTTACAGTAATTTGGTTTCTTTTCTTTTTGATATTCGCTCACTTCTATAAATGTATAACGAGGGTTAACTTTCCAAGATGTGAAGAAGCCTAATGACTTAAATGCATCTTTAGGACAATTTTGTACACATCTTTGGCACATCAAGCACTGACCACCAAATTTGAATTTATCATTTTCGAATTTAATGTTATGAATAGGGCAATCTTTTACACATTTCATGCACTTGATACATTTATTCATATCGATCTTGTAGAATCTACCATTGAATCTACCACCCCACCACTGAATTCTTAAGATAAAGGCAAATGCTCTATCTAAGAAGAACCTTTTGATTGGAACGTATTTATTATCCAAATAATCTTTAATGTCTAACTTGATTAATCCCTTTGCCACAGTATCCATACGGTACGCCATATAATCGGTGTGTCTAAAGATAAATGAATAAGGCATCAGATAATGATATTCGCTTCTAACGATAATATTTTTTCTTTTTAAACAAGAAGCTAAATATAAAGAAGAACCATTATTCCAGAAGAGGTGTTCTCCTGAATTTTTCATAATTACACAATTAATTTGTTTATCGCTTTTATTAATCTTTTTGACAAAATCAATAATTGGTTTTGGTGCATTAAAACCATAGATTGGATAGAAGATAAATATGTGTTCATAATCATTTGGATTAAGCATTTTATCTTCCATAACGTTATAAACATCGCATTCAAAAGGAAGATTCTCTTTTGCGTAATCAAGAGTCCTTTTTGAATTACCTGTACCAGTGAAATATATTAACGCTGCTCTCATTTAATAAAAGCCTCATATTTATCGTTCATATAGTAATGATTATCTTCATTTACATCGTGAGAATCATACCAATATTGAGCGAAGATTTTATCTTTTTTAGATAAACGGTCAAAATCCCACACTAAGTCCTTATATAAAGGATTCATCCAGTGTCCGCCTCTAATAATAGAATATGGCTTAGCGGTAAATACTTCACCATCTTGAGTTTCCCATTCAAGTTTAGCGTAGACATCACCCTTATTAAATGAAGTAGATAATAATTTACCACCGTGCATCTTAGCGACGTTTTGTAAATCTTCAAATGTCACATCTTTATCACTCTTATTAATATCAAATCCATAGTCGATTGGTTGATAGGTTTTATCGCTTCTATTTTCTTTAAAATCCACTAAATCAAAATCTTTCCAATCTTTTGGTTGGTTTTCGTAAGCTTCTTTACTGCCAAAGAAAGCAGTTAATCTCGCTACATCATTATGTTTATACCAATAAGCTGGAGAGTTGCTATCTTTGAATAATCTCTTAATAGCGAAAGTTTTGATTAATCCACTTGGTACGATTTTTGCTAATGAATAATAGGAATATTTCTTTAAGATACGATCCCAATATTCATCAATCTTGTCTTGTTGATAATGGAATAACTTTTCTAGAACATCACCATCAAGATAGAATCCGCCATGGAAATTACGAGTGACATTGTAGTTAGGATCAAAAAATCTCTTGGTGGTACCGCCAATAATCTTGAAGCCACCTTCTAAAGTATCGTAGCCAGAAATACGGTTTTCTTCGCCATCTCCAAGGTTGAAAACCTTGTTCCAGAAATTATCTTTATTCAAATGGCCTAACAAATCTTCTTTAATGATATTAGCCATGAGTCTTCCACTATCTTCAGCAGTTGACCATTCTAAAGGATCATTAAAACATGTGTGGAACATAAGTCCATCACTCATATTAGCATTAAGCATTTCTAGATACACCATTGCGGTTTGTCTAATAATGACAAAGTTAGGAATATCACTTTCTAAGATTGCGAATTCGCCTCTTAATTTATGAGCAGCGTAAACATCATAAACACTTGGTAAAAGTGGATCTCCCACTCTTTCAAAAGGATGTTTATAGTTTCTATGTCCGTATAAGGCAACAGAAGTAATATCTACTAGTTTAACTTCTGGATGTTTTTCACAAACCTTAACTACGTTATAAGCACCGACTTCATTAGCGAGTCTACTCTTCTCAGGGAATTTATCACTTCCTGGTGGAATTAAGGCTGCTAAGTTGAACAAATAATCACAGCCAACAATGAATTTTTCTAAATCTTCTTCATTAGCAACATCACCATAGGAAATTTCAATTCTACCTTTATTATCTTTAGCGAGTTTTCTAATGAGTTTGCTTCTTTTATCACCCTTTAATATAAGAGCGTGAATCTTATCAATTTCTGGAATTAAAAGAAATTCTTTAATTGTCGCGATTCCCATGTGGCCACTGCCACCAGTAATTGCTACTTTCATTATAATATTTCCTTCTTTTTGGTATTCTTATAGGTTAAGAACCTAATATTGTGTTCTCCATCTTTTATGGTGTCACTTTCTTTGATAACTTCAAAATTATCTAGTTCATCTAAGTTGGTGAAGAACACTTCAGCGCCACCATCTTCATCAACCTTAGTGAGATAAACTAAATCCACATAAGGTAATGTCTGATTATAAATAGAAGCTCCTCCGATAATATAAACATCTTCGTGTTGTCCTTTTTCGCTAATGATACGTAAAAAGTCATCAAAAGTATGAACGTTAATTACACCTTCATAGTTATGACTTGGGTCGCCACTTAAAACGATGTGAGTCCTATTTTTAAGTGGTTTGCCATTAGGGAAGGATAGTAAAGTATTTTCTCCCATGGCCACCACATGATTTAAAGTGGTCTCACGGAAGAATTTCATATCTTCTTTAAGGGTGAATAGTAAGCCGTTTTTCTTGCCAATTCCCCATTTTTTATCGCAGTTTAGTATAGAAATTATCATATAGCCACCGGAATTTTCTTATCTAATTTTTCATATTCGTAATCGATGAGTTTAAAGGAATCCACTGTGAAGTCATAGAAGTTAGTAATGGAAGGATCAACCCAAAGTTTTGGAGCTTTGTGTTGAGGTTTTGCAATTACTTCTTTAACTAAATCAACATGTCTGTCATAAATATGTGCATCAGCTATAACGTGGACTAAGGTTCCAGGTTTCAAGCCAGAAACTTGTGCAAACATAATAAGTAAGATTGAGTACTGTAAAACGTTCCAGTTATTCGCGGTTAACATATCATTACTTCTTTGATTGAGAATGCCGTTAAGTGTGTCGCCACTGACATTAAAAGTCATAGAGTATGCACATGGATATAAGTTCATCTCATGCAAATCTTCAAAGTTATAGATATTAGTCATGATTCTACGAGATTGTGGGTTATGCTTTAAATCAAATAAAACTCTATCGACCTGGTCAAATTCACCTTCTGGATAAATGCTCTTTTTTGCGAGTTGATAACCGTACGCTTTACCAATAGAGCCATTTTCATCCGCCCAAGAATCCCAAATGTGAGAATTTAAATCATGGATGTTATTGCTCTTTTTTTGCCAAATCCATAATAATTCATCAATACAGCTCTTAAAGGCTGTTCTACGAATTGTTAGAATTGGTAATTCTTCTTGTAGATTGTATCTATTAACAATGCAAAACTTCTTAATTGTGTGAGCAGGAGTTCCATCTTCCCAATGTGGTCTCACTTTTAAATCTTTATCAGAAAAGCCATTTTCCATGATGTCTTTCATGTTTTGTACAAATATTTCATCTGCTTTTGACATAACTAATCTCCTTGAATACTGCAAATAAGATACCAATATCGTCTTATTAAGTCAATTAAAAAACCTTAGGTTTAACCCTAAGGTAATTTAAGTTTATTAATATAACACTATTTGTTTTTAAGTTTACTTCTCACTACTTCTGGATCGATAAATTGGAAAGTAACTGTATCGGAATATGGAAGCACCTTATCTAATAATTCCTCATTATCGATAGTCCAACAATTCACAAAATGGTGTTTGTGATATCTTTGAACTCTTTTTTGAGTGAGCATGATGTGTTCTAGATCAACAGAATCAAACATTCCTCTTAAGTGATAAATCCATTCATAGTTAGGTTCATGGTCTTTAACCACTAGTAAGGAAGTGACAAAGCCGTGATGTTTAACAAGTCTTAAAGCGCGTGGATCAAAGGAAATTAGGATGATGTTTTTCTTATCTTTGATTCTTTGTAATTTTTCTAAGACTAGCTTGGCTAGAGGCTTGTGGTTTTTACGGAATGCCTTGAGTTCCAACACGATTGGAACTTGTTCGTTAATGAGGTCAAAAACTTCATCTAATGTTGGAACTTCTCCCCCATCTAATAAACGATAATTGTCTTTAATCTCCTTAGTAGATAAATCTTCGATAATACCGCTTTTGCCAGTAGTTCGAACTAGGTCTTCGTCGTGACAGACAATTAAGTTATTGTCTGTTGTTAAATGAACATCTAATTCAATAGCGACTTTATGTTCTAAAGCATTTCTAAAAGCGTTTAACCCGTTTTCTGTGAACTTATCATTATGAAGTCCACGATGGGCTATACCTTCTAAAAACAAAGGATTTACACGTTTAATAAATGATTGTTTATTCATATTAGTCGTCTTGATCTAACGCTTCTAAACCTTTTTTAAAGGTTGTCTTTTTGCTCTTAACGTTCTTAATGAACATAAAGAAAATGAATGAAATTGCTACACAAGCTAATCCATAAACTGGAACGAATTCCCAACCGAATGAAGGAGCAAATAATAATGCGCCTAATGCAACTGGGGTAATAGTTTGAGCAGCCATACTTGATGCGTAATAGTAACCGGTGAATTGGCCAATCTTGCTATTTGGACATAACTCAACAACCATTGGGAAGGAGTTAACGTGGACTAAAGACATACCTAAGCCTTTAAGGAACCAAACGATATATAACCAAATTGGGAAGGTACCACTACCTGCTAATCCAGAGACTGTAAATGTTAATAATGTCCAAAGGACATATCCTAAGACTGTAAGACCTAAGCCACCAACGACTGTCCATTTACGGCCAATCTTACTAGCGATGATACCACCAACAGCAAAACCGAGAACACTACCAACGCCACCAACGATTGTGTTAATCATTGCGTAGCTTGAATCTGTTCCTAAGAAGTTAAGGGTGTAGTTGACTAAGAATGTACCAATACCGTTATCTGCCATAAACCAGAAGAATTCTGCAGCTAAGATAAAGATAAGCATGGTTCTATTTGCTTTTGTCATTGGTTTATCTTCAACGACTTGATCAACGACTTCAGCTTCAAGTTCGCCTCTTGCCATTTCATCTTTCATCTCATCGCGAATCTTATTTTCTTTAATAGTGATAAATAAAACGACAGCAGAAGCAACCATTAAAACAGAGGCAATTAAGAAAGGCGCAACAATTGCCCAAATATTGTGATATTGCCAACTATCTGTGCTCTTAGTTCCTAAATATTTAGAGAGAACAAACACGATACCAACAACTGTTGCGAATGCACCGCCGATGTAACCCATAATGTTAATTAAACCATTAGCTTTACTACGTAAAGGTTTAGGTGTGATATCAGGCATTAAAGCGACAGCAGGGTTACGATACATCATTGAGAAGAGGACTACTATAGCCATCAAAACAATGACACCAACTAGATTATTATAATGGAATAAAACTGGGATGAATGGGAATGCGACTGCACACACAAATGTACCGACTAAAATGTAAGGCATTCTCTTGCCAATTCTAGTATTTGTCTTATCGGAAATACGACCAAAGATAGGAAGTAAGATAAGAGCAGCTAAGTTATCAATTGCCATCATGACACCAACTAAGTATTGCACACTCTTTGTTGCTTGAGCTTGTTCAACTGGGGTCATTGAAGCGTAGTTAGGATACATAGAATTTCTAAATAATTCCTGTAAGAAAGTTGGGCACCATGAATCATAGACTTGCCATAAAAGCAAGATGCCAAAGAATGCGAAGCCAATTAATAATGTTCTTTTGTAATTGAGCTTCAATGGGGCTTTACTACTAGCTTTCATAAAAATTCTCCTTTTTTATTTATTCAACAGATCAGGAAGATCTTTAATTGAATCCAAAATAAATGTTGGTTTGTGTGGGTAATTATTGATATCTTCCATAGAAGATTCACCGCTCAATACACATAGTGTATCTACCTTAGCGTTAATACCCACTAAGATATCGGTGTATAATCTATCTCCCACCACTAACACTTCTTCTTTCTTAACTCCAAACTGATGAGCGAGGAAATCAACAATTTCAGGATTTGGTTTGCCCATCACAGTTGCACTTTTTCCTGTGCAAAGTCTAAGCCATTCGCACATTCCACCACAATCAGGGATATATAGTCCATCTTCAATTGGGCATCTATAGTCTCCGTTAGTAGCAATAAAAGGCACATCTAATGTTTGTAGGTATAAAGAAGCATCTCTTAATTCTTGATAGACAAGCTCTGTAGAAAAACCAGCAACCACTGCTTCAACAGGTACATTCTTGTCATAGGTTGTAACAACTTCAAAATATTTAGCAAACTTATCTCTTAAGGATTTGTTGCCAAGAACAAATATCTTTTTAATGTTTTTATCTAAAAGATAAGAGATTGTGACTTCTGTTGAAGAATAGAAGTTTTTCTTTAGATCACATTCTACTCCAAAAGCAGTCATCTTTTTGTAATAGAAGTCTAAATCATGAGACGAGTTATTTGTGAAAAACACAAAATCAATATGATTTTTCTTCAAATAATCAAAGGTTTCTAAAACGCCATCAAAAAGGTTTTTTCCTAAATAGATGGTTCCATCCATGTCGAAGATAATAAGTTTCTTATTCATTTAAGATATATCTATTGTATTTCTTTTAGAAAAATTATTCATTAACTATTTTTACACACAACAGAAGATATTTTGTTAAAAATTTAAACCAACTATTTATTTTTCTAATTTTTAAAATTAAAATTAGATAAGTTTGAGGTTAAAATTATGAAAAAAATACGTGTATTTCAAGGATTATCACTCTTCTTCAATCTTTTGATTGTAGGAGCGGTTGTCTATCCTGCAGTTTTACTTGCAAAAGCTAACGCATTTATGGCTAACGCATTATTTTTCCCTATTGATGCCAGCTTATTATTAGGTTTATTGGCGTTAGTTACAATTGGCGCTAATATTTATGGATTAGTGCAAGGTAAAAAACTACATAAAGTTTTCTATATCCTAAAATTAGCGGGTACTGTTACTTCTCTTACTGCTTTAGTATTAGGCATTTCTTTAGCAGCATTAGGTGCAACAACATTCAGTGCATTATTTGGAGGATTTAGTTTTACTAATCCTTTATTCTTCTTTAATCTAATCGTGCCTGCTCTTGCATTAGTATCATCCATATTCTTTGATCATAGCGAAGAATTTAAATTCCCAGCCTGCTTATTTGCCGCTATTCCAACTCTCTTATATGTTTTAGCCTATGTCATCAACGGCTTAGCTAAAATTGTTCCAGTTGGTGGAGGATATGACTGGTACGAATTATTAACTGGTGAAATTCTTGGATTTATTTTATTAGCAATCTACGTCTTAGCAGCGTGTGTTTGGGCAGTTCTCATTTGTCTATTTAATAAGTTATTAAATAAAGCATTCTTCAAAGAAGAAGTTACTGAAAAACCAGTTGAAGAAACTCCTATAAAAGAAGAATCAGCTGCTGAAGAAGAAGTTTCTCCTGAAGCAGAAGTCGAACCAGAACCAGCTCCAGAAGTAGAAGTCGAGCCTGAGCCAATTCCAGAAGAAGCTTCTAAAGCAGAAGTTGAATCTGAACCTGAGCCAGTTGAAGAAAAGAAAGAAGAACCTGCTCCTATTGAAGAAAAACCAGCTGTTGAAGCCGCTCCTGTTGTCGCTGCTGCTGCAGCTAGCGAAAAACCTGCTACTAAAAAAGCAGAGCCAAAGAAAGCTGCTCCTAAAGCAACTAAGAAACCAGAAGCTAAAAAAGAAACACCAGCTAAAAAGGTAGAAGAAAAGAAACCAACTTCTAAAGAAGGACCAACTAAGGTTTATCACTTAACAAAGAGAAAAGAAGATGATAAATGGGCAATCACTTTCGTCGGTGGACAAAAAGCTGTTAAGCTATTCAAAACCAAGAAAGAAGCTGAAGAATACTTAGCTACTCTTACTAAGAATCAAGGCGCTACCGCGTTAATTAGAAACTCCAAAGGCGCAAAAGCTGGTAAGTTTGCTTCTTCTATCAAATCTGAAGATATTAAAGATTAATCTTTATAAAACAAAAAACCTGGTGGATTGAACTGAACCCAATTTAGTTCACAGATGCCAGGTTTTTTTATTTTGTCTTAATAACTATACAAGCCGAACGCCTTAATTCACAGACCGAACACTACTTTTTTAGCAATGCCTTTAACTCTTTTTTGCTTTGATTTAAATTGCTAGTTATTTTAGCGAAGGCGAAATTAGTGCACAGGCTGTGCGCCAAATTCCTTGGAGTACAATTATTGAACTAAGTTGGCTGGTTTATAGTGTTTTGAAACAACTCAGCACTTCCAAATTTACTGAGCGTATATTATTTCACCAGCAAATTAATATCATCATCTAAAACAATTGACTTATTTTTTATTTCTTCGGGAATGCGATTAAATCCTTTATTGATGCAGACATAAAAAGCATCTCTAAAATTATATGTCATTCTCATAAATGGATATTTGATGATACCAGGTGTATTCCACCCCACTCCTAATTCTAAGAATAATATCTTTTTATCTTTGTTATCATTTAAAAATTGTTCATATCTATGAGCGGCGTCATGCCATCCTTCATCTTCAACAAATTTATCGTCGCATCTTAAATTAGTCGTCATCTCTTTTCCACATATTGGACATTTAGGGATTAAATAAGAAGGTATTTTATTATCTTTTGTCTCCTTAAGCATTTTATGAATAAAATCTTCATTATCATATGTTTTATCATGACAAGGTGTAGAACATTGAAATAAACCATAATCGCCTTGAGTATAAAATAATCTGTTTTTGTCAAAACCTGCTAATTGAAATTGATGATCTACATTTGTTGTTATTACAAAATAATTTTTATCTTTAACGACATCTAATAAGTCTTTATATAATTCTTTGACTCCTTGATAACGGGTATAAAATATTTGTTTAGCCCAATATGCCCATTTTTCTTCACTACTATTAAAATGATGAAAACCAGCAGAATACATGTCTTTATAACCTAATTTATACATTTCAGGAAAATGTTCTTTAAAAAAATCTCCACCATATTCAAAGCCAGCGGCAGTAGATAAACCCGCTCCCGCGCCAATAACAACCGCATCCGCTTCGTTTATAAGTTTTTTTATTCTTTCTATCTCTTTCATAATCAAAATAATGTAATCGTTCTATTTTTATAAGACTCTTGCTTTGCAAGTCTAATTTTATCTTTTGGATTAATATGGCCTATTAATAAAGGTGAATTATCATCATGTTCTCTATAATTCTTTCTAATTGTCGATTCGTTCCCATTCGCATAACAATACTTACATAAATGCATACAAGAGTTATATGAACCAATATCATTAGAAAGATAACAAGCACAATAATTCTTTCTCGCTTCCATTTTTTGTTTAATGTCTAATTTAGAAGCAATGCTATTTTCGTAATCTTTCACTCTCATACAGCCGTCTATATCAACGCCTAAACTAGCAATCCACTTTTCTTTTGAACAAAGTCTTAAATCCATATGATGCTTTCTAGCGATATCCATAAACGCTTTAGCTATTTCAATTTTTGTTTCATCATCCGTATCTTTTATCTCTGGATGATTCTTTTCTAATTTTGGATAAATATCGACAAAGCCAAAGGCCACTAGTGAGGCATAGCCATCTAATTTGGAAGCAATATGTTCAAACATTTTAATGTGATATTCTTTTGTGTATTTGCTATTCACAATGATTGGAGTGTATCTCCAACCAATCGCATTCTTTCCAACTTTGTTAGATAAAAATTTAAAATCTTCAATTACTTGATCAATTGGAGGAACATTAGGTTCTAAATCTTTGCCAAAACCAGTGATGGAAACATACCAAAATTGACCAAAATCTTTCAGTTCATCTAGATAGGGAAACATTGGTCGAGGATTTTTCGTACAAAAACCAATCACATCCACTACATCTGGATTTAATAAGAACTTTGTAATAATACTTGGATAATACGGATTTCTTACCAAAACATATCCTTCTCTAATTCGATTGATAAACCATTTAGAATAGAAGGCTGGAATATCCGTTCTTTGTCCGGTGTTAATAATCATAATCCTGCCTCATTAATATTCTTTTTATATGTCTCATAATCACTATCGCTAAAGACATCAAAGATGACTTTTTTAATATTCTTGTTCTCTTCTCTTAAATACGAATTAACACATTTAATAGCGATCCTGCTGGCTTTTTCAATCGGAAAGCCGAATATTCCTGTTGATAAAGAGCAAAGCACAATTGAATCTAGTTTCATCTCATCAGCTTTTCTTAAACAAGAATAATAGCAGCTTGCCAAATCAGTTTCATCCCTATGCATTCCTGAATAGATTGGCCCCACTGTGTGGAATATATATTTCGCAGATAAATTGTAACCACTAGAAACTTTTACTTGTCCATTTTCTTCTTCATGGCCTTGCTTATTCATTATTTCTAACATGTCTCTTCTTACTTCTAGACCCGCAAAGGAATGAATTGCGTTATCGATACAGTGATGGCCTGGGACAAAGCATCCTAACATTTGAGAATTACAAGCATTCACTATCGCATCTGCTTTTAATAGAATGATATCACCTTTATAAAGAGAAACACCGTTAGGAAAAGATGAAACATCAACTATATTTTTCTTAGAGAAAATATCCTGTAGAACATTATCTTGCTTATCATAAAATTCATCAGACAAATTGATAGGCATAGTGATATTGAGAAGTGCTCTAAAAGTAGACCAATCATAAGATAAATTATCTTTGATATGGTTATAATCTTTTAAGTAATCAATGCACCACTGAATATCAGTCATCTTTTTCTCCTTTGGCAACATTATTTAATCATAATTATAAAGGATGAAAAAGTACGCACAAAAAAGTAACTATGTATAACAAAATGACTGCGTACTATAATAAACATATGAAAAATAAATCAGAATTACCTATCTGCCCAGTAGCCACTACTGTTTCTTTAATTGGTTCTAAATGGAAAATCTTAATAATTAGGAACTTAAGAACTAGGCCATGGAGATTCAATGAACTTCAAAGATCTTTGGAAGGGGTTTCTCAAAAAGTTTTAACGAGCTCCCTAAGAGAAATGATTGATGATGGACTAGTTATTAGAACTGACTTCAAAACCAACCCTCCACACGTTGAATATTCTCTTAGTGAATTAGGCAAAGAACTAATGCCAATTATTGATTCGATGGAAAAATTTGGCAATTATTACAAATCCTTATAAGTTTCTAGCTAAGTAAAAAAAATAAAAAGGACTGACACATTGTATCAATTCTATTTAACTAAATTGGCAGGGTTACAATGTTTTGATACAACCGAACACTTTTGACTAACACCGAACATATCTTTTCTTTATATGTTCAAATATAAGCACAAAAACTCCCTATACTTTAAAATAGTCATTAAATCGATATATACTTTTGGCGAGGAAACGAAAAATGAAATATAAAGTTATCAATGAAAATGATTGCCAATACATTGTAGACAATAACGTTTTAATTAGTTATGCAGGAAACAGATCAAATATTATTATTCCTGATTGCATCGAAATAATAGGTAGAAATGCTTTTAAGGGAAATCTAGATATTAGGAGTCTTGACTTAAATAAAGTAGTTGAAATTGGAGAGGATGCTTTTAGTGGATGCAAAAACCTAAAACACGTAATTCTCTCAAACTCTTTATCTTTAATTGAACAATGCGCTTTTTCAAATATAGAAAATAGCGCTATTGTCATCTATCGAGGCACAGTGGAAGATTATAACAAAATATTAAAAGGAGAACCTTTCACAAAAGTCATTTGTGATAATGGGATTTATTCACAAACAAATTTTGACATATTGATGTAATAAATGGTTTTTATCAAAAAAAGACT
>CADCPC010000009.1 GCA_902803285.1 uncultured Erysipelotrichaceae bacterium | reverse complement strand
TAATTTTCAATTAATAGGTAACGGAAATCAATTGCTTCAGTAATCATAGACAATACTTTATCACAAATTATCTAATTCGTTTAGATAATCTAATAATTTTTCTCCATTACGGCATTTAGAGACTTCTTGTTTCACTTTTTCTTGATTTAATGTATAAATTAACGATTTTAGACTTTTTAGGGCTTCTAAGAGGCTTTTTTCGATTTGTAGATTATAATCCAAAGAAAATCTAACCGCTCTTACAATGCGTAGAGGGTCTTCTTTGATTCTTTCTATTGGATTTCCCACCATTCTTAATATCTTATTCTTTATATCTTCTTGTCCATTTACATAATCGATAACTTCTAAATTATGATCCATATATAAAGCATTAACAGTAAAATCTCTTCTATAGACATCTTCTTTTAAAGAAGAAGAAAATACAACTTTACTAGGGTGGCGATTATCGATATAGCCACTTTCTTTTCTTAATGTAGTGATATCGAATTTGATTTGTTGAAAGTTCACTTTGACACTGCCAAATTTCTCAAAAGTATAATCAGCGTTAGGTAAAAACTTCTTCATATCTTTTGGGGTAGCGTTAGTGACCAAATCCATATCTGTTAATTGGATATTTAGTAAATAATCTCTAACTGTGCCTCCAACTAAATATAGTTCAAAGCCATTCTCCTTAAAAAGATGATATATTTCTTGATATTTGCCAAGTTTTAAATGAGTCGCGTCAATCACTACTGGTTTCATAATTACATATTATATTTTATATATAAAAAAATCCAAGTACGAAGCTTGGATATTTTTTTAATCATTTAGTTTAGCTTTGAATTCTTTCGCTAAATGAACAACCACTGTTCTTTTTGGCTTAATCTCAATTAAAGTATGTTTTTTAGGATGTGTTCCAGTTCTACCAGCCTTGGTTTTTGGTTCAAAGACACAGAAGTTTTTAATGTTAACACTTTGACCATTAAGCAAAGCCTCTTCAATTAATTCAAAAGTTGCATCGATTGCCGCTTTAGCGTCAACTTTAGATAAATGTTCTTTTTCAGCAACGATATCAACAATTTCATTCTTATTTAATTTTTCCATAATTATTACTCCTTAATCTTTTTGTGTATGTCTCTTTAAAGAGATTTTTATTGGTGTGCCTTCAAAATTGAAGACTTCACGTAATTTATTTTCTAAATATCTTTGATATGAGAAATGCATGAACTGTGGATCATTTACCACGAGGACAATATGAGGAGGAGCAGTCGAGACTTGGCTAGCAAAATAGATTTTTAATCTACCACCATTGAAGTCTGGCGCTAAATTCATCACTTGTGCTTCTTGCATAACATCATTTAATAACGATGTTTTAATTCTTGTGTAATATGCTTCATGGACTTTCACTAATGCTTCAAAAAGTGTATTTAATCTTCTCTTAGTCAAAGCGCTTAAGAAGACAACTGGAGCATATTCTAAGAATTTATATTCTCTTCTAATGTCCTTTTCAAAAGATGACATTGTATTAGTGTCTTTGTCTACTAAATCCCATTTGTTAACAACAATGATAATCGCTTTGTGCAAATCAGTGGCGTATTGAATAACGTGTTTATCTTGGTCCAAGATACCTTCACTACCATCAATAACAAGAAGAACGATTTCACTTCTTTCAATGGCCTTAAGAGCCCTAATCGCGGAATATTTATCAATAGATTCGTAAATCTTGCCTTTTTTCTTAAGACCCGCTGTATCGATAACAACATATTTTTGTCCGTCCTTTTCAAAAGGAGTATCAATGGAATCTCTGGTTGTACCAGAGATATCACTAACGATAACTCTTTCTTGATTCAAAATTGCGTTAGTCAATGAGGATTTACCAACATTAGGTCTTCCTACTAGCGAGAAAGTAATTACATCTTCCTGGATTTCTTCTTTACTTGGAGTAATTTTATCAACGATTTGATTGAGGACTTCACCAATACCAACACCGTGTAATCCGCTGACAGGAATTGGATCTCCAAGTCCTAAAGCGTAAAATTCAGCGGCCCCACCAACGAAAGCGTTTTCATCAATTTTATTAACAGCAAGAATAACTGGTTTATTTACTTTATGTAAAATCTTAGAAACCATTCTGTCATCTTTAGTGACACCAATACGGCCATCAACCACAAAGACAATAATATCTGCTTCTTCAATTGCAATATTAGCTTGGATTCTAATTTGTTCTTGGAAAGGGCGATCGGCAATTTCAATTCCACCAGTATCGATTAATGTAAAAGATTTATTTAACCAACTCGCGGTGCCGTAAAGTCTATCTCTTGTAATACCTGCTTCATCATCAACAATTGCGCGTCTATCGCCAATCATACGATTAAAAATCGTCGATTTACCAACGTTAGGGCTTCCAACAATTGCGACAACGGTTTTAGGCATTATTTTTTCTCACTTATCTTCTTATTGATAATATCAATAATCGCATTAACTACTTCTTCAATACTCATATCAGAAGTATCTAAAGTAATCGCATCTTCCGCACATTTTAAAGGAGCAAAGTCTCTATGAGAATCGATATAGTCTCTCTTTCTCACATCTTCTCTAATTTCATCTAATGTACATGGAATGCCTTTGGAAATATTTTCGTCATATCTTCTAATTGCTCTAGTTTCTACAGAAGCGATTTGGAAGATTTTTACATCTGCGTCAGGAAGGACATATGTGCCGATATCTCTACCATCCATAATGACACTTCCTTCCTTGGCCATCAAACGTTGTTGATCAACTAAGAAAAGTCTAATTTCCTTATAGGAAGCAATATAAGAAACATTGCTAGAGACTCTTGGTTCTCTAATTGCTCTAGTAATGTCAATATCATTGCATAGAACAGTACCATCCGCTTTTAATTTGATAGTAACTTCATCAATTAATTTGATACATTCATCATGGTTTTGACAGTCTAAACCTTTTTCCATGCAGTACCAAGTAAAAGCACGATACATTGCACCTGTATCAATATAGGTATAACCTAATTGCTTTGCTACAAGCTTAGCAACAGTAGATTTACCAGCAGCGGCTGGTCCATCAATTGCAACTACAACTCTCATATTTTTGCTCCTTAAAACAATATAATTCCAAAGACTATTAGAGGAATAGTTATGGCTAAAACAAATAATAAAAATGATAAAAGAATCGCTGTTTCCTTATTCTTAATCTTTTTTAAAAAAACCGCTTCTTGTTCTGTTGGAAGTGATTGACTCTCCTTAGAAGTGGTTTTTAAAGAAGTCTCGATTGGGGTTTTTAAAACAGTGTCTCCACCTGATAAGATGGCTTTACGGTATTCTTTATATTTTTCAATTCGAGTTTCCGCCATGTTTCCCTCTATCTCGTTTATTCTACAAAGAAATATATAAATATGGGTAGAATTATTTTCAAATTCTATTCCCGTTTATTAAAAACCAATTATTAAGCAAGTGATATATCCAAATACCACTGAAACCACAAAACAAATGCCTAGTACTATAAGAGAAGGTTTAATCGCGTTTTTATTTTTAAATAAAATAGTGAATCCTAATCCTGAGTTTACTAATAAGCCTGATAATAACGCTCCAAAAGGAATGCTACCATTCATAAAGAGTTTACTAATAAGAACACTACTCGCACAGTTAGGGATTAGTCCAACTGCTGAAGTAAATAATGGAGCGAAGTATTTATTTGAAACCATAAAGTTAGCGAAGTTCTCTTCCCCAACAGAAGCGATTATTAAGCCTAATGAAGTGTTGATGATAAAAACGTACACAAATAGTTCTAAAGCGTGCACTAATGGATGAATTAGATATTTATGAATCTTGTTATCTTTATGGTGATGCTCTTCACAAGTAACATCAACAAGTTCTTCAGTAACTTCTTCTACAACATCTTGTTTTTTATAAATTAAATCAACAAGAATTCCGCATAAGAAACCAATACAGAATTTTAGGATTACTAATGGTATAACCATTAATGTCTTATGGCTTGGGCTACTTAGTAACACAATTAATGCCTCATCACTACAGCTTAAAAACACCGCGGTTAAAGTACCTAATGTTAGGTATTTTTTGAGATATAAATCCGCTGCCAATACACTAGTGCCACATTGAGGAATTAAGCCAAATAAAGATCCAATAAGAGGGCCATTAATTCCTTTTTTAGTCATTACCTTAGCAATCTTATCTTCAAAGAAGGCTAAGATAACATGGAATAAGAAAATAAAGGCGAATACAATCGCACTATCTTTTAGAGAATCTAATAATACGTCTTTAGCAATTTCCCAGGTCATAACGTCCGTTATTTTATCACTATTAATTATTTTAACAAAATAAAACCTTCCCCAAATTGAGGAAGGTATTAATTTTATAAATTATTAGATACTTCTTTTTCTTCTAATAATGAAGAATGTTGCTGCAGCCACTAATGTGATAGCGGAGATAATAATGATTGTTTCAACCATTCCATTAGAACCTTCATTGAAGAAGATGATTTTTGGTGTAACACTTGGTGTAACACCACTGACATCTCTATATGCCAAACATTCAAGAATATAGCTAATCGCGAATGCTTCTTCATCATTTCTTGTAACAGCAGTTTGAGTTGTTGAATATTCGGTTTTGTGGCTGAACACATAAGTATTCAAATTTGTGTATGCCTTATATCCATTGAAAACATTATCTGAACATGTATTAATAGCCGCTAAAACATTTCTAATTAATTCAGTTCTAGCTGTATCACCTTTTGCTCCACCAGCAGCAATTGCAGTTGCTTCTTTAGTAGAACCATATGCGTGATAAATCTTTGCAAATGAATCAGACACTACTTCGAAATCACTTGAAGTACTGTTATTCCATAAAGTTGGAGAATAAGAAGCTCCATTAAATAAGGAGAAGTTGATTTTATTGATATCTGTTGGAACATCTGCATAACCGTACCAGACACCAGTACCAGAATCATCTTTATCCTCAAACCAGCTTAAGAAATAAACTGTTTTTGGCCAATATTTTGTAGTTGCAGAGCCACCTTCAGCTCTTAAAGCACAGCTTCCTTCATCTTTCCAAGGGGTGTCACTGTTATTGAAGAAAACTCTTGCGGTATCATCTGTTGCGGATTGATCGCTAGTTAATGAATATAAATATGGAATTGTTGTCCAGTTGATATTTGTATCATCTGTGCTCCATCCATTATATTCACCGCTATAAGCGGTCATATCAACCCAATAAGCACCAGATACATTAGTATAACAAGCATTGGAGTAATTCCATTGATGAGATGTGTCAGTATCGGTTTCAGTAGGATAATTAGGATTCCATCTCATGAATTTAACAATTGAGCAAGATTTAGTGACTTGATAATAATAGACATCGTTTGTTGTGAATAAACCACCAAATTTATCAGATGTTAATAAAGTCATTTTCTTATATGCTTCAATGTCTTGTTCAAAGATATCACAAGTTACGATACGGAAAATTGCATCATCGTTCTTCCAACCTGAATTAGGTGAGAAGAATACATAATCACCAGCTTCTAAATATGTCGCAGTATGAACACCTTGGTTGGTCGCGCCATTATTTGTGTGAATATATGCAAGTGCGTCATCTTGAGTAGGAATAGTCCAAGTTTCGGAATATGCAGGAGGCATCGATGCCTTATGTCCGTTTTCAAATTGAATTGTTGCTCCTGAGGCAGATGACACCAATAATTTTGCATAGTGCTTTCCGCTTTCAAACGTTCCAATCATGTTATCAGTTATAGGGAAATCACGGCCAACAGTTGCTCCATCGCTTGCCTTGTGGCTAACCCATACATAATCTGTATTTAACGCAGACTCTCCACCATGCCAAGAAGAAGTAACTGTGAAATAAATATATTTGAATCTAGACATGAATTCATCATATGTTTCCCAAACGCCTTTAGGATCAATAGATGGATCATCGTAAAAATTTGTTGTAACAACATAAGCCTGTCTCGAACTACACTCTTCACTACCAGTTAAATCAAAAGAGCCTGTTGTGTGGCTAGCATTGCTACTATTGTAACGAGATTTGAATTCGATAGATGATACATTAGTAGGTAAATAAATTTTGGCGGTAAAATCACTTATAACTTCGTTTAAAGAGTTACCAGAAGAATCTGTTTTTCCAAATTGTACTGTTTGTGATATGCCACTAGAAATGTAAGTGTATCCGTGGGAGAAGTCATGATCACCCAAACCGCCATTGCCATTTGTGCCAAATCCTTGGCCATATTCCCAGTTACTATCAACATAGTAATAAATAACTCTGTAATCTGTTCCACCAACATTTTCAATAATTGCGGAAGTTGTTTCAGCAGCCTCTGCTGGTTGGACACTATTTTCGAATTTGTTATTCAATAATTTTCCGACAGTGAGAGCTGAGCCAGCTAGAAGCACTGCAGATAAAGCGTAGATTAGTCGTTTTTTCATATTATTCACCTGTAGGCTCACATAATATCATACATATGCATATAGATAAACAAAAAAAGAATTGCCGTAAGCAATCCTTTTGTTTTCAATGTTTGGAAATCAATTTGAGAAATTATACGTTGCTTTTGTCGGAAAAGTACAGTTTTTCCAAAAAATGAAATATTACATAGTAGGCATATAAATCTTCTTGTATGCTATTTTCACTAGGCATAAGCAGCAAAGGTTAACTTATAAATTATGAAACTTTAACGTATGTCCCACCCTTATAATCGTAAAGAATATTATCTGGCATACGATCAACTTCTCCACTAAGATATGGTTTCCATTCTGCCTCTGTCCATGGTCGAGTAAGATGCTCAAACGTGAAGGAATTTAAGACACCATTTGAGAAATCAATTTCTCCATAATGGAAAAGCATGTCAGTATCTTCGCCTTGACCTTCAAAAGTGTTGTAATAAAAATGAATTCTTCCCGGTTGTTCTTTGCCCCAATCAACTGAGTCTCTATAAGTTCTAATAAAGAAAGTTTTTCTTTTCACGAGATTAGAATCCTCTGCGGAATAGCCCCAAATAAAGCCTTCAAGTGGTTTATCAAGTTCAGAAGAATAATATTGGAAGAATGATTCAAATAACTGAAATTGGCATTTAGTAACTAGAAACAGCAACTAATAACTCACAACTTTTTTAAAGAGCACAAATGACTTTATTAGGGGATAATTGCTAACTGAAGCTAGTGATAAAAACATGAAATGAATATTATTTTGTTTCCAATATCAATTTTACATTGATAATTGCTTCTTTTAACTTTTTCTCTAGTACTTCCTTTGGAGGCATTTTTGTAAGATATTGAGCAATATGTGAATAAATATTGTTAATATTTAAAACTTGATTATTCGGAATAAGATTATCTCCTTTGTTGCGACAAGTCGCCACTTTTGTATTAGCACAACTAGGAATAATATTTCCAAGATTTTACCAAGTTTATTTTTAAATATGGATGCTCTTTTAAAAAACCTCATTATGGCGAGGTGACCTAGCAAATTAACCTTATATTTACGGTTGAGGGTATCGACTCATTTATAAGCACATATATTATCGCTTAAGGCTATATGGTATGTCACGAAAAATATCATAGATATTAATGAGAAGAACATCTTGTTTAATCTTTACTTCATGTTTTATTTTCACCGCCTCTCATCCAAATCAAAAGAGGCGGTGATTGAATTTTGATTATTGCTCCGTGAACTACGCAATCTTGATTGTAAGGGCAGGGCGCACACTGTTGCACGTGTTGTCGACGAAGCCGTAGTTGAAGTCGAGGTTA
Organism: uncultured Erysipelotrichaceae bacterium; assembly: GCA_902803285.1. Lineage (GTDB taxonomy): Bacteria > Bacillota_I > Bacilli_A > RFN20 > CAG-826 > UBA2450. The sequence goes on along the minus strand of CADCPC010000009.1, from coordinate 5,954 downwards.
CCGACATCGCTGACGTACCACGCGCCGCTGAAGCTGTAGCGAGGAGAACGAGTCCAATACTCGCCATTATATAAGGAAGATGACCTACGGTCGAAATAAGCACCTTTTGCTCTAGCCCAGTCAGTGGTCCTGCAGTATCTAGTATTCGTTGAAGATGTTGAATCTGAGAAGCCATAACTACTGTTGATATAGTCCTTATAACTTGGTAAGAACACTTTGTCTTGGGTGTTGTTACAGGCGCTGGTGTTATAAGTCGTTTCGGTTGTTGAAGCACTATTGTCAACAGTTGTGGTTTGGATATGGCTATTGCCTAAAGCGAACGCTGAATTATAGAAGTCGTTATTAAGCCAAGTTCTGATATCGCTATATTCGTAGTTGTTTGGATAAACGGTCTTGCCATCGATGGTTCGATTCGATGTTGAATTATTATAGCAATGGGCATCTAAAAGGACACTTGAAAGAATATAATATTTGCCATCGGTGTTGCTTAAGATTTTCCAAGTGATTGGCTCGCATTTGAACCAATAGGTGGTCCCACTTATCATGGTTGTTCCATTATCAAAGACAATGCTTAAGATGTTAGAGTCAAAATATGCGCTTGCTTTGGAGTAGTATTCACCTTCATATAAATACCATCCATTGGATTCCGGGATCGTCAAAGCATTTAGGGCTGAAACAAGCGAGGAATCGTTGACATTGGTCTGAGGATACAAGCCGTATGTGATTGTTTTGCCGTCCCCAGATAATGTTGGAATGACGCCGTGGGAGATATTCCATGCTTCTTCTGCTTCCGCTTTGGTGAAGAAATGGGCCACCAATGAATAGTCACTGGTTGGCATAATGAATGTATAGGTAGCATCGTCACTAACTTTTGTGTCATCATGATACCAACCTTTGAAAACACAATCACCAACTGGGGTGGCCACAACAGTGATTGACTCATCGGAATAGCCATTACCAGAAGTGATAGAAACCGTTCCTTTAGAAGCATCTTCACTTGTAACAGACAATTTGTTTAAATTTGCAGACCAATGCGCTGTCAAAGTCATATCTCCCACAATTGTTTGACCTAAAGATTTTATTTCCGAGTTTGTTTCATTAAACCAGCCAAGGAATGTATAACCCGTTCTTGTTGGTTTGTTTAATGTGAAGCTGTCTTCAACTGTGTATGTTGTTGGGTTAGGTGAAGAGACTATCCCACCATCAAATTCATAAATAATGTTATAAGTTATAATCGACCAATTGGCATCTAATGTCATATCTTGAGTAACTGAATATCCAATAAACGACCATTTTTCATCTTGATATGTCCAATTAACAAAATTATAACCAAGTCTAGTTGGATCATCTGGTTTGTTAACCTTATCCCCATATGCTACTTTTTGAGATGGCACATTACTTCCGCCATGGCTATCAAATGTAACAGTGCAATAGTTTGAAGAAGTACCACATGAAGACACCAAAATAGCCGATATAAAAACTGACAAGATTGATTTGATTGATTTGAATTTCATTTTCAGACTATAATTCCTCTATTTCAACAACATTTTCTTTGTTACGTGAGATCTTATATTTTTTCTTTTTCTTATTTAATTTACCTAAGAGAATTTTTACTAGTTCGCCTAAAATTTCAGTTACTACGCCAACAATAATTGGCAAACCTATTTGAACCCAAAAAGAGCCAGGTTCGATTGTTTTAAGTTTAATTTGACTATCTTTGAGCCCAAATTCATTTTGTAATACTTTCTCCTCTTTAAGACTTCCATTTATTTCTTGTAGTGTCTTGGTGAATTCTATGAGAGGCACTTCGTTTTTATATTTGATATGGAACGCTATTATAGATAACGAATATTCATCTAATTTAGGAAATTCTTTACCATTATTCATCTCATAATAAGCTCTAACAGCATTTTGCTTTCTTCCGTTGCGGTCTTGATTCTTCTTGATTTTGCAAAGCAATAAATATGTTTTTTCATCATCTTTAACAACATCATCAATCTCTAAAGAATATTCTTTCTCAACTGTTTTAATCAAAGCCACCCTACTTTTTATGCCTTTATCAGAATGGCCTTTTCTTCTCTTCAAAAATATTTTAAATTGTCCTTCTTTTTTCATGTCAAAATTTCTCCCACTTTAATATAGTTGCTAAAATTAAAAACAATAGATTTAGTCTCGAACTAATTTCAACGTTTGACTTATAACAACCGTTTTAATTTTAGAGAGAGAGAGAGAGAGAGTCAAGCACTCTATGATGTTGATTGCTAGCAATCAATATATATTGATATCATTCACAAAAGCTTTGCTTTAATTTTCAAAACTACGTCTTTAGTTTACATCTACCATAAGGTTAATGCGCTCAAAAAGATGGGTGAAATGACATTACGCTTGGTGTAGGGTTAAATTTATTAGGAAAGCTTTGAATAATTAATGTTATATGCAGTATTAACTATAAAGAAAAACCATCAAGAAAATATCATAGATATTAAAAGAAAAGCACACATTACAACATGTGTGCGTTATTTTTGTTGGTGCCCGAGGCCGGACTCGAACCGGCACGATATCGCTACCGCTAGATTTTGAGTCTAGTGCGTCTACCAATTTCGCCACTCGGGCAGCTAAGAGATATTATATACAAATATCCCCCAACATTATAAATGTTTTTATAGTGGTAAGTCTTTTTTGACAAACTTAATGCTACCAATGAGAGCAAAGATCATACCAATGCCAAACATGATAGCGATTTCCCATGTCCAGTTATAAGAGAAAGCAACATCTTGTCCAACTGAAGCCTTAGAGAAATTAGAAATAGAATCTGTATCAATTAATGTAAAGATAGAAGCGTAGTTAAATACATTCATTGCTTCAACACCAACACCAACAGAAACGAAGACTTTATTTCCAAATAAACCTAAGATACAGCAAAGGAAACTCAAGATACATGCGCCACCGCCAACTGCGATACTTTGATTAGATTTGTTGAAGAATGCACTAGCGCCAAAGCAAATACCGGTGAGAGCAAACATCGCTCCAAAGGAAGCGAAACAATATAATATTGTTCTGACCGGAATCATGTTTGGAGAACCACCATTAGCCCTTATACGAATGATACCAGCGATGGTTTCACTAGAAAGAGCAACTGCAGCGATAATAACGTACATTGCGATTAATGATAAAACCATATATGCATAGTTAGTTCTGATAACAGTTTTACGGCTAGTAGGAGTTGATAAAATATACGCCATAGAACCACTGTTGACTTGGCTAGCAATTAATGAGTTAGCAGTAATCATAACGTAGATCATTGGTAATAAGACACCAGCGATTTTATAAACTAAGTCATTAATAACAGAGTTTAAATCGATACGAGACATAACTTGAATTCTTGAAAGAGAGAATCCCATCTTTTCAAGAAGTCCAAGAATTTGTAACCAGCTAAGATCTTCATCTACAACATAGACAGTTACTTTTTCCATTTCGATATTGGTGAAGATATCTTTGGAGTTGATAACCATGTTGATGATAAAGAAGATAGCGGCACTGCCTAAAGTCATAATAAGCCATAAAACCCAAGTAGATTTTAAAGTTTGTTTGAATAAAGGACGAGAAAACCACTTATCAAATATTGTTTTTCTAATTTGTTTATTTTCCACTACTGGTTCCATTAGTTTTTACCCCCAAAGTTTTCCATGAAATATCTTTCTAATGTGTATTTGAGTTCGTTAACGCTTTTAATTTTATATTTTTGTAATTCTGCTAAGAATTCGTTTGTATTAGCAAGGTTGACTTTAACTAAGATTGTCTTTATGTTACCTTGACGATATTGAACCTCAAATCCAGGATCAGTAAACGCTTGTTTAAATTCATCATGGTCAAAGAATCTAATTATGAATTCTCTGAATGGTCGATTATGAATTTCTTTCATATCGACAATGTCGACAATTCTGCCATCCTTAATAAAGCCAACGTAGTCACAAGTTTCATCTAATTCATCAAACATGTGGTTGCTCATTAAGATAGTTGCTCCATTAGCTTTTTCTTCTTCAAGAATATCAATGAATGCTTCTCTCATTAATGGGTCTAAACCTGTTGTAGGTTCGTCGAGAAGAATAAGAGTTGGAGAATGCATGAAGGTCGCAACAATAGCGGTCTTTTGTTTCATGCCTTTAGACATTCTCTTTAAGTTAGCGGTTGGGTCTAACTGTAAAGCGTTAATAATCTTTTCAGCCTTGCTCATATCGGATAAACCGATAAGTTCAGCTTGAGTTTTTAAGAATTGAGAACCATTTTCCACTGGCGGGAAAGCGATTTCTCCTGGCAAATAACCAATACTTTTTTTGATTTCTTCGCCGTGTTTACGTGGATCCAAACCATTAACTCTAACTGTACCAGAATCAGGTTTTAAGAACCCCATAATGTGACGTAATGTTGTGGTTTTGCCACTACCATTCGTGCCACAATAACCAAAAGTTACACCTTTTGGAACTCTTAATGTGATGTTGAAGATACCACGGCCATTGCCATAGTCTTTAGTCACATTTTTTAATTCGATAGCAATCTCTTCATCAGGAAGGGCGTTTAATTTATCAATTGTTTCTTGGCTCATAATTATTTTTTATTGCCTTTAACCCCCTCTAAACCTGCGAAATCTCTCTCTTCTTTATAGAAGGACATAAAGTAATCTTGTAAAGTGAAAGGCTTTTCATCAAACTCTCTAACCTTGATACCTGCTAAAGAGTCAAAGAATGGTTTGTAGTCTTTCTTATCAATCTTTACTGTCACTACTTTACGATGAGGATTCTTATCCACTATTTCTCCGATAAGATCGCGAGCTAAGAATTTGTCATAATTCTCTTTATCGACCATACGGATGTTATATGTAACTGCGTTATTCTCTTTTAAATCTGATGCGTTAAAAGTAGAGACGTGTACACCATCTTTAATAATAGAAATAACGTCACATGTCGCATCAACTTCTGAGAAGATGTGGCTGGAGAGTAAGATGGTCTTGCCTCTTTTCTTTTCATCAATGATGAAATTGATAAAAACTTGTTGCATAACTGGATCTAGACCACTGGTAGGTTCATCTAAGATTAAAACATCAGGGTCATTCATAAAAGCAGCTACAACCGCAAGCTTTCTTTTCTCACCAAGAGACATGCTCTTAACAGAGACATTTGGATCTAATCTAAATAAATCTAATAAATAATTTAGTCTTTCATCGTTTCTTTCACCACGCATGTCTTGCATCATCCTCAAGAATCCCATGCCATTAAGTCCTGCTGGAATAGCAGGCTCACCAGGTAAATATCCAACTTTCTTCAATATTTCTTCTTCGTGGCCGAAGCTATTAACTCCGAACACTGTGATACTACCTTTTTGTGGTTTAGAGAAGCCCATGATATGACGGATAGTTGTACTTTTGCCTGCGCCATTAGGGCCTAAATAACCATAGCATTCGCCTTTGTGGACTTTGATAGATACATCAAAAACACCACGACCATAGCCATAGTCTTTAACTAGATGATCAACGTTAATAATGACTTCTCTATTATCTTCCATAATTATTCTTTCAATAATCCAATGGTTAGAGTGTGATAATCGCGGAAAGTGACACTTGGATGATGTGCTTTATAATCGTCGAAATTATTAATTTCAGCAACTTGGTCACTTGTTGGGTGAGTGCCAACAGGGTGTCTTCTTTCTTCAGGTAAGGTTTCAATATAAGGCAAGATTTCTTCAGTCATATAGATGTCATAACCATACCAATATAATTGGAACAATAAATCTTGTCTTGATACAGGGATGGTTAAATATAAGGCTTTAGGATCAATTGTGGAATAAACCAATTTCTCTGTCAAATCTGGAGTAATTGTGATTTCCTCATCTTCAGGAGCCTCAAGAATTTTCTTAATGAGTTCTTCTAATTCATCGCTTGGAACAAAACCTAATGCGAT
>CADCPC010000008.1 GCA_902803285.1 uncultured Erysipelotrichaceae bacterium | reverse complement strand
TGGTCTTTTAACCTGCAAGATTTCATTAATTTGCCACCAAAGGACACCTTTTTTGCCTTCGATACCATGCGATTGTGAGAGTGTATGAGCAACTGAATAGTCCTGACATGGGAATCCGCCTGTGAGTAGCGTGTGGTCAGGTATGCTTACTTTATCTACTTTAGAAATATCGATATTTGAATTATCGACCGCGTGTGGGAAACGCATGTTGTAGCAATCAAAAGCATGTTGGGTTTTTGTTGATGGTTCCCATTGATTGGCCCAGACGAATTTCCATGGACCTTTTTCTATGGCTCTACCATCTTCTCCAATAGCGGTGATGTTATTGAGTCCAACTCTGAACCCACCTACACCTGCAAATAATTCAATAACAGTCTTTTTCATATGCTTAAGTCTACACTAAAGATAATACAGGATCAAGGGAAAAATGTAAAGATCTAATAAATTCTTTAGATAATTTATTGCTATATATGTGCGTAAATGCGTGCTGTAAAAGAATTATGGGGTTTGATATGATTATTTCATGAGCGAACCTGTATATCATTCTATACAAGAATTATTAGACCAACTTAAGACCGGATGCGGTCATACCTTTAGCGAGCTTGATGTAAACCATCGTCTTACTGGCGAAGCTAGAAATGATAAAGGTGCATTAGGCAAGATAGTGGAAGAAGGTGTCTTTCATTATTCCGTCAATTCTAGACCAGAAGCTGATTTTGAAAATCTAGGTGTTGAGTTAAAGACAACAGGTTATAACAAAACAAGAAATGGTCTCTCATTTAAAGAAAGACTTCCATTAAATACATTTAACTATCGAAAAGTCGAGAATCAAAAGTTCGAAGATAGCGATATGTGGCATAAGTGCCAACAGCTTCTTATTGCTTTATATGAATACCTCGATGGTAAGACCTACGGTGAGATGACTTTAGATTCAGGCTTCTATCACACATTTACACCTGCTGATATTGAAGTTATTAAAAACGACTATAACTTATTACAAAATAAAATCAAAAGTGGCAAAGCTAATACCATATCTCAAAAAGATACTAACTACTTAGAAGCATGTACAGCAGGAGCAGGCCACGGTAAGGTTGATGCTAACGCCACAGCTCATTATGGTGTTGATTTAAAGCCTAGAAAGTTTGCTCTTAAACCAGCTTATATGACCGGTGTTCTCCGTAGACTATTTTCTAATGGTAAAATCGAAAGTATTGTCGATTATGAAGAATTAAAGACCAAAACTATCGAAGAAGTTATCACTGACCGCATGAGCTACTATGTGGGTAAGGATGAAGACTACTTTAAGAATCTAATCGCTGGCGAAGAAGAACCAAAGAACAGATTTGAACGCTATGTTGCAAAAATGCTCGGTATTAAAGGTGTAATTAACGAAACTGATGAATTTGTAAAAGCTAATATCCTCTGCAAAACAATAAGAGTGGAAGAAGATGGAAACATCGAACAAAACATGTCCTTTCCTGCTTTTAGCTTTTTAGATGTTGCTAATCAAGAATGGGAAGATAGTGATTTCCGCGAAATGATGATTAATAGAAAATTCATGTTTGTAATCTTTAAAAAGATTAATGGCAAATATCAATTCTCTAAATTTAAGTTCTGGTCCATCCCTGAAGAGATTCTCGATACCGCAGGAAGAAAAGTATTTGATGAGCTAAAAGAAGTGTTGCTAAAAGGCAATGTTGTTAGAGGATTTAGAACTGATAAAAATGGAAAGACAGTTAGACTAAATAACTTCCCAAAATCTGCTTCTAATCCATATATCCATATAAGACCTCATGGGGAGGATAGTAGTGATACCAATCCACTTCCTGTCCCTGATAGATTGACAGGAGCTACTGAATATACAAAACAATGCTTCTGGTTAAAGAAGTCATACGTCAAGGAAGTCATCAACAAAGATTAACAAACCAGGTAGTTTATTTGCTATCTGATTTTTGGTCCAATCTTGTCAACTAAGTAATCCCAGTTATTTTAGAAGAGCATTACACTCATTTCTAAACTACAGTTAAGAACATTTATAAAAGCCTGGTTGATTAGTTTTAAGGGTCGACGAGAGCGATGGAAGCAAATTCTATGGTTGCTCCAACTACCCGTATTGCAATTATTCAATTAACGATTTTAGGGCTGTTAAAAGAAATAAACGCTGTCCTCGCTGCTGAGATATTATGGTCTTTAAAAGGCTATATGGAGCGTTCTATGGCTGTCATAACCATCCTAGATGTAAACACAAAGAGGAGTATGACGGAAAATAAGTTGAATTATTGAATATCTATCAAAATAAAAAAATTAATATAAGATAACTCTTTGAGTTAAAAAATATTAATAAAAATTGTTTGGAAAAAAATCGAAAAAGTCCCTTATGGAAATACTTTGTATTTCCTTATATATAATAGGAGGACTATTTATGAAAACAATCAAAAATATGAACAGCGAAAAGCTCTCTTCAGATCTCAAAGAATCGTGGAGAATCGTAGAAAAACTACTGAAAACAAACGATTCACTAACCGATGCAGAAATTCTGTTTTTAAAGACTAGAGCAGAAGAAGGCGTGCCCCTTGGTGAATTTGACTATGGTCTTTATTATTTGTTGATGCAGAACGATGAAAAAACTGCAGAGGAATGGTGGAGTAAATTCTTTTATCACAGTAATGGCTTTGGCCTTTGGAAGGCTAGTGACATATTTGCTTATTTAGGCGATCAGTATTACGACTGGTCTATTAGATGCTTGCGAAGAAGCGCTTGGAGGCAGTTCAAGCTTTCTAAGATGATGCTCGCCGATATGAAGAAAAATCCATATAAATTTCCAGAAGCATAAAAGTATTAGGTGGCGAAATTGCCACTTTTCTTTTGACCATCACCGTATTATGATTTTATAGTCAAAAATGCCACTTTCATATAATACTTTGTATTATATAAGTCCAAGGCCTTGCACCCCGCATCAGGGAACATGTTTATATATTAAAAAAGACCTATAGGTCTTTTTATTATTTATAGAACTTCAATTCTTCGAAGTATTTTTGGATAATTCCATTGAATCTTTGATATAATTCATCATCCTTTTCTTTGCCTGCAAAACCAATAGCCTTATATTCATTTCTTAATGTTTTGATGCTATTAACTTCTTCATCAGTGAATTTTGAATTAGCAAGGATCTTTCTAGCTTTTTCTATGAGTTCTTCTTTTTTGACTACTCTCTCTTCAAAGACTTTAAGCATTTCGTGATGATATTCTTTTTTCTTTTCCCTGAATTCATCTAATACTTTAGCAAATTCATTCCATAAGGTATCATCACCTTTACCAGAGAAGCCAACTTCTTTCCACTGTTTCCTAAGAGCATCCATCTTCTCGGTAGCTTCTCTAATATTATCTAATTTGCATACTTCTCTAGCATCATTAATGATAGCCTCTTTTTTACTTCTCTTTTCAGCATTAGAAGCATCTAACTTTTCAAAGTATTTTCTCTTCTTAGCGAAGAATTCATCTTTGATAGATTTGAACTCTGACCATAATTCATCATCTTCTTCTTTCTTGCATCTACCTGCTTTTTTGAAGTCTTCAGATAATTTATTTATTTCGTTTGTTGCAGCGCGTAAATCTTTAGAGTCTAATAATTTTCTCATAGAAGATAAGATATTCTTCTTTTCTTCATATGGAGAACGTACTAATGATGGCACCTTCTCAGCGAGTTTATTAAATAATGCGAAGAATTTATCGTTTTCTTGTTTATCTAAGAAACTATCCTCATCTCTATCCATGAGACGTTTATATTCTCTTTTTAGATAATTTAAATCCTCACTTCTATTTTCTAAATGTTCTTCATTTAATAATTCTTGAGTGAGCTCAATTAATTCTTGCTTGTCCATAATATATTCCTCTAGTCCGCTAAATATAATTATAACACGTTAATAACAAAGGGATTGAATTCTATCTACAAATATAAACAGTTTGACGTTAAGGCAAACTTTTTATTATCTTTAACTCTATTTCATATAAAAAATTAATATTATTTTTTGTTATGAAGCCCTAGATAGTATAGAATTAGTGTATTGAAATATTTTTAGTAAATATCTAGGCAGATTTTTTTGCCTAATATTTAATAGAGGGAGTTTTTATGACAAATACAAATGCATTTAGAACACGTGCAAAAGACGAAATTGCCAAACTCGAAAGAGATGTCTATGGCAGAGACATTTCCCATGAAGAGATTGAAATTGTTTTCTTATCTTACGTCATGGGATATATCAAAGGAATCTTTGTTGTTGCAAAGAACACTGAAGGTAGAATTTATGAAATATCTTCCAATCCTGCAAACAACAAATTCTACATTGATGTCTATAAGAGAGAAGGCACTAAAGTCGTTGCACTTTAACAAGTAAAGGAAATACACACATATGAAAGTAGAAAATATCCGCAACGTTGCCATTCTTGGCCACCAAAGCAGTGGCAAAACAACATTAGTAGAATCTCTAGCCTTCAAAAGTAAACTAATCTCTCAAAAGGGTGAAGTTGAAAAGAAAAATACTATTTCAGATTACACTAGTGAAGAACAAAAACGTGGAACATCCATCCAAACTGCAGTTATTCCACTATATTACAAAGAACATAAGATTAACTTATTAGATATTCCTGGTAATGATGACTTCATCTCTGAAGCAATCGGAGTTATCGGCACTGTTAAAGGAGCAGTCTTAGTAGTAGATGCTTCTATTGGTGTACAAGTCGGTACAGTTAAACACTATAAGTTATTAAAGAGAAAAGGCGTTCCAACCTTTATCTTCGTTAATAAGATGGACAAAGAAGACGTCAACTTTGACGAAGTCTTAGAAGACATTAGAGAAAAACTCGGTAAAGAAGTTATCTCATTCTGCTATCCATTAGGCCATGAAAAGAAATTTGATGGTTTTGCTAATGCAGTAGACTTAAAAGCTCACATCTATAACGGTAAAGAATGCGTTGAAGCTGAAATCTATCCAGATAAGAGAAACAAAGTCTTAGAATTACATAACACAATCGTTGAAGAAGTCGCTAAGACTGATGATACATTATTAGAGAAATTCTTTAATGGTGAAGAATTCACTATGGAAGAAATCCGTTCATCATTACGTGTTGGTGTATTAAGTGGCGAATTAACTCCATTAATCGTTGGTAGCGCTACTAAAGATATCGGTGTTGAAACATTGTTAAATATGTTCATCAACTACTTACCAAACCCATCTGATCTCAAACCATTAGCGGCTCATGATGAATTCGGTAATGAAAAGATCGTTCCTACCAAAGAAGAAGAACCATTCTCAGCATATGTCTTCAAAACTGTTGTTGACCCATATACAGGCATCATTAATATCATTAAGGTTTGTTCTGGTGTTTTACATGTCGGCGATGAAGTTTATGTTAATGGCGGAACTCAAAAAGTCAGCATGCTCTATTCTATGACTGGCAAAAACCTCGAAGGTATTAATGAATTAAGCGCTGGTGATATCGGTGCTGTTACTAGACTTGAAAATGTCAAATCTGGCGACACATTATCCGCTCCTAAAAATATTACAATTTTCAAACCTGCTAAATATCCAACCGCTGTTATCTTCAAAGCAATCATCTTAGAAAATAAGAATGATGAAAGCAAACTTGGACCTGCTCTAGCTAAATTACAATTAGAAGATCCATCATTAGAAGTTAAACGTAATAATGAAACTAAACAATTATTATTAGGTGGTTTAAGTGAATCCCATATCGCTTATGTTATTGAAAAACTTAAGAATATTTATAAGATCTCATTAACTACTGAAAAGATGAAAGTTATCTATCGTGAATCTATTAAAGGCACTGCTGAAGGTGATGGTAGATACGTCAAACAATCTGGTGGTAGTGGATTCTATGGTGTTGTTAAGATGAGATTTGAACCTGCTGAAGAAAATTCATTCGCAGAAGAAGTCTTTGGTGGTGCAGTTCCTAAAAACTATTTCCCTGCTGTTGAAAAAGGTTTCTTTGAAGCCCTCAATAGTGGTCTACTCGCTGGATTCCCAGTTATCGGAGTTAGAGGCGTATTAGTTGATGGCAAATATCACCCAGTTGATTCTAATGAACAAGCCTTCAAGATGGCAGGTATCTTAGCCTTCAAAGACGCATATCTAAAATGTCGTCCAATTATCTTAGAACCAATCATGAAGATTAAGATTAACGCTGATACAGCTTATACCGGTAATATTCTTTCTGACTTAAATACTAGAAGAGCCAGAATTCAAAACATCGAAGAGAAGGAACATGGTACTCAAGAAATTGAAGCCCTCATTCCTGAAGCTGAAATTGTTGACTACGTTACTAAACTTAAATCCTTAACTAAGGCTAGTGGATTCTTCAACCGTGAATTTGTCGGATATGAAGAATTACCAGAATTCTTAAAAGACAAAGTAATCGCTGAAAACAAAGTCGAACAATAATTTATACTAGTTAAAGCAAACCGAGCCTAAAAACTCGGTTTTTTTGTGTCTAATGGGCATGTGCGTATATATGCGTGTACCGCACTTATGTGCATTATCAATTAATTTAGTTATTACGTGTGTGCATAGTGATATACACATACATATACGTAATAAAAAAAGCATTGGCGGTAAAACCAATGCTTAATTTTGTTTTGATACGAATTAGTTGATAGCAACTCTTTCGTGAGTTAATGTGACGATATCATATGGATATAAGTCACTGTTGCCAGGGAATCTGTTAACTGTTACGACGTGGTAATAGTTAGCGCCTTCTTCATAGCCTTCTTCACTTGATTCAAATGCTTTAGTGTATCTGCCATCGCCTTCATCTGTCCAACCCCATGTATTGAACCTATCAAGCAAGTCACTATATCTGTCATCATTGATGTTTAATGCACCAACTGTGAATGAGAGTTTCTCTTCTAAAGTTGGATCACTACCGTAATTGCAATAGTTACCTGATTTTGGTTGCACAAAGCTGAAGTAATTATCAGGACTACTAGCATAGTAATTTAATGGAGTAGGGATAATAGCATATCCATCATATTCAATACTGGTTGCATTTCTATTTTCATATGCTGAACTTGCATATCCAGGTAAATCCATTTTACTGACATCACTATTTTCATAGTATGTAATTATCATTTGGCTATTAAGTGTGCTATCAGTTGATTCGATTGAAATATTGATAGTGTTTAAATCAGCTAATAAGTTGATATAAAGCTTGCTGATAACACTAGCATCTTCTAGATGTGCGAATTCTGCGTATTGTTGAATTAAGACTTCATCTTCAGTTGTAGAGAATGAATAGACTCCTCTTTTTGTGGATTCATATTGGAGCTTGCTGTCGTCAAAATTAATATGGGTTTTGTAATATTTGTCGAGTTGCTCGCTCATATTATTGTTACTGCTAATTGCAGAATAGCCGGCAAATTGTGAATTAATAAATCTCTTAATTGAGTAGAATTGACCATATTGCCAACTGCCTTCACTACTTGTTGTAGTGATAAATGTTTCGTATAGGTAATAAGAGTTGTGATTGCTATTAAAGAATCTCTCCTTATATACAAGGTCTTTTGACATAATGTAGTCTTCATTGTAACCACTAGTGAGATCGTCAAATTCTACTCTGTAGCCATTGAAATCCATATAAATAGAGGCTTGTAATAATTCTCTACGAGCGATAACTTCTGGATCTTCTGGTTCTCTACCAACTGTAATTGTGTAGAAGTTAGTAGCTTTAATTCCTGAATCTTCATCAGTCCAAGAAAGAATAACATCTTGGTTACCTTCTAATTCCATGTTAGGGAATGATTCAATAACTGGTTCGACTTCCTTGTTATCTTCTGGGTTAGTGTATAAAGCGGTAACAACACCATCAAAAACGAATTCTTCGTCTAATTTGAACTTGGTTGTCGCGCCTGTAATTTCTAATCCAATTAAATAAGAGTGTTCTGGATGTGGTGGTTCAGGTTGTTCACCAACGAGGATATTGTAGGTGAATGAAGCGGTAACACCATCTTCAGTATAAGTTAAGACAACTCCTTTTTCTCCTTTAGTTGTCATATCTGGTGTGGACCATGTTGGAGTGACCTCTTTGTTATATTCTGGATTTGAATAGTTTGCAGTACAAACGCCATCAAATGAGAATTCAGCATTTAAGTCATATTGTGTTGTGTAACCAGTAGCAGCGATAGATTCTAAAACGACTACTTCTGGTACTGGTGGAGGTACGATAGGGTTAGTAGCATGTGATGGTGCTACTAAGTAAGCTATTCCGACACCGCCTCCAACGACGACTGTGGAAGCTGCTGCTAATATTGCGACAAATCTCTTCAACATATTAGTTACCTCCGTAAATAAATCCTGGATCGTAGTATGTGCCATCCATATCTGTACTTTGGATGCCTTTAACTACTTTGTATTTGAATACCAATTTAGCGGCAATAGAATCTCCTCCAGTTGCGTTTTCAATTGTGTAATCATCTGCTACCCAGAATTCACCTAATTCATTTCTTGTTAAATCAGATAAGTTGAAATAAACAGTATCACCATATGCGTAGGTGTATCTCTTCATATTCTTATCGTAGCTATATCCTAATGTGTATTGGACTTTGATTGCGAGTTCATCGATAGCGTAATTTCCGTCTTGAACAACATAGATACTTTTTTCAAGAGTGTTAGGTTCTTGTGATGCTTTAACACCATTGCTGTCTTTTCTATAACTTTCGATAGTGCCGCTTACTTTATCGTAAAGCTCAGCAGAGAAACCTAAACCATAGAAATCAATTTCGTTTGAAACGACTTCGTAATACCATCTAATTTCGACACCTTGGAATTCGTAAAGCAAATCTTCCTGAGTTTCATAATCATGATATTCAAATTTTGTATCTAATGTAAAGATGACTTCACCATGGTTTCCAGCAGCTGATGTATCAACTGTGGATTCAGAGAATACAATGTTTGAACGATATTCTGGTTTGTCTCTATATGTATTGTGGTAACTAGTTGATGATGGTTGACCATCGAAAGTGATTTCAAAACTATATTCGGAAGTAATGTAAGAGATTAAATCTTCCTCAGTAATAGTGTCACCTTCTCTAAATGTTAATTGAGTTGCATTTTGTGTGCTGACACGAACTTCAAAACCTGTTTCTTCATATGGGTTTTCAGTTTTAAAACCATCACCGAAATAAGCAAGAATAGGGACTGTGATATTGATATTAATTAAGTCGATAACTGGTCCAATTGCTGAACGGCTATCTGGATCTAATGATCCAATATCAGTATTTAAGTTATGGATATCAATGCCAAACACTGATAATTGAGCATCTAAATCGTTCTTTTCTGATTCTGTTAATAAACCATAAACTTCGTTATAGATATCAATGATTTTAGATGGATCAAATTGTGACATATCAGAAGCATGTTCTGTGATTTCGTCAATAATGTCTTGATCGACATGCGCGAGAAATTCGGCAATAAATTTAATTAAAACTTTAAATCCGCTTCCAGTGATAGGCTCCATAACAGAAGCAACTTGTTCAGAGAATAAGCCGATAATTCTATTTTCTCTAACACTAAATATGTTATCTGTTTGAGCAGCATTATTATTCATGTATTGAACTGTAGCGGCGAATCCATTTAAGAATCCTTCCCATGTTTCAACAGTTAAATTCATTTTAGAAAGAGCAGAACCCAAATCTTGTAAGTATTTTTCTAAGTGAGCCATTGTGTATCTTGCACACATTTCTCTGTAAGTTTCATCGCCCATTCTGAATAAACTAGATAAGAGATATCCAAAAGCATATTCATCTAATTCAGTGGATAATGTCTTAAACATATGGCTGACAACTCTAAGCATAACAACAACATCTTTGTCATTAATTGCATCTGGGATGATGTCGAATAGAGATAAACCTCCGCCAGCGTTGAGTGTTCTTAGATTATAACGATACACTTCTTCTAATCTTGCCAACTCTTGAAGTTCTTCATCTTCTGGTAAAGCTTCTGCAGCATTTGCGTAAATGCCAGTAGCTTGAGTTGCAGAAATTTCAGTGAAGTTTTTGATTTCGTTAAGAGCTTCTTCATCACCGATAATGCCACGGGCCATATCGATAACTTTGTCGATGTCCACTCTAGTCAATAATTGAATGATTATGTTAGCGCCTTGGTCATGGCTGCTACTAGGATCTTTAACTAATTGAGGTAATTCAGTCAAAACAATCTTGACTATAACTTCAACTTCATTAAGAGTGAATGTGTTGTGTTCAAAAAAGAAATCAGCTAATTTTGGCAATTGATTAACATAGTAATCGATGAATGGTTTGCTATAAAGGCTATAAGCTAATTCGAGAATTTCTTCTTTTGTAGCTGCACCTTCTGTGCTAATTTCGATGTCGCCTGTAAAATCTAGTTCTTCAGCTTCAGCTTCATCAGTAGCGTGATTGCTAATCTCGTATTGATTGAAACCATTGCCTGAGCTTCTTAAATTGGATGCAGAACAACCAACCATGAAGCCAACACTAGCAAGTGCGACAATACAGTTGAAAAGTTTTCTTTTCTTCATTATTTGACCTCCTTGTGTCTAAATTCAAAATAAATGTAGCACGGAGTAAAGTAAAAATCTATAATTATTTTATAAAATATATATAAAAAGAGGGCGAACATGTTTGATAAACGCCTGAAAAAGAGACAAAAAAGACCGTATGATTAGGATTAGAAACATTGAAAAAAAATATGTTCTAGAAGGGACAAAGAAAGAGTACAAAGTACTCAAAGGTATTACTTTAACTTTGCCTGACAAAGGTCTAGTTTCTATTCTTGGCCCATCAGGATGTGGTAAAACCACATTCCTTAATTTATTGTCTCTTTTAGACACACCTTCTTCAGGCCAAATTTTATTTAACGATGTAGATATTTCTAAGTTCACAGAAGCACAAAAAGATGAGTTTAGACACTACAGAATCGGCTTTGTTTATCAAGAATATAACCTCGTTGAACACCTTACTGTTTTTGATAACGTAAAATTAGCATTTAATATTGGTTCTACTATCGATGCAAATGCTGAAAATAAGCGAGTTCTGTCGCTTTTAGAACGTTTCAACATCCTTCATCTCAAGGATAGACTACCTAGCACATTGTCTGGTGGCGAAAAGCAAAGAGTGGCTATTTCTAGAGCTCTTGCTAATAATCCAGGCATCTTGTTAGCTGACGAACCTACTGGTGCTCTTGATGAAGATTCTAGCCTTGAAGTTATGTCTTTGTTGAAGGAATTATCAAGCAGTATCCTCGTGGTTATGGTTACTCACAACCGTCAATTAGCTGATGAATATTCCGACCGTATAGTGGCTTTATCTAACGGAAGAATTGTCAGTGATAACGCGATTTCTATCGATGACAAATTTGAACCGACAAGAAAAATTAAACACTTCAAACATCCAGAATCTGTTATTCCTTTAGCGTTCAAACGTCTAATTCATAAACGTGGCAGATATGGCTTCTTAACTGCAATTAACACATTGTCAGTTTTCACAATTGGTGTGGCAGTTGCGGCTTTATCTGGTTCACAAATATTCTCAAACAATCTACAACGAGATACATTAAAGAGCTATCCAGTAACAGTTAGTAGTGTTTATATTGGAACAGGCACTAGCTTTTTGACTACAGATGCTCCTCTATATCCTAGTGATGGCAAAATCCATCGTATTGATAATGATGAATCTACTACTGGTATTAACACAATCACTTCAGAATATGTTGAATATGTTAAAAAAGGTTTTGAAGAGAATGATGTTGATGCAGACTGCTTAACATTAAGAAAAGGATTAACTCCAACAATCTTGATGCAGGGCGAAAATGACGAGGTTTTCTCTTTTGAAGCAAGCGATATTGCTGCCTTTACTGGATTTGATACATTCTTTAAAGATGCTGCTAATTATTTCAGACCATTCTATGGTGGAAATGACCAATTAAATGAGACTTATGACTTAGTTTATGGCCGACTTCCTACACAAGATAACGAATTAATAGTGGTCCTTGATAACCATGATTCCTTCCCAACACACATGTTAGATTTATTAGGATTAAAAGGTGAAACGGTTGAGTTCGACACCCTCATGGCAAAGAAGTTCAAGTTTGTGAACAATGATGAATATTATGGCAAGCCAATTAAAGCTGCTAAAGATACAACTGCAAAGTTTGCTAAAGATCCTGATACATTAAAAAAGGAAGGCAAACAATTAGATGAAATTCAAAATATCTTAATTGAAGCCGCTCAATATTATCGTTTAGGTGGTAAAGACAATATCGCCAAGATGAACGAAAAACTCATTGAGGCGGAAGATTATTTCATTCCTGAGGATGAAACTAGAACATTGTCATTCTTCCGCAAACCATCATTATTAGATTCAATGTTTGAAGACGAAAACATTGGCCACATGATGACAATTACTGGCATTATCAGGCCAAAGAAAGAACAATTCTTCCCATATTTAAAATCAGGTATTTACTACACTAAGGCATATAGTGATTTATTCTTAGAGGAAAATAGCAAGACAGTATTCGCTAGTGAATATAGCCAGCATATCTCATTCAATAGAAAAGAAAATGTATTAAAAGTGCCAGCAGTCTATGACATTATCGATAGCGCTGCACAAACTAAAACTAGTGGTGACTCTATCGATATCAACGGTATCTACAATCATATCCTTAACAGAAAGATGTATGGAGTTGATGATAGTGTTTATCAAATCGAAATCATGGCGAAAAATTTCGCGATGAAAGATAGAGCTATTAAAGTGTTAGAACAATGGAACAAAGATCATAAAGATGGTGGACAAATCGCTTATTCTGATATTGGTGGAGCGATTATGAACATGATTGATAAGTATGTTGGCATCTTACTTGCAGTTCTTGTTGCGGTTATCGTAGTTGTTATCTTCTTCTCGTTATTAGTTACATCCTTATTAACAATATTAGAAGTTAACGGGCGTAAGAAAGAGATAGGCTTATATCGTTCGCTAGGTGCAAAAGGTACATTTGTTAGGTCTATATTCTTAACCGAACAAGGAATAGTTGGATTTATCTCTGGTTTGTTAGGTGTTAGCATTGCTTTTGCCGCTGTGCCACTTATTAATAAATATATTGAATCAGCGGTTTCAGTAGCAGTGGTATCTAACTTCGCAGTATTGCATTGGTGGGCTGCATTAATCATTCCAGTTGTTGCGTTAGCTATCAGCTTGATGTCAGCCTTCTTCCCTGCTGTTATAGCGACCAAGAAAGCACCTTCTCAAACTATTAGAGAAATATAATTAAAATACGATGAACACAGATGACACACATTCGTGTTCTTTTTATTATCGTTATTCTTGAATGAATAAATAATATTTTTTAAGATTATTTTCAAGGATGATTATTATGGAAAAAATTATTATTGGAAACACCCCTATTGTAGAACTTAAGAATATTGAACAAAAATACGGTTTATACGGTAAGATTTTTGCTAAACTTGAATCGCATAATCCTGCTGGTTCTATCAAAGATAGAGTGGCTTTATATATGATTAATGACGCTGAAGAAAAAGGATTATTAAAAGAAGGTTCTGTTATTATTGAACCTACTAGTGGCAATACTGGTATTGGACTTGCTTATATTGGCAGATTAAAAGGTTATAAAGTTATCTTAACCATGCCTAGTAGTATGTCTATTGAAAGAAGAAATATCTTGAAGGGATATGGTGCTGAATTAGTGTTAACTGATGCCTCCTTAGGAATGAATGGAGCAATCAAGGAAGCCGAAAGATTAAATAAAGAAACGCCTAACTCCATAATATTAGGGCAATTTGTTAATCCTAATAATCCAAGGGCTCACTATGAAACTACTGGTCCTGAAATCTACGAGCAATTAAATGGCAAAGTTGATGCTTTAGTAGCAGGAGTTGGCACTGGTGGCACAGTTACTGGCGCAGGTAGATATCTAAAAGAACATAATAAAGATACTTATGTAGTGGCAGTAGAACCTTCAGGTTCGCCAGTCTTATCTAAGGGTGAAAAAGGAAAACACGGCATTCAAGGAATAGGCGCTGGATTTGTTCCTGAAATATTGGATACCTCTATTTACGATGAAGTTATCACTATAAGTGATGATGACGCTTTCACATATGGTAGAGAAGTTAGAGAATTAGAAAATATTTCAGTTGGCATTTCTAGCGGTGCTGCTTTAAAAGCTGCTATTGAATTAGCAAGTAGAGAATCATTTAAAGATAAAAACGTTGTTGTTATCTTCCCAGACGGAGGAGATAGATACTTATCAACCAAATTATTTGGATAATATGGAGTTAGAAGATAAAAAGAAAAGGCTAGAAGAGATATATCAACAGTTCCTCCATGATCCACGAGTGGCAAAAATGAAGGAAGTACAGATGCATAGAGGCAGTAACTGCTTCATGCACTCTTTTAGAGTGGCGAGACTTGCCGTTCATCGTGCGTTAAAAAGAAAAAACGTTGATGCTGAAGCAGTGTTAATTGCCTCTATTCTTCATGACTACTATCTATATGATTGGAGACAAGATAAATCTAAAAAGAGACACCATGGTCAAAGACATCCATATATTGCAGCTCAACACGCGGTGGAAGAATTCGGAGTTAATGATTTAGTTAAAAAAGTTATCGAGTCACACATGTGGCCAGTGAATTTTAAAGAATACCCTAAAACTAAAGAAGCTATAATATTATCACTTACTGATAAGAGTATTGCCTTAAGAGAAGGGCTATGTTCAAGAAAACATAAAAAGAAACACTGGGCAAGATATGAGAAGATGATTTCACATCTATTTAAGGAATAATTATGGATAATAGATTTCAAAGATTAGAAATGTTAATAGGCAAAGAAAACCTAGATATACTCAAAAGCAAAAAAGTTGCTGTTTTTGGTTTAGGAGGAGTAGGTGGAAATGTCTGTGACGCTTTAGCTAGAAGCGGCATTTCTGACTTCCTTTTAGTGGATAATGATGAAGTGAATATCACTAACATTAATCGACAATTGATCGCTAATGAAAAGACAATTGGACAAAGCAAAGTTGATGTTATGGAAGAACATATTTTGAGTATTAATCCAGAAGCTAAAATCGAGAAAAGGAAATGCTTCTATTTGCCGGAAAACGAAAAGGATTTTAACTTTGCAAATTATGACTATGTAGTTGACGCGATTGACACAGTTTCTAGCAAAATATCGCTAATTTGCTGTTGTTTTTATAGCAAAACGCCAATTATTTCGGCTTTAGGATGTGGAAATAAAATCAATCCAACTATGTTAGAAGTTAGCGATATTTCTAAGACAAGTTATGATCCGTTAGCAAGAGTTTTAAGAAGAGAATTAAAATCTAGAGGCATCACACATTTGAAGGTTGTTTATTCCAAAGAAAAACCTATTACTCCGCAATATAAAATTAGTGATGGCAAAAAAAGAGATGTACCTGGAAGCACATCTTTTGTCCCACCTGTAGCGGGCAACATTATCGCTAGTGAAGTGTTAAAAGATTTAATCGATTTTAAAAACTAATTATTTTTTATCATAATCATCAAGGTAGGAGTGATATTCTCCTCCTTTTTTATAACCAAGAATCATATCGAGTGTGACATTATCAGGAGCCACAAAAAGGTTCTTTTCAACTTGAGGGATGTTTTTCTTTAGTTCTTTGATTAATTGTTTGATATATTTCCTTCTACTCTCAAGTTCTCCATTTTCGCTTCTTTCAGTAAAACGACATGCACAGTTTAAAAAATGGAGATTATGAGCTTTAGCAAATCTAATAATATCTTTTTCTCTGATGTAATACATTGGTCTAATGAGTTCCATGCCCTCAAAATTAGTGGAATGTAGTTTTGGAAGCATAGTTTGAAAAGAACCACTAGAGAGAAGATTCATTAATGTTGTTTCTATAACATCGTCATAATGATGACCTAGAGCAATTTTGTTGCATCCCATTTCTTTAGCAATGTTATATAATGCTCCTCTTCTCATCTTAGCGCATAAGAAACATGGGCTTTTAGTTTGAGCATTAGCAATATCAAAGATATTTGTTTCATGAATCTCTGCAGGAATATGTAATGTTTCAAGATTGTGCTTAATTAAATCGATATTCTTTTGGTTATATCCAGGATTCATGACTAGATATTTGATTTGAATCTTATCATTCATGAATTTGGAATACGCCATAAAGAGTTTGGCGAGAACCATGCTATCTTTTCCGCCCGAAATACATACGCAAATAACATCCCCTTCATTAATTAGAGAATATTCGTGTAAACCTTTCAAAAACCTAGACCATAAAGGTTGTCTAAAGGTGGTGGTTATTGATTGTTCATAAATATCGACTTCTTGTTCTTTATGCATGGAAATAATATAAACCAAATTATATATAACTGCATAGCAGATAAATAAAATTATCATTA
>CADCPC010000007.1 GCA_902803285.1 uncultured Erysipelotrichaceae bacterium | reverse complement strand
TTCGAGGCTTCTTTATATGGTGGAGAAGCCAGCGTCACCATTAATGGTGGCAAATTTTTGCTTGATGGATGTAATACTTCCAATAGACCAGCGTATGGTTTATATTTGATTGCTGAAAATGCTTCACAAAGTGAAAATGTAAAAATTTATGGTGGTGAATTTGAAGGATTGGCTTGCCGTAGCAATATCTTTGATATTAATACAGTATTAGCCCCAAGCCATGAATTTGTTTTAGATGACGATAGCATCGTCGAAGACGGCGTATTCGCCACTAAAGCACATGTGATTGCTAAACCTGTTGTTAGTTATGATTATATAGTGACATTTGATTCTAATGGTGGAATAGGAACAATGGAACCCGTTCCTGTTCATACCAAATTCTATAAATTACCAGAATGTGACTACACTAACAGTGACGATTCCTTGTTATTTAGAGGATGGAAATTATCCACTGATAGCGAAGAATTATATGCTCCTGGAGAAAGCATTGAATTAGGAACGGATACCACTTTCTATGCTTCGTGGTCCGAAAAAGATATTTACGAAGTTAGATACGATGATGGAAAAGGTAATTGCTTAGTATTTAATTCCTTAGAAGGCACTTCATTTAATGTGAGAACATTTGAAAGCACAGGATTTAAAGCTCCTGTCGGTAAATACTTTGTTCATTGGCATGAAAAATGGACTAAAGAAAATGTTTTACCAAACGAATCTTATACCGTTCCCGATGATAATACATATTTCATCGCCGAATACGAACCAACCGGACAAACAGTTTACACACTTGATTTCGATAATTCTGGTGGAACTGGTGAAATGGAACCAGTCGATGTTATCGCTGGTACTTTCTATACCTTACCAGCGAACACAGAATTCGCAAAAGGTGGCGCGCCATTTATAGGATGGAATGTCGGCTCTTATGGATTAATGAATCCATATGATAGTGTTTTCATCCGTGGAAATATGGCCATCTCCGCTGTTTGGGGAGAACCAGTCGGCATTGATGTTAAACCTATTAGACCCTATACCATAGGTAAAGTAAATATATCTTTCGATAAATTAGAAGCCTATGTCTTATATGAAGATGGAACAAAAGATCTCATCGATCCAAAAAATGATTTAGATTTCTATGTTTTAAATGCAGAGCAAGAATATGAATTAATCCCAGTTTTACCTAACTATTATCCTGGTGACAATATCACCGCCCATATTAAAGCGGTATATAAAAATGATATCAGTTTAGAAAGCGAATTCGATATTCATTATGGCAATTACTGTTTCCTTTCCTTTGATCCTAACCTCGAAGATAAAGATACTTTTGTTGAATATTATGTATGTGGAGAAACAACTTATCTACCAGAATTCCCTTATGAATTACCAGATGGATTAAGATTTAATGGTTGGTTAGATGTTTTTGGTGCCACTCACCCAGCGAAAGAAGAAGTGACTGTTAATGCTTCCGCCTATTATCAAGCAAGAATCTCTAGTACTGATTATACTATTACCCTTGATCACGGATTAGGTAGCGGCAAAATGGATGACAGAATTGTCTGCTATAATAGTAACTTCTATTTACCAAAACCAACCTTTAGTGCACCTAGTGGATACGAATTTGACCATTGGGAAATCGAGGGCGAAATATATCAAGCGAGCGTGAAATATCAATATACTTGGACAAAGGATATTACCGCTATAGCGATATATAGAGAAAAAGGAGCCGCTATTTGCGTGATTAGTTATAACGCTAATGGTGGAAGTAAAGACGTTTTACCAATCGCTGTCAGTGAAGGTTCAAAATATAAACTTCCAAGTGGCGATATCTTTGAGGCGCCAGATGGTTATGAATTCCATTATTGGGAAGTGACTATTGGTAATGGTTCGCCATTAAAATTAAATCCAAATCAATCTTTCAATGTATCCACCGATACAAAAATCAAAGCGATTTGGAAAGAAATTACTAAATATACCATTAGTTTTGATAGTAATGGTGGTAGCGGCACTATGGAAGATGTCGTTAAACCAGATGGTTCTTCCTATACCTTACCTGATAATGGATTTACCGCTCCAGAACATCATCATTTCTTAGGTTGGTCATATAGTGATAGTGGAAGTATCATTTCTGATTCATCCATCACGATTAATGACAATATCACCTTATACGCTATTTGGGGTATTGATAGTCATACCATTACATTTATTTGTAGTGGTGGTGCTACTGGTACCATGGAACCAGTTAATAAAGATTATGGTAGTGAATATACATTACCTACTCCAACATTTACTCCAGATAGTGGAAAAGAATTTAAACATTGGGAAATTAATGGTGTGAAAGTTTTAACAAGTTCCATTACCATTACCGGTGATGTTGTATTAAATGCTGTTTATGGTGATATTCCTACCTCTCCAGTATTAGAATCCATTACCTTATCAGGAACTTATAAAACGACATTCACCGTCGGTGATTCCTTCACATGTGAAGGATTGGTGGTTACCGCTCATTATTCTGATGATAGTAGTGAGACAATTGCATTAAGTAATGTTGAAATCACTGGCTATGACATGAATCAAGAAGGTAAGCAAACTATTACAGTTTCTTACACTGAAGGGAATGTTACAAAAACTGCCACATATCAAATCACAGTGACTGCTAAAGATACTCCAGTTGATCCAGTTACTCCAGATAAGAGTTCTGACTTACCAGCTGGCGCAGTAGTAGGCATCGTTATCGGTTCCGCTTTAGTCGTAGGTGTTGGAGGATTCGCTCTAGTTTGGTTTGTTATCAAAAAGAAAACTTGGGCAGATTTCTTAGCCTTATTCAAAAAGAAATAATAAGTAGATATTATGGACACGCTCGCATAGAAATATGTGGGCGTTTTCTTTTTTCTATATAATGAATGGTCTCCTTTCATTTATTAGATATGGGAGATATTGGCAAAATTTTCACAATTAAATAAAAAATGTATCGATTGACACAATCTAAAAATGGTAATATAATGTAAGAAAAGTAAGAAAGGTAAGAATACTATGAAAGATAAAAACGATAAGTTTATTGTTAGCGTCAAAGTAGGACCTAAAGGTCAAATTACAATTCCTAAAGAAGCCAGGGAGATGTTTAATATTGCTGAAGGTGATACGTTGATGGTGATGGGAGATAAAAATAGAGGCATCGCAATTGTAAAATCCGATGCATTCTATTCTCTTTTAGATAAAAAGTAGTATGAATGAATTATTAAAACTTGATAACGTAACAAAACATTACCATTCTTTTACTTTAAAAGATGTTTCTTTTGATATAAAACCTGGACAAATTATGGGCTTCATAGGACGTAATGGTGCAGGTAAAACAACAACATTAAAATGCATTATGAATCTAGTTCATTATGAAAGTGGTTCAATATACGCTTTTGGAAAAGAAATGAAAGAAAATGAATTGGAGAACAAACAAAAAATTGGCTTTGCGCTAAGTGAATTGAATTATTATCCAAACCGCACTATTAAACAACTAGTCAGTGTTACGAAAAGATTTTATAAAGATTTTGATGAAAAAAAATTTGTAGAAGTTTGTAAACTATTTAATTTGGACATTAATAAAAAGCTTGAAGAGTTATCAAGCGGAATGAAAGTGAAATATTCGGTAGCAATAGCCTTATCTCACAAAGCTGAACTTTTAATATTAGATGAACCAACCTCTGGACTTGATCCTGTATCAAGAGAAGAAGTGCTTGATATTTTTAGAGAAATTGTCAAAAACGGCGAACGTGCAATATTGTTCTCAACTCACATTACAAGTGATTTGGATAAATGCGCAACTGATATTACTTATATACATGATGGCGAAATTGTTTATACAGGTGATAAAAAAGGATTTGTGAATTCATACTTGTTTATCAAAGATAATACCAAGAACAAATCTCTATTAGACGATTATATAGCGTACAAAGAATTAGATGACCATATCGAGGGTTTAATATCTTCTGATAAGAAAGAATTATTTACTAATAATGGAATTGATCCAACAGAACCTGATCTTGAGGAAATAATGGTTTATTTAGAAAGGAGCAAAAACAATGAAAGCTTTACTTTATAAAGAATTCAAATTAGCAATGCATCCAATTTGCTATATATTTGTTATCCTTTTCCCTTTTATGATTCTGATTCCTTCTTATCCGGTCGCTGTGGGATTTATTTACATATTAGTATGCTATCCAATATTGTTTTTAGGCGCTAACAAAGGCCAACAAAGCAATGATTTACTGTTTTCAACTCTTTTGCCTGTCAGGAAAAAAGATATTGTTTTAGCTAGACTTATCACAGTTGCAACTATTCAATTTGTCTTTATCATCATAATGGCGTGCTTATATCCAGCAGCACTAGTAGTTCATTCTTCTGCTATCACTAGTAGCGGAACACCTGCTAAAAATCTAGGTCTCGGATTGGATGGATTTGTTTCAATTATTAGCATTGCTTTAATTGGATATGCAATTGCTGACTTGATTTATTTTGCTATTTATTACAAAAAAGGCAGATCGATTGTCATGTCAACCCTACTAACGATAATAGGGTATGTTATTTATTTGGGTATTTTTACTATAGCAATCCCATATATTCCAGGATGTGAGGGATATGCTATCTTCCTTTGTAGTAGTGGCATAGGCAATCAATTTATCGTTCTTGCTGTAGCACTAGTCATATATGTTTGTTTACATTTTGTTGTTTATAAAGTAGCTTCTAAAGAATTGGAGCATGTTGACTTCTAAGTCTATATGCATAGACAGCTAACAACATTACACATATAATTGAAATATGGAACTTAAGAATATTTACGAGCCAGAAAAGATTGTTAAGCCAATAAAAACACGCATAGAAAAGATTTATGGTGTTAGGCATCTAGCAGACATTTTTGTCGGCCTTGCTATTTTCTTAACCGTTGCAAACTTTTTGTTAGCCATTATGCCGTTAACAGCAGCGTTATTTATTGCGATATATTTCATGTTCATTTTCATGATTACCGTTGTTGTCGTAGTTGCTACAGTTGGATTAATTTTCACAATAAAAGACAACTTTATTTCTAAAATGTGGGCATCGATAGGTCATGTTGACATGAATGTTTTTATGAATGTCCAACAAATAGTATTCCCAATTACATTATCACTTCAAGCTGCCTTATTTGCCTTAGCTTTAATTTTCACAATCATAGATCGTAAAAAAGAAGGTATCGGAAGTCGCGTTGCCGCAATAGTAATTTGTGGTGTGTTCCTTGCTATTTCTTTAGTGATTTTTCTTGTTTCAAGGTCAGGTGTTAAATAATGAGCAAAGTAACAATTAGGCATCGTTTTAAAGACCTATCCGACTATATTTTAATAAACGGTCAAAACGTTGATTTTATCTTAGATAAAAACACCAAATATCGTGTATTCCAATTTGAAACTAATGATGATCATATCACTATAGCATTGGACAAATTCCATCCATATTTAGTTAAGGGATGGTGGATTAAATCTATGCTTTATTTTGTGGTTTCTCTATTCGGCATTTTTGAACCACGTTTTAGACGTAATTACACTTATAACTTTGAAACTATTGTCCATCTCAATCCAGATGAAACAGTGGTGACTTTTGGCTCAACATTAGCAAATAAAGACGAAGCTATTACCATGGAAAGCACAGGCGAAGCAGAAATTATAAATAACTCAAAACACTACGATCCGCGTATTAGAAAAAGACACATTGGACTTATTTGGAGCAAAATCTCTCTTGTGCTAGCTATTATCGTCATTATTTTCCTCACAGTATTTTTGCCAATGATATTGTCATAATCTTTTTGATTGTGATATTATACTCTCCTGAAATATTTAATATATTTCTGAGGAATAAAAAATATGGCAATTAAAATATACGCTGACGCGGTCAGCAATCTATTCAAAACAATATTAGAAGATAAAAAATTAGATATAAAAATCATGAACGTTCATCTCAGAATAGAAGATGATGAATATCTTTGTTATGACGGGATTGATAACATCGATGAGTTTTCCAAGATTTATTATCAAGCAGTTGCAGATAAGAAAAAGATTGGAACTTCTTTAGTGACTCCTGGAGATTATGAAGAAGCATTTAGAAAAGAAGTGGAAGCTGGAAATAAAGTTGTTTGCTTCACAATGGCACAAGGCATTTCTGGTACTTATCAATCTGCATGTTTAGCAAGAGATGATATCAACTTAGAAAAAGGCGAAACAGTTGTAGAAGTTATCGACTGCATGACAGCAGGATTTGGTGAAGGATTACAAGCGATTCACGCTTATGAACTCGCTCAACAAGGCAAGACATTTGAAGAGATAGTTAAAGAATGTGAAGAGTTTAAACATTACGTCAAAAGCGACTTCACTGTAGATGACATTCAATACCTCATCAAGACTGGTCGAGTAGGAAAAACATTAGCAAGATTTGTTAACTTCCTCAATGTCAAAATCTTACTCAAGAGAAGCAACAAATCCTCGATTGCCTTTGCTGGTACTGCTAGAGGAAAAGCCAACGCTATTAAAGAGCTTGCAAAGAAGTGCGTGGAATCCATCAACAAAGATTTGCCTCAAATTGTTTACATCACACATTGTAACGTCATTGAGGATGCTGAGAAACTAAAGAAAATGCTTAATGAAGGTGGAGTGGAAAACGTAGAAATATATGATTACGATTTTGTTTCTGGAACCCATATTGGCCCTGGTTCACTAGCAGTATTCTATGTTTCTAACAATTGGTATTAATTCAATAAAAATATCGCAAAAACTGTAAATTTAACGGCAAAAATGCAATAAATTTCGCAAATTTGCGATTTTTTTTGCACATTTTCGCGCACATGTGTTATATTGAAAAAGACTTAAAATTATAAAGGAGAGTTTATATATGAGTAATAGCTCTAAAAAAAGTAAATCTTTAGTTACTATGGTGGTACTAAGCGTTATTTTTGCTATTGCATTTTTAGGACTCCAAGTTGGTTTGTTGTTACTTAACGGCACAGCTCACTTTATGGATTCTTTAAAAGGCATTGTCACATTAATAATTGGTTCATTTATCTTCCCATTTAACCCATCCTCATACTATGGTTTTGCGTTTAATGCTCTTTGTTCATATAGTGGTTTGTCACCATTAGTAATGAGCATTGTTGGCTATGTTGTTTGTGGATTATTATTTGCGGCAATTATTGTTGGTATTATCGTTTTTGCCAGCAAGAAAAAAGGCAAATACGTTTGGTTCTCACTATTATTATTAGCTAATATTTTTGTCGCTGCTGTAATCTTAACAAGTGGTCAAACATATTTCTATTCCGTTGTTGGAATGTTTAAGAAAACAATTGAAGTATTGCCAGGTGTGTTAGCATTGCTCACATTATTATTTGGTGTTCTTGCATTTATCTTCTGCATTATCACTTACTTTATGTTGTTACATGCTGCTGGCAAGAAGAAACAAGCTCCTGCAACAACTAAATCATCAGTGGTTTTTGATTCTACAGTTGCTCAACCTCAACCAGAACCAGTTTTAGCAGAAGAAAATATTGCTCCTGAAGCAGTTCAAGTTGGTGAAGAATTAACTGCACCTGTTGAAGAATCTAAACCAACGGAAATCGTTCCTATCGTCGAACCAGAACCAGAACCAGATCCAATTGAAGTTCCAGCTCCAGCTGAAGAAAAGAAAGAAGAACCTGCTCCTGTTGAAGAAAAACCAGAAGAACAAAATAACCATCTCGAAGTTAACGTCAATAATACTCCAGCTCCTCAAAATCAAATTGATCCTAATTCATTAGCTCAATTATTAAGAGAAGTTGTTAGAGATATTGTTAGAGACGAAATTGCTAGAAATAACGTCAATCAACCTAAGGTTGATGAATCTTCTAGACAAGGCGGCAGTCAAAATATTACTGGTGCAACATTTGGCGGACCATTAGTTGTTCAATATTTCAATGGCGGTATTAATGGTGTTAATCCAGCAGCTGCGCCTGCTCCAGTAGCAGAACCTGCCCCAGCTCCAGTTGAAGAAAAGAAAGAAGAGCCAGCTCCAGTTGAAGAAAAGAAAGAAGAACCTGTTGCTGAAGAAACACCAGTAGCAGAACCTGCTCCAGCAGTTGAAGCAGTTGAAGCTCCTCTTCCTATAGTTCCAGAAGCACCAAAAGAAGAAAAACCAGTCTACGAAAGATTAACTTTTGCAGAAAGATTATTAAAATCCGATAAAGACGTTCAAGATTTATATAACGAAATCAAAAATGAAATCCTCTCTTATGGTGTAAAGAGCAGAATCTCCGCAAATGGTGATACATTCCGCTTACATAAGAAAATGTATGTTAGAATCACTGTTGCAGGTAAATCTTTAAAACTCTACTTCGCTTTAAACCCAGACGATTATAAAGACAGCAAAATGCCTGTCCAAGACGCTGGACATAAAGGAATGTATGCTGAAATCCCACTTGTCTTCAAAGTTAAGAGCGGATTATCAGTCAGACGTTGCAAAGAATTAATTCAAGACTGTATGGATAAAGACGGACTTGAACAAGGCGAAATCGGCAAAGTTAACTGGATCAAAGAAATGAAAGCAGAACTTAAAGCCGGCAAAAAAGTTGAAAAAGACGATTAATTCTATATGAATATGAATTAGAGACTACTAAGTAGTCTCTTTTTCTTTTCCTCACAAAAAATGCAATATATGATATAATCATACATTGACAGCAGGTCAAAGAAGGAGTTGGTTAATTAATGCCTGATCCCGCTATATCATGGATAGTGCTGGTAATATTATTATTACTAATTTTCTTTTTCTCCGCTGCTGAAACCGCATTTGCGTGTTGTAATCGATATAAGATACAAGTAGAAGCAGATAATGGTAAACGTTATGCTAAGGTTCTATTAAAAATATTAGAGAATTATGATAGAGCTTTAACAACAGTATTAATCGGAAACAACGTTGTGGCCATTGCTATGTCTGCAATTGGCACAACATTATTCATACATTATTTCCAAGCATCATCTTTAGATGAATACGCTATTTCTATAATCGCGTCAGTTATTTTAACTTTCGTGGTTTTCGTTCTGGGAGATACACTTCCAAAAACCATTGCAAGAAGCATTCCTGATACATTAAGTAAAATATTTACTTATCCAACTTATGTATTGATGCTCATTCTTTTCCCAATCACCTTCATCTTTGATTTAGGAATGAGAGGAATGGAAAAACTGTTCAAAATAAAACCAGAAGATACGATTACGGAAGAAGAATTTTCTGATGTCGTTGAAAAAGCTAGCGAAGAAGACATGATCGACGAGAATCAAGCAGAAATCGTTCAATCAACGCTAGATTATTTAGACACAAACGTAAAACAAGTCTTAACTCCAAAAGAAGAGATGTTTGCCATCAACATCAAAGATCTTACAAACGATAAATTACAAACGATAATAAATAACACTAACTTTTCTAGAATCCCTGTCTACGACAAGGTTTTTGATAATATCGTTGGTGTTTTAGTCGTCAAGATTTATCTTGAAGAATACGCTAACGATAAACATGTATCTATCAGAAGCATTTTACAAAGACCATATTTTGTTAATAATACAATTATGATTGATGACCTTTTTAAAGGTTTTAAAAAGCATCACACCCATATCGCAATTGTTAGAGATGCCCACAATAAAGTAGTGGGAATGGTCACTATGGAAGATGTCCTTGAAGAGATAGTTTCAGACATATCTGAACCTAATATGACAAGGAGGAAGAAATAATATGAAGTGGTATTACTGGTTAATTATCGCTATATTATCGATTTTCTCTGCATTCTTCTCTTCTGCAGATATGGTTTATAGTGTTGTTAATAGAGATAAATTGCAACTTGAAGCTGAAAAAGGCAATAAGAGAGCAAAACAAGCAAAACAAATTGCGGATGATTACGAATTCTCAATAGCTAGCTTATTGTTTGGCAACTCTTTAGTGAACATCGTTGCTTCTTCTTTAATCACGGTTATTGGTATTAACTGGAACCAAGAATGGGGTAGCACAGTTACAACCATCTTATTTACAGTCTTTATTGTTATCTTTGCCGAGTTCACTCCAAAAGCATTCTCTAAGAGATTCTCATATTCTCTATCTTTAGCGTATGTATATCCTGTGTTGATTTTCAAATATATTAGCGCAATTATTGTTTGGCCAATTGCAAAGCTATTCTCATTATTTGGTAGGTTATTTTCTAAGAAGAGCAAACAAGAGGATGAAATCAATGAAGAGGTTATCTCTGAAATGGTGGATGAACTAGAAGAAACTGGTCACTTAGAGGAAGATGAAGCCGAACTAGTTAGAAGTGCGGTTGACCTAAATGACATTGAGGCTCACGAGATTATGACTCCTCGCGTTGATGTCTTTGCTATTGATGCATCGGACGATATAAAAGAAATCATTAAAGAAGGTGAAATCTTTAAGCATTCTCGTATACCGGTTTATGAAGGCACAATTGATAATATTGTTGGCGTTTTGCCAGTAAAATCTTTGTCAAAAGTCCTATTTAATGATGAAAATGTGGATATTTTATCACTTTGTTATAAGCCATTAGCAGTACCTAGAAACCATCAATTATTAGATTTATTAGAAGAATTCAAAACCACCAAGATTCATATTGCAATTGTCATTGATGAGTATGGTGGAGTTGAAGGCATCGTCACTATGGAAGATATCCTTGAAGAGATTGTTGGTGATATCTTTGATGAGACTGATGATGACGATCCAGAATACATTGATAATGGTGAAGGTGTTTATATTGTTGACGGATTAATGAACATCGATGACTTCTTTGAACTCATCGAATTTAAGGATGAATTTGAAACAGACTATGACACCGTTGGTGGGTTATGTCAAGAAATCCTTGATCGCTTTGGAAAACAAGGCGATGAGTTCATGTTTAAAGATCGATATAAGTTCATTATTTTGGATGCTGATGATTATGCAGTTAACAAAATAAAAGTTATCGATACTGAATATAAAGAAAAAGAGGAAGATTAATTCCTCCTCTTATTTTTTGCTTTTTTAATCAATTAGAATTTACGATTTTGGAAAGCTTTGAGGCCGAGATATTCAGCATCTTCGCCCAATTCTTCTTCAATTCTTAATAATTGATTGTATTTTGCCATGCGGTCTGTTCTACTTGCAGAACCTGTTTTGATTTGGCCAGCATTGACTGCGACTGCTAAGTCAGCGATAGTTGCATCTTCAGTTTCTCCAGATCTGTGAGAGACCATGCATGTATAACCATTAGATTGTGCTAATTTAATAGCGTCTAATGTTTCTGTTAATGTACCGATTTGGTTGACTTTGATAAGGATGCTATTTGCAATACCTTTAACGATACCTTCTCTTAAGATAGCTGGGTTTGTAACGAATAAGTCGTCACCAACGAGTTGAACTTTGTCACCGAGTTTTTCAGTGAGTTTCTTCCAACCTTCCCAGTCACTTTCTGCAAGACCATCTTCGATGGTAATGATGGAAGGATATTCTTTGACCATTCTTTCTAAGTATTTGATCATTTGGTCAGTTGTCTTTTTACCTTCTTTAGATTTGACTAAGTTGTAAACTCCGTTTCCTTCATAGAATTCACTAGAAGCAACGTCCATACCTAAGAAGATTTGTTCGCCTAATTTATATCCTGCTTTTTCAACAGCTTCTGCGATTAATGCGAGAGGTTCTTTGTTACCTTTCTTACAGCTTGGTGCGAATCCACCTTCGTCACCGACACCAGTTTCATAACCATGTGCCTTAACGACTTTTTGTAATGTGTGGAAGATTTCGGTTCCTGCTCTTAATGCTTCTCTAAATGTTTCAAATCCTGCTGGGATAATGAAGAATTCTTGGAAATCAACACTTGATTGTGCATGAG
>CADCPC010000006.1 GCA_902803285.1 uncultured Erysipelotrichaceae bacterium | reverse complement strand
CACAAGATGAAAAAAGGATTACTAATTATACTTTCTGGACCTTCTGGTGTTGGTAAAGGCACAGTTAGAAGATACATCATGGATAACTTTAAGATTAACTTTAGTTATTCAATATCTATGACAACAAGATTACCACGTGAAAAAGAAGTTGACGGTGTCGACTATTATTTTGTGACACCTGAAGAATTCCAAAGAAATATTGATGAAGGAAACTTCTTAGAATGGGAAGAGTTCGTAGGCAATAGATATGGTACTCCTAAGAGCAAAGTTGAAGAATTAAGAAATAAAGGCAAAAACGTTTTCTTGGAAATTGAAATTAACGGGGCCATGAAAGTCATGAGCCAAGTTAATGATGATAGGGTAATCTCCTTCTTCTTAATGCCACCTAATGAAGCAGCGTTAGAAAACAGAATTAGAAGAAGAAAAACTGAATCTGAGGAAGTTATTCAAGAAAGATTACAAAAAGGGATTAAGGAAATGGATATGGCAAGCCATTACGATCATGTAGTTCTAAATGATAGTGTGGCAAGAGCAAGCCAAGAAATAGTGGACTTAATCAAAGCAAAACAAAAGAAAAAATAAAAAAGAATATGGGCGATAAATTAAAGATTATTGAAGTTCTTATTGAGAGAGCGAATCATACGTTGGATCGCCCTTTTTCATATCTTTACAAAGGTAATAAGCAAGTAGATAAGGGATATCGCGTTTTACTTGAATTTAATCACCAAGAACTGGTGGGATATGTTCTTTCTGCTCAAGAAACTAACGAAAGTAAAGAAGAGTTAGAAGATAAATTAGGGTTTAACCTCTATTATATAATTGATGTCATCGATTCTTCTCCTCTATTAAACGATGATTTATTGGAATTATCAGATAAGGTAGCGAACTATTATTTAGCGCCTAAAATTGCTGTTTTGCAGTCCATGCTTCCCCCTTCCTTATCGCCAAGAAAATCATCTTTAAAGGCGCCTAAAATCGCTTATGATCAATACGTTAAAATTAAGAAGTATGATATTGATGGATTGACCGCTAAGCAGATTAATCTTTTAGATGCGATTAAAGAAGACAAAGAGGTACTTAAACGAGACATTCCACAAGTCTCCATTCTTGCAAAATTAGTGGAATATGGACTTGTTGAAATAATTAAAAAAGAAAAAAGAAGATTAGTGCTTCCTGATGTAGAAGAAGAAAAACCAATCATCTTAACTAAAGATCAAAATTTAGTCATTCAAGAATTCAATAGTAGCAATGATTCTGTATACCTTTTAGAAGGTGTAACAGGAAGTGGAAAAAGTGAAGTTTATCTCACGCTTTCTAAACAGATGCTAGCAAAGGGCAAATCAGTTTTAATGCTGGTCCCAGAAATTAGTCTAACACCTATGGCAACTCGCAAATTCTTGAGCAAATTTAGGGAAAATGTTGCGATTTTGCACAGTGAATTAACTCCAGCAGAGAAATATGATGAGTATCGCAAAATCGCAAATGGAGAAGCTAAAATTGTAGTTGGAGCGAGAAGCGCTATCTTCGCACCTTTAAGCAATATCGGCCTAATAATACTAGACGAAGAACATGTCGAAAGCTATAAGCAAGATGTCTCTCCTTTCTACCACGCTAGAGAAGTAGCAATTATGAGAGGGAAGATGCATGGAGCTAAAGTCTTATTAGGAAGTGCAACTCCTTCGTTAGAAAGTAGAGCAAGAGCGGGCAAAGGCATCTATCATCTTCTAACATTAAATAAAAGGATTAATGAACAGCCGCTACCAAAGACGACAGTTGTTAATTTAAAAGACTATCGAAATATTGACAAAGAAAGTTATATCTTTTCACATAAATTAAGAGATGAAATCGCTAAGACGTTAGACAACAAAAACCAAGCCATTTTATTAATTAATAGAAGAGGCTTTTCAACCTCATATTCATGTAGACATTGCGGACATGTTTTCAAATGCCCAACATGCAATATTCCACTAACCTACCATAAACAAGAGAATATGTTGAAATGTCATCACTGTGACTATATGGAAGTTGTCAGTGAAACATGTCCTGAATGTGGTAGTAAGTATTTGATGAAGACAGGCTTTGGAACTGAAAGAATTGAAGAAGAAATTCATAGATTATATCCAGAAGCAAGAACACTTAGACTTGATAGCGATTCAGCGAAAATAAGAACCAAAATTCCTAGAGTTATAGAAGCCTTTAGAAACAAAGAAGCAGATATTTTGATTGGCACTCAAATGATTGCGAAAGGCCATGATTTCCCTGATGTCACATTGGTTGGAATTGTTCTTGCAGATATTGGATTATCAATGCCTAGCTATCGCAGTAGCGAAAGAGCTTTTCAACTTATCACTCAAGCTGTAGGCAGAAGTGGAAGAAGTGATAAAAAAGGCGAAGCTATTATTCAAACCTATATGCCAGAACATTACGCAATTACAATGGCGGCTAGACAGGACTACGAAGTGTTCTATGCTAAAGAGATGAAAATGCGTAAAGCTCAGGGTTATCCACCTTATCAATATCTCGCTAGTGTTACAATAAGTGGCAAAAACGAAGAATTAGTTGTAGAAACAATTTATAAAATTGTTGAACAGTTAAATTACGAATTTAAAGATCAAGGAACGATATTAGGACCAACAACTCCATATGTCTCTTTTGAAAAAGATAAGCATCTAAGAGTGGCATTAGTTAAATATCGAGATCAAGAATTAGCGAGAACAATTTTATCCAAGATAATAAAAACTATAAGCGGTAAAAATTCCATTAATATATCCGTTAATATTGACCCCTACAATTTCTAATGAATTTGTAGTAGACTTATTATCGAGGATTTTAACATGGTCAATTTATACATTTATGGCTTAGATCAATTTGTGGTAGGAGATGTCTCAGTAGGACTAACCGAATCACTTGCTAAGCTTTACGAAATTTCTGAAGATGATATTAATTTTGTAGCGCCTAATGATATGGTGTTTCATAAAGGCGTTGAGCAAACTTCGTGGAGAGTAATTGTCGAAGTTAAGGCGCCTGAAGAATTGGAAAAACTTCAAACACAAGCTAAAGAAGTTATTTTCCATTATTTAAGCGAGGTCGCAATTCACATCGAAATCACTTTCTTCTACTTCTATCAAGGAGAACATTTTGTGCGTTTAAACGAAAGCTATCCTGATTATTTGACAGAAAGTAATGAAGTTAAAATCGAAGATGAATTTGAAGGGGAATATGTAGAAGGCGAAGGGGAAGGTGAAATCTTCACTGGTGATATCTTCGAAAACATTCCTAATTTCAAAAAAGATGATGATCCTGACAAACACAGTCATTAATATATGAACGATTTTGAAATTGCTAAAACGATATTAAATAAAATCATTTCCGAAGATATTACATTTTCGGCTGCTTTAAAATCGGTCTATAAGAAATATAATGTCGCTCCTAATTCAAGAAGCAATATTTCTGCTTTATTAGGATGTGAGCTTAGACACCATTATCTTTTAGATAACTTAATCAAAAGATATATTAATGATGTCGATTTTGATTCCACAGTATATTTGAGATTTTTAATCACAAATAAGCTTTTCTTAAAACGTTTTAATGATTCAGAACTATACACTTTAGCAGTTAAAAATCTCGATAAGGAGCAAGTAGATAAACTTTTAGAATTTGTTTCTTCCACCAAAGAGATCATTCCAGAAGATATGGACAAGACTTCTCCTGAATATTTGTCTTTGAGATTCAACACCCCAGCATGGGTCATTAGGATGTGGCAAAAGCAATATGGCAAAGGATTGGTGTTTAAAGTATTAAAAGCTAACTACCGTTCTAGCATTCAAACAGTGAGAGTAAACAATCAACTAACCACTTCATTTGAGCTATTAGATAAACGTTCTGATTTCAACTTGTCTTTAGTGGAAGATATTCTCGTCTATACTGGCAAAGGTTCTCCTAAAGCACTGGAAGAATTTAAACAAGGAAAAATATTCCAAATGAGGATGGCTACTAAATATGTTATTGATAGGATGGAAGTAGAACCTATTAAGGGCATTGCTATCTATTCAGATGTTAATAACAATATCGTTTTTGATTTAATAGCAAGATTTGGAAATAATGTTAAGGTTGATTATATAAATAATCACGTTCAATCATTCTACGAAAATAAGAAAGTTATAGAAGAACGTGGCTATAACGGAATAGCACAATATAACGCAAGTAGTTCCAGCATTATCACTTGTATCTCTAGACCAGTTGATTCTGTCTTCTGTTTATGCAAAGGCACAAGCTTTGATTCTTTAAGAAGTGCACCTGATTATTTCTTGAGAATTAAACAAGAAAAACTCGATAGCATTATCAAAGAAGAATTAGATGCTTTGAGTGAATGTTCAAAAATAGTGGAACGCGATGGCAAATTAGTGTATATGGTTCCAACTTTATCTAAAAAAGAATCCACAAATTTAATAGCGAAGTTTTTAACTGACCATGAAGATTTCGAACTTGTCGAAGAAAAACAATTCTTCCCATTTGATCCTTATGACTCATGTTTATATTACGCAATTATCAAAAGAAAGAGCGAATAGCAATGATTAATCTCTATGGCATGGAGATGAAAAAGCTCCAAACTCTGATGGTAGAAAGAAAGCAAAAACCTTTTAGAGCGGTTCAACTTTTCACATGGCTTTATGAGAAGAAAGCGACCTCTTTTGATGAAATGAGCGATATTTCTCTCTCTTTTAGAGAAGAACTTAAAAGAGATTTTTGTCTTGACTTACCACGTGTTCACACTAAACAAGTTTCTAGTGATGGCACAATCAAATTATTACTTGAATTAGAAGATGGTTATAAAGTGGAAACTGTCTTAATGAGATATAACTATGGCAATGCTGTTTGTGTTTCTAGCCAAGTTGGCTGTAACATGGGCTGCTCATTCTGTTCTAGTGGCATTCTAGGCAAGCAAAGAAACCTACAGCCTCATGAAATGGTGGGACAAGTCTTAGTTATCAATAACTTATTGAAAGCGGAAAATCGTGGTGAGCATGTTACTCACATTGTAGTTATGGGAACTGGCGAGCCATTTGATAACTATGATAATGTCATGGACTTTATCCGCATTGTGAATAATCAAAAAGGACTCGCTATTGGTGCTAGACATATTACTGTCTCAACATGCGGCCTTCCAGAAAGAATCAAACAATATTCGTTGGAAGGATTACAAACTAATCTTGCTATTTCCTTGCATGCTCCTAATGATGAATTAAGAAATAAATTAATGAAAATAAACAAAGCTCATCCTCTTAAAGAAGTAATGGATGCTGTCAGAATTTACGAAAAGAATGCTGGCCGTAGAGTAACTTACGAATATCTACTTCTTCAAGAAGTTAATGACACCAAAGAGTGTGCTTTAGAATTGATTGAGCTAAT
This sequence comes from uncultured Erysipelotrichaceae bacterium, assembly GCA_902803285.1. GTDB lineage: Bacteria > Bacillota_I > Bacilli_A > RFN20 > CAG-826 > UBA2450. Next base: position 19,441 of record CADCPC010000006.1, on the reverse strand, counting down.
TAAAGGCACATTTGGATATGTTAATTTAATTCCATACAATGAAACAAATAAAAACGACTATAAGCGCAGTAGCGGTAATCGAGTTCACGCTTTCTTAGATATTCTTATGAAAAATGGTGTTAAAGCCACTATTAGAAAAGAATTTGGTAGCGACATCGATGCAGCATGTGGCCAATTAAAAGCGAAGGTTGGATAATATGAAACAATATATTTCTGGCAACTTACATTCTTTAACAAATATTGGAAAAGTTAGAGAAACCAATGAAGACTTTGCAGGAGCCCGTATTAATGCTTATGGGCAGCTTTTGCTTGTTGTTTGCGATGGAATGGGTGGCAGAAATAAGGGAGATTATGCTTCTAAAACACTTGGAGAAGGTCTCATCAAAGCCTTCCTAGATTTAGATAAACAATTTGAAAAACCTGCTCAAGCCACTAAATGGTTATATAAAACTGCTAATGCGTTAAATAGAAAAATATTTGATAAGGCTAAAAGCGACGAAACCTTTAAAGGAATGGGCACAACACTAACGGCGGCAATTATTTTTGATAGTCACATGATTGTTGCTCAAGCTGGCGATTCGCGTTTATACATATTGAAAGATAAAAAATTAACACAGTTAACAGTTGATCAAACTTATGTTCAACATTTAGAAAATGTTCATAAATTAAGCAAAGAACAAATCGCCGTTCATCCAGAAAGACATAAACTAACTAACGCAATTGGAATAAGATATAATGCTTTAATTGATATTAAAACTTATGAGTATAGTGGTGAGAATGTTTTCTTGTGCAGCGATGGATTATATAACAATGTACCATTACAAGACTTGAAATCTATTCTTAGAGGAAACGATTCCATAGAAAGAAAAGGTGCTCAATTAGTGGCTTTTGGTAATGCTAATGGAGGTACCGACAATATGGCCTTAGTCATTTGGGAGAATTCAAAAAGATGACACTTCCTCTTCATAAATTGGTTGATTCTCGCTATATCCCAACTAAACTTATCGGTTCTGGTGGTATGGCGGATATATATGCTGCTAATGACACATATTGCCATAAAGCAGTAGCCTTAAAAATTATTAAAGATCAATTTGTTGATAACGATATTGAATACGAGAGATTTAAAAACGAAGCTAGATTTGTTTCTATGTTTTCTCATTCTCATATCATCAAGATCTATAACATTGGTTTCTACTTTGGGAAGATGTTTATTTCTTACGAATTAATGAATGGCAAAACTTTAAAAGATGTTTTAGATGAAAGAGGCAGACTCTCTCCTGAAGAAGCTGTTGAATATATGCTACAGATTCTTTCTGCGACTAAACACATTCACGAAAGAGGCGTTATACACAACGATTTAAAACCAGATAATTTAGAAAAGATGGCGGATGATAATATCAAGCTTATAGATTTTGGCATTGCTAGTCATATCGGAGAAGATTTTTCTGGTAAAACAGTAGCTTCTATTTCCTATGCTGCCCCAGAAGTATTGTCTAATAAGCTCTACACAGTGCAATCAGATATTTATTCTCTAGGTGTTATTTTATTTGAGCTACTAACTGGCAAAACTCCTTATAGGAAAGAGAATTCTCAAGAAGAGATAAAAGCTCATCTGTTAGAAGAAGTGCCTTCTATATCTAAATATGTTTCTTTAAGAAACTATTCTGATTTTGACCATGTGATTAAGAAGGCTACATCTCATAGCTTAAAACAAAGATATGTTAATGATGATGAATTCATTAATGATTTAACAAAGATTAAAAAAGGCGATTCTTTAAAAAAGAAAAGTCTTTTGGAAATATTATTCAGGAAATAATATGGTTGGAATTATTGTTGCAATACAATACGGCATTTATTCAGTGGAAGTTGATGGAGTAATCTATCAAACTTCTCCACGCGGAATTTTTAGAAAAAATCATAAGAAATTAGCGGTGGGAGATAGAGTTATTCTTGATGACGCAAACTTTATCATCACCAATGTTTTAGATAGAACTTCTTTTATAAAAAGACCATGTATAGCTAATGTCGACCAAATTATTATTACTTTTTCTTTAGTCGAGCCTGATTTCTCATATTATCTAGCGTGTAAATATTTAACATATGCCAATTCTCTTGGCGTCTCTTCTTATATTGTCCTTACAAAAATCGATAGAGCAATAGAAGAAAATCAAATTAATGAAATTATAAATAATTTCAAAACAATAGGTGTGAAAGTATTTTTGGTTAATAACAAAACTGGAGAAGGAATTGAAGAAATCAAATCTCTATTTGAAAATAAGATCTCGTGCATTATGGGACAAACAGGAGTTGGCAAATCATCCTTAATCAACGCGATTAATCCAGAATATGAAAGGGAAATTGGCGAATATTCTATGGCGTTAGGCAGAGGTAAACACCAAACTAAAGAAGTAATATTATTACCATTTAGCGGTGGATATATTGCTGACACCCCTGGATTCTCATCTTTAGAATTGGATTTAAGAAAAGATGAAGTGAGTAAGTGCTTCCCAGGGATGGAAAAAGCTTCATTAAAGTGCTATTACTCTAATTGTTTGCATATCAGTGAACCTAAGTGTGAAGTTAAAAAAATGGTAGAAGAAGGAAAGATTCCTTCTATAATTTACGAATCGTATTTACAATTATTAAAGGAGGTCGAAGAAAATGAATAAGGTAATTATTGCTCCATCAATATTGAGCGCGGATTTCAATAATTTGTTAAAAGACATCAAAGCCGTGGAAGAAGCTGGTGCTGAATGGCTCCATTTTGACGTGATGGATGGGCATTTTGTTCCAAACATTTCTTTTGGACAGCCAGTTCTTAAGTGCATTGCCAAAAGTCATAGCATGGTGAATGACGTTCATATCATGATTTCCGATCCTTTTAAGTACGCTCCAGAATTCATTAAAGCAGGAGCAAATATTTTAACCTTCCATTATGAAGCATGCAAAGACGATAAAGAGGTTTTCCAAATCATTGATTTAATTCATGATTATGGCGCAAAAGCGGGATTATCAATTAAACCTGGAACTCCAATTCAAAAAGTTTTACCTTTTCTATATTCTTTGGATTTAGTGCTCATCATGTCGGTTGAACCGGGATTTGGTGGTCAATCTTTTATGACTGAGGTTGTTTCTAAAGTTGTTTATTTACGTGATTATATTAATACCAACCAAATCAAATGCTTGATTGAAATCGATGGTGGAATTAATGAAGAAACCGCTAAGATCGCTAGACTTGCAGGAGTTGATGTTCTTGTTGCGGGCAGTTATTTATTTGGCCACGATGATATAAAAGAAAGAATGGATAAATTAAGAATCTAATGGAAATTGCATTTTTAGCTTCTTCTATAGTTTTATTTATAGCTTATTTGGTCGTTAGCTCTATCCTTTATAAAAAAAGAGAAAAAGAACGATTCGAATTAGCTAATCATTTTCCTTTTGAACTATGGATTAAAGAAAAAGGATCTGATTTTATATTAAACATTTTTTTGTTTATACCATTTATTCTATTCTCGACGAACTACATTTTGTTTGCTATTAAGTTTGCGGACTTACCTGTTTACGTTGCTACGTTTTTAGCAGTTGCTAACTGTGCAATTGCCACATTGTTATTTATTACTCCTTTGTCCAAACTTAGAGAGCACTGTATATTGGTAATTCTTTTTATTACATTTACCGCTATTCTTAATGGGTTCCTTATTTATAAGGAAGTTAAGATATGGCAGCAAGATGTTAATTATTGGCTATTGCTACCAATGATTATAAATGCCCTAATTGTATTAGAAGCCATTATTATGCTCGCTCATCCAGCTTTATTTAAATTTAATATGGCTAGAGATAGCGAAGGCAATATTGTAAGGCCAAAAAGGTTTGCAATTTGCATTATAGAATGGGGATTAATGTTCTCATTATTAATTAGTCAAGTATCAATAATTTTAATTAAGGAGTTAGCGGTATTATGAACGAAAACAAAGTTTCTAAAGAAGTTACCGAAGTGGTAAGCGAAGTGAAAGTTCCTGTAGAAGAAACCACTAAAAAAGGTCGCAAGAAGAAACGTAGAAGAAAACTATATGAAATCAACACTGAAAACGATATCAAGTATCGTGGTCCTTTATCTTATCGACATTTAAGAATGTTTGGTTGGTTCTTCTTAGCAGTAGCGCAAATCGCTGTGATTTTACGAATTGGCTCTAAAGCAAGCGAAGCTCTAGCTGCTTCTTCTGCCGTCGCTATTGAAGTGCTAAGCAATTTCTCTTACATCATGATGCCATTATTCTTATTGGCCAACTTCTCAATGATCTTAAGAAGCCATGCTAATTTTAAAAGAATCATTATTCTATATGTTGGCTTAACATTAGGATTTGCGGGTGGTTATTTGCTTATATATGAACACTACGTTGTTGGATTTACCAATATCTTCGTTCAGGATGTAACGGCTAGTAGGGAAATATTAGATTATATCTATAACATGGCGACTGGTTCTGGAATGAAAACATTAAATGTTTTCTTAGACCTGCTATTATGTACGATGTTATATTTCTTCTTAATTTATCGTCCAAAGAAATTCTTCCAAGGAAAGAAGATCATCATTTTCCGTTTATTTGCTATATTACCTGTTATTTATGAAATTGCATCTATGACGTTAAAGTTCTTGAAAGTAAGCAATGTCATTGCTATTTCTCCATATGCTTATCCTTTCTTAACTTGTAAGCCACCTCTATGTTTTGTGGCCTTTATCGCTATTACATTATTCTTTGCATTTAGAAAGAAATACTTCATCAAACATGGTGTAGAAGAAGGCCAATATCATGAATTCTTAAAGACCAACGCCAACTCATGGCAAGTCTCTTCGGTCACATCTATTATTTTTGCAGGATGTGCAGTTATTGATTTAGTGCTTTTACTTGTCTTAGCTGCAATCTTCTATAATACCGAATCTGGCAATGCTGGAGCACTGGCTGCCGCAAATGCTTTCCAAATTGGTGATTCAATGTCGATGGTGGTAATCATTCCTCTTGTCTTGCTGTTCTCCTATACTAGAGAACACAAGAACGCATTGGTGGATATTCTTATTCCAATTGCAGGAATTGGATTGATTGCCTTTGTATATCTAGAAGGCTTATTCCAACTCTCCAAGATGATTCCAGATCTTTTCCAAAAAATAATCGATAAGATTACTGGCGGAGGAGCATAGAATAAGAAAAAAAAGACCAGAGCAATCTGGTCTTTTTTTTATCAGTTTAATAACTATTATCTTTCTTTTTGAACTTTGTTGAGGGTCTTATAAGCGCGAGTTGACATACGGACGCGTGTTGGTTTTCCATCAACTAATACAGTATGAGTTTGGAGATTAGTATTCCATCTTCTACGAGTAGCTCTTAAAGAGTGGGAACGGTTATTACCACTGACTGGTCCTTTTCCTGTAACTGGACAAACTCTTGACATATCGTTTCCTCCTTAAGTTTCGTGTGAAATCCTATCACAACTAAAAGTTATTTGCAATATCATTTTATAATGATTTTGCTAAATTAATATTTTTCTTCAGGATGTTTTCTTCTAAATTCTTCTACAGAAAGTGTGTTTGGACACTTTTTTATTAAGGCTTCTAGTAGTTTTCCTTCCTTATCCGCTAATAGATATTTCATTTTTGCGGTAGAAGAATAGAAGATAACCATATCCTTTTTCTTGCTTTGTTCAATATCGATAAATTCAATCTTATCGTAGTCAAAAAGATATTCTTTAAAATATCTCTTCATAATGAAATATCTCTTTTCGATTTGGTAATACCCAAATAATGAAGGCAAGAATGCTCCAATGCCAAGGAGTAAGAACGCTCCAATAATCATATATTGCGTAAGGCCCCATGGCTTAGTGGCGATAGAAAAAGGATCCCAAGTGATGTTAAAAAACACTGAGGCTAATACTAAAAAAGAAGCGATAAAAACAATTGCTAAGGCAATTAAGAATCTCCATATTAGTCTCCAGGGATTAACTTTTAATTTCATGTTTAATATTGTATCGCAAAATATGCAAATGATAAACAAATACATCAAAATAACCTACTATTGAAATTTTTGATGGTGATTTTCTACACTTGTTTTAATTTTTTAACTAATAAATATATTAAATATAATTTATTTTATGTAATTTTTTGGCGTATCATTAATAACGGAGGCTGATTATGAAACATAAAGTAGTAGCAATGATTCTTGCAGGCGGAAAAGGCACTAGATTAGAGTCTTTAACGAAAAAGACTTCTAAACCCGCAGTGTCATTTGCGGCTAAGTATCGTATTATCGATTTCCCACTTTCAAACTGTGCAAATTCTGGCATAGGTGTTGTGGGTGTCTTAACTCAATACGAATCTACCGCTCTAGATGCTTATATCGGTAATGGAGAAAAATGGGGATTAAATGGTGTTCACTGTTTAATGACTTCTCTTGCACCTAGACAAACAGAACAAGGAGCAAATTGGTATAAGGGAACCGCTGATGCAATTGCCCAAAACATTGATTTTATCGATGAATCTAATCCTGAATTCGTTGTAATCCTTTCAGGCGACCACATTTATAAGTGCTCATATAATGAAATGATTGAATTACATGAAAAAACAGGCGCTGACGCCACAATTTCAGTTATTGAAGTTGATCCAGCTGAAGCTAGTAGATTTGGCATTATGGCGGTTAATAAAACAGACCGTATTGTTGAATTCCAAGAAAAACCAAAGGTCCCAAAAAGCAACCTTGCATCCATGGGTGTTTACGTTTTCTCTTGGCCTGTTTTAAGAAAATATCTTATTGCGGATATGAAAGATCCAAAATCTGAACATGACTTTGGAAAGAACATCATTCCAAATATGCTTAACGATGGTAAAAAGCTCCAAGCTTATCGTTTCAAAGGATATTGGAGAGATGTTGGGACATTAGCATCACTACATGAAGCTAATATGGATATTGCTTTAGATAAGATGGAATTAAATCTCTACGAAAGAGACGCTAATAACCGTATTTACACCGAAGACACATATTCAGTTCCTCAATATGTTGGCAAACGTGGATCAATTACAAGAAGTATTGCTACACAAGGCGCAAGCATTTTAGGTGATTGTGATTCCTGTGTTATCTCTAATGGGGTAGTTATTGAAGCTGGTGCTAAATGTACTAGAGCAGTAATTATGGAAAACGCAATCGTGAAAAAAGGCGCTGTTGTTCATAATGTAATCATTGCACCAGGAGTTGTAATTCCTGAGGATGCAAAAATTAATGTTGGTGGGGACGAAGTCGTCCTCATCGGAAAGTAGGTAATAGTCATGGAAAAAATTATTGGTTTTTGTAATTTGCATGATGATCCACATCTAGGTCAACTTACAACAAAACGTCCATGTGGTGTTGTCTCTTTCTTGGGACGTTACGGCTTGATGGATTTCACTCTTTCAAACTTCTCTAACTCCCACATTGATAGAATTTATGTTTTAGTCAAAAACAGTGTTCTTTCAGTTAGAAGCCATATCGGTAATGGTGCTATCTGGACCAATAACACAAGACGTGGATTTGTTAACTTATTATTAAACGAAGATGGATTATTTAATCCAAAATTCAATACAGACTTAGCCAATTTAAAGGCTAATTTCTCAATCGACTATGTTGATTTTGATTATGCGGTTATCGCTCCAAGCTTTATGCTTGCTTCAATTGATTACCGCCCAATTATCGCTGCTCATGAAAAGAGTGGCGCTGATGTAACAATTGTCTATAAGCACATCAATAACGCTGATGAAGAATTCCACAATTGTGACAGATTGAAAATTGGGGCTGACAACAAAGTTACCAAAATTGATACTAATCTTGGCAGAACATCTGAAGCAGATATTTCTCTTGAATCATTCATAATCAGCAAAAAAGTTTTAAGAAAAATTGTTAATGATGTTTCCAAAGTTTCTGAATTATTCTCTTTAAGAGAAATGATTAAATATTATGTTGGCGAAGAGGCATTAGATGTTAGAGCTTATGAATTTGAAGGCTATGTCATCCCAATGCTTAGCTTAGAAGGATATTTCAAACATTCATTAGATCTACTCAACGTTCAAAATAGAAATAAACTCTTCTCTGAAGATTGGCCAATTTATACAACCACACATAATACTCCTCCAGCCCTATACGGCAGAAACGCTGATGTAAGAAATAGCTTTATAGCTAATGGTAGCATTATCAAAGGTAAAGTTGAAAACTGTATCATCTCTCGTGACGTTGTCATTGAAAAGGGTGCAGTTGTTAAAAACGCAATCTTATTCACTAGAAGTGAAATCGGCAAAGACGTTAAAGTTATTAATGCTTTAATTGATAAAGGTGCTCGTGTTTCTGGAGTTAATGCTTTAGAAGGAAAAGATGGCGAAGTTTTATATATCAAACAAGGAGCTAAAATCTAATGAGAATTGCAATGGTGGCTTCAGAAGCCAATCCTTACGTTAAAACTGGTGGTTTGGCCGATGTTGTCTACGCTCTTTCCAAAGAGATGGTTAACACTGGCGAAACAGTCTCAGTCTTTATTCCTCTATATAACCAAGTTAGACGCAAGCTCCAAGGAGCAAGCAAAATCGCAGAATTCACTATCTCCATGGGGTGGAGAAGAGAAGGTGCTAACATTTATTTAGAAAATAGAGATGGCATTTCTTTCTTCTTTGTTGAGAATAGACATTATTTTGAAAGAGATAATATCTATGGTTATGATGATGACGGCGAAAGATTTGCTTTCTTCTCTCTAGCGGTTGTTCAAGCTATGCAAGAGATTGATATTAAACCAGATATCATTCACGTCCATGACTGGCAACCAGGTATGGTCCCTTGCTTAATTAAAGAGAATCACATCTCTTTCTACAAAGGCACAAAGTTTGTGATTTCTATCCATAATCCAGCTTTCCAAGGAATTATCGATAAATATTCTCTTGGAGATCTATACAATCTCCCAGTCTATCTATATGACTCTGGAATGGTTAGATTTGGTAATGTAGTTTCTACATTAAAGGCCGGAATAGTTTATTCTGATAAGATTACAACAGTGTCTCCTAGCCACAGGGGTGAATTATTAACTGCCGAAGGTGGCATGGGATTAGATAAAGTTTTAGTCTATCGTGAATACGATTTCTGCGGTTTCTTAAATGGAATTGACTACGATGAATTCAATCCAACTAGCGATGAATATATTCCTGCTCATTTCTCATCCACAAATTTCATCACTGGTAAAAAGAAAAATAAATCTGCATTGTGCAAAGAATTAGGCCTTAAGAATGAAGCCGCTCCATTGTTCTCTCTTGTTTCTAGAGTGACATGGCAAAAAGGTATGACCTTAGTTTTTGCGGCAGTTCATGAAATTGTTAAAAGAGGTGGTAATGTCATTCTTCTTGGTAGTGGTGAATATGATTACGAACAAGAAATGAATAGGCTTCACTCCTTATATCCAGATCAAGTCTCTGTCTATATTGGTTACAATAATGCTTTGGCTCATAAAGTATACGCAGCAAGTGACTTCTTTATGATGCCTTCATTATTTGAACCATGCGGACTTGGACAAATGATTGCCCAAAGATATGGCGCTTTGCCAATCGTTAGAAGAGTTGGCGGATTAAGAGACTCTGTCATCAATTATGACGGTAAAAACGTTAACATCTCAAATGGCTTTGGATTTGATGAATTCAGTGATTACGAGATGATTAGAACTTGTAATTACGCATTAGATGTCTTCTATGATCACAAAGAAGATTTCAAAAAACTTGTAAGAAACGCCCTCAATACCGATAACAGTTGGTCTAAGAGCGGCGAACAATATCATGGTTTATATCGTGATTTAGCAAATAAATAATTAACATCATCAGGAGGTAACTTTATGGGTTACTCACACGATAAAATAGAGAAAAAGTGGCAAAAATATTGGGAAGATAACCAAACATTCAAAACTGATGTCTGGGATTTTTCTAAGCCAAAATTTTATGCCCTTGATATGTTTCCTTATCCATCAGGAGTAGGATTACACGCTGGACATCCAGAAGGATATACCGCTACTGACATTATAAGTAGAATGAAAAGAATGCAAGGATATAATGTCCTTCATCCAATGGGATATGATTCTTTTGGTCTACCTGCTGAACAATATGCGATTCAAACAGGCAATAACCCTGCAACATTTACTGAAGGCATTATTAAAAACTTCACTGTTCAACTAAAAGAACTTGGTTTTGATTATGACTGGAGCAAACAAATTGCAACAAGTGATCCTAATTTTTATAAATGGACGCAGTGGATTTTTAAAGAACTCTTTTTAGCAGGTTATGCTAAATATATTGATATGCCAGTTAACTGGTGTGAAGAGTTAGGCACTGTTTTAGCTAATGATGAAATAGTAGATGGTAAGAGTGAAAGAGGTGGATATCCAGTTGTTAGGATTAATCTCAAACAATGGGTAATTGATCAACCTAAATTTGCAGAATCATTGTTAAAAGGATTAGATACACTAGATTGGCCTGAATCCACAAAAGAAATTCAAAGAAACTGGATTGGAAAATCTGTTGGTGCATTAGTTGATTTTAATGTTGATGGTAGCGATGATAAATTCACTGTCTTTACTACAAGATGCGATACTCTATTTGGTGCAACCTATTGTGTTTTAGCTCCTGAACACGAATTAATTAATAAAATTACTTCTCCTGAAAAGAAAGAAGAAGTTGATGCCTATGTTAAAAAGGCAAACAATAAAAGCGAATTAGAAAGAATTTCTAATGATAAGGAAAAGACTGGTGTCTTCATTGGCAGATATGCCATTAATCCAGCAAATGGAAAGAAGATTCCAATCTTTATTTCTGATTATGTTCTTTCTACTTACGGAACTGGCGCTATTATGGCTGTTCCTGCTCATGATAGCAGAGATTATGCTTTTGCTAAGAAATTTGGTTTAGATATTATCCAAGTTCTTGAAGGCGGAGACATTTCTAAAGAAGCTTATGAAGGAGATGGCCTTCACATCAACAGCGGCTTCTTAGATGGTTTAAATAAGAAAGATGCAATCGATAAAATGTTATCTTTCTTAAAAGAAAAAGGCATCGGCGAAAAGAAAACTAATTATAAGTTTAGAGAATGGATTTTTGCTAGACAAAGATATTGGGGAGAACCAGTTCCTGTTGTTCATATGGAGGATGGCTCTATCCATGCGTTAAGCGATGAAGAATTGCCGCTTATTCTTCCTATTCTAGAAGATTACAAAGGACATAACGGCAAAGCTCCTCTTGAAAATGCTACTGAGTGGAAAGAATATTCTCATAACGGAATCAAAGGTAAAAGAGAAACTTCAACTATGCCAGGTAGTGCTGGTAGTAGCTGGTATTTCTTAAGATATGTTGATCCACATAATAATGAAACATTCTGCAATAAAGAATTAGCTAATCACTGGCTTCCAGTTGATTTATATATTGGTGGACCTGAACACGCAGTTGGACACTTAATCTATTCTCGTATTTGGACTAAGTTCCTACACGAAAAAGGATATATTGATTTTGATGAGCCGTTTCACAAATTAGTCCACCAAGGAATGATCTTGGGCGCTAACGGCATTAAAATGGGCAAAAGATATCCTGAATATGTCGTTAATCCAAGTGATATCGTAAAACAATATGGTGCTGATACACTTCGTTTATACGAAATGTTTATGGGACCTCTTGAAGCAAGTAAACCATGGAGCGATCAAGGCGTTGAAGGCGCTAATAGATATTTAAACCGTGTTTACCGTATGATAGTGGAATCAAATTTTGTGGTTGATGAGCCAACTCCAGAATTAGATGTCATTTATCATCAAACAGTGAAAAAGGTTACTGAAGATTACGAAAATCTTTCCTTTAACACTGCAATTAGTCAAATGATGATCTTCACTAATGAAGTTTATCGCGTTGGCAAGATTTCTAAAGAATACGCTGAAGGATTTGTAAAACTTATCTCATGCATCACTCCTCATATTGGAGAAGAAATGTGGGAGATTTTAGGTCATGATAAAACAATCGCTTTCGAGTCATGGCCAACATTTGACGAGAGTAAGATCGTTCAAAATCTAATTAAGATTGCTGTTTCGGTTAATGGCAAGTTAAGAGACACTATCGAAGTTAAACCAGATAGTGATGATGAAACGGTTAAAGCATTAGCTTTTGAAACCGAAGGTGTGAAACGTCACATCGAAGGCAAAGAAATTAAGAAAGTCATTATTGTTAAAAACAAAATCGTTAACATCGTGGCTATTTAAAAGGTAATAAAATGGATTTATTAGTTGATATAGGGAATTCTGCGACAAAATTTGGTATGGCAAATAATGAAGAAATATCGTTAATTTTCTTTGTGCCTACAAATAAATTAGTTGAAGAACTATATAGAAATAAACTACCAGAAACGATTGATAATATTTATATTTCTTCGGTTGTTCCAGAGAAAACTAGAGAACTACATAAATTCATAAGTTTCCGCTACAAAAAAGAAGCAACTATTATTAACCCATTAGATAAAAGTGGGGTAAACATCGATATTGATAATCCAGCAGAATTAGGTGCTGATTTATTGTGTGATTTAGCTGCAGCAAATTTCTATTATGGTCATCCTGTTTTAGTAATTGACGCTGGGACTGCGACAAAAATACTCTATATTGACGAGAATAATAGCTTCTATTGTTGCGCAATTACTCCAGGACTTGAACTACAACAAAGCGTCCTTAATAAAGGCACAGCTTTATTACCTAAAATTAACTCGAAGAAGGTTAAGCCTCTCTTAGAGTGCAAAAACACAATCGATGTTATTAATTCCAGTAGTTATTACGCCCATATTGATATGGTTAATGGTTTAATAGCGAGATTTGAAAAAGAAATTGGCCATCCAGTAAAGAAAGTTATTACCGGAGGCAATATATCTCTTTTAAAAGAACATTTTAATTTTGAATATAATCATGATCCATTGCTCTGCTTAAAAGGCATTAAGGTCATTGGAAATAACAAGGAGAAATAATATGAAAAAGCCAACTATCTACGACAAGATAACCGCCAAATATCAAAAGGATCTAATTTCTGCTTTAAGCAAATTTGTATCTATTAATTCCGTTTATGACGAAAATACAGTCAGTGATAAGAACCCTTATGGTGCTGGAGTGACTAGCGCTCTTGATTTTATTGCTTCGTTAGCAAGAAAAGATGGTTTTAAAGTTACTAACTATGACAATAGAGTTGTTGAAATCATTTGTGGTGAAGGGGATAAGAACATCACAATTATGGCCCATGCTGATGTCGTTCCAGCAGGAACAGGCTGGGATCAAAACCCATTTGAAGTAGTGGAAAAGAAAGGTGTTTTATGCGGCCGTGGTGTTGCCGATGATAAAGGACCATTGTTAGCAACTTATTATGCTTTAAAAGCATTAAAAGCAAATAACATGCTTGGAAAATACAAAGTGAGATTTTTAGTTGGTGGTGATGAAGAAAGAGGTTCATCTTGCATGGAACATTATTTCCAAGTTCTCAAGAAAGAACAACCAACATTAGGCTTCTCACCAGATAGCGATTTTCCTTTAATATTTGCAGAAAAGGGAATAATGAATTTTGAAACTATCGTTAATGATATTGATGTTCCAGGATTAATCTCTATTGAAGGTGGAGTTGCTAGCAACTCAGTTATTGAAAGATGCGATGTAAAATTTGAATTAAATATCAAATTCTTAGATTTCATTATGAATAATTATCATCGTGAAGAAGCTTCGATTGTCACCAACGATGATATAACTACAGTAACATTCCATGGCAAAGCCGCTCACGGGGCTACGCCTGAATTAGGCGTGAACGCCGGATTAATGGCGATAACCGCTTTAGCAAAATATTCTAAAGATCGTTCTTTAACAAAGTTATCTAAAATATACACACCTTTAGACGGCTCTGGATATAACTGTGCAGGCGAAAGCGGAGAAATGGGACACAATTCATCTAACGTTGGTTTGATTTCTTATAAAGAAGGCAAATTATCTCTAGTCACAAACTTCCGTTATGTTGATACCTGTGATAAGAAAGATTTAATTAACCAATTAACCAAAGCTAATGATGGCTTTGAAATCAAAATACTTGGCGAGTCTCCTCTTTTATTCTATCCAAGAGACTCTCTACTTATTTCAACACTTATGAAGAGCTATCAAGATGAGACTGATGATTTAGAAAGTAAACCACTTGCTATTGGTGGTGGAACATACGCTAAAGAAGCTGATAATGTAGTGGCCTTTGGCATGCAGTTCCCTGGTTGGGAAAGCAATATGCATTCTCCTGGAGAATCAACTAAGAAAGAAGATTTATTCAAAGCAATGGCAATCTATGCAAGAGCAATTGTAGATTTAGGAAAAGCAATCGAAAATGAGGACAAAATTTAAAGCTTGGGCTGAACCATATATCAATGAACATCCTGAAGTTTCTTTGTTAGAAGAAGAAATTAAACAGTTAGATAATTTCTATCTTGAAATCGGTTCTGGCAAAGGTGATTTTATTGTGCAAATGGCAAACAAGTTTCCAAAGCTTAAATTTGTAGGAATAGAAAAGAATGTGACTTGTGCAGGATTTTGTTATAAAAAGATTGTCACTAGCGGAGTTAAAAACGCTAAGATGCTATTTAATGATGCGACAAATGTTACACCTCTTATCAAAGATAAGTCTGTTAATGTTATCTTTTTAAATTTTTCTGATCCATGGCCAAAAGTTAGGCACCATAAAAGAAGATTAACTAGTGAAAAGTTTTTAAAAGAATACTTAAGAATTCTTAAAGACGATGGAAAGATCATTTTTAAAACCGATAATGTTGATCTATTTGAATATTCTATCGAGATGCTTCCATTAAACGGATTTAAGATTGTTTCAAAAGATAGTAATTATGATGGCTTAGAAGAGTTTGACGCTCAAACAGAATATGAGACATCTTTTAGAGAAAAAGGAGTGCCAATTAATAGATTGGTTGTGGTCAAAGCATGATTAATAGTTATGGACTTTTTAATCACCATTTAGATAACAACACTTTGGTTATATTGTTTTCTGATAAGCCTATTACTAAAAAGATAAACCAAGGTGAAGTTGAACTTCTATATAGCGAACAAGAACTAGTGGGATATTCTATTTCTAACTTTATTAGATACGCAAAAATTAAATACTCAGGAATCTTATTTTTGCCATCAAAGCCTTTAATTGATGTCATAAATATTATTCTTAAGAATAATAAATTAGAAGAATTAGAATATAAGAAAGAATCTGGTTATATCGTTAAAGATCAAAAAGTCTTTGCTAAACAAGGCACATTCTTACGAGATGAAACAATTTCTAGAGGAAGATATTGTTCATATTTTGATTTATATATCGATAAAGAAAATGACCAAGAATTAATCACAATTGATGAGGATATTAGAGATAATATAGATTTCTTTCAAATGGAGGAAAAGTAAATGATTGAAGTAGAACTAAAAGAAGCTGGCAAAATCTCTCGCTTAACAAACAAAACATTTCAGTTCCCAAAAGAATTAGGGGAAGGATTTTACGCTGCTAATTATTTCCTTAAGAGCAATAAAATAGTTAAAGAAAATGCTCCAGGGCATATTGTTACAATGCAGTGGTTTCAAAGAAGAGACGATTCAATGTTATGTGGTGTTGATGAGGCAATAGCAATTCTTCATACATATGCTATTCATCCTGAAGAACTCATTATTGAAGCGCTAAATGATGGAGATATCATTCAAAATATGGAGCCAGTATTAAAGGTGACTGGTAAATATGAGAACTTTGGATTCTTAGAAAGCGTTATTGATGGTGTTTTAGCTAGAAGAACTAGTGTTGCCACAAATGTCAGAGAAGTATTAAAAGTTTGTGGAGACACTCCTGTTTTCTCCATGGCAGACCGTCAAGACGACTATCACACACAAGTTGGTGATGGCTATGCTACCTATGTAGCAGGAATTAAAAAAGTCTCTACTGACGCTCAAGGATATTGGTGGGGTGGAAAAGGCATGGGAACTATGCCACACGCCTTAATTCAAGTTTGCGATGGTGATGTAGTGAAAGCCGCTAGAATTTATCATAAAACCTTCCCTAATGAAAAAGTCACAGCATTAATTGACTACAATAATAACGTTGTTAGAGATTCATTAATCTTAGCAAGAGCGTTAGGGCATGATTTAAACGGAGTTCGTATTGATACTTCTAAGAGCTTAATTGATCATTATTTTGATGATAAAGATACTTCTGGATTTGATCCTCATGGTGTTTGTAAAGAATTAGTCTTCGCGTTAAGAGAGGCACTTGATAAAGAAGGATTTAACTATGTTAAAATCATTGTTTCTTCTTCTTTTGGTCCTGAAAAGATTAAATTATGGAACGAATTAAAAGTTCCGGTTGATATGTATGGAGTTGGCACCTTCTTTGTTAACAATATGACATGTGGCTTTACTGGTGATCTAGTAATGCTAGATGGTAAACCTCAAGCTAAAGAAGGTAGAGCAAATTATCCAAATAATAGATTAAAGAATGTTCCATACCCAATTTATTAATTATGAGATTAATTGTTGATTACGCTTCTAGTAATGAATATCCAGATAAATTTACCATCGGAGATTTATTGAGATATAAAGATATTGAGCCAGTTCCTTGGCTTGTTATCTCTGTTAATGATGTCTTTTATAAAAGAGATAGATTTGATGAAATATATCTAAATGATGGAGATAGAGTCGACCTTATTTATATACGTGGTGGCGGATAATGGATAAGAAGTTATTAGAAAAATATTATTGCTCTATAAAACTAGATGAAATAGGTGTAGAAGGTCAAAATAGGCTACTTTCTGCACGTGTTTTGGTTGTTGGCGCTGGCGGATTAGCGTCATCTAGTCTACTGTATCTCTCTTCTAGTGGTGTCGGACATATTGGAATTGTTGATGATGATGTCGTTTCTTTAAATAATCTTCCTAGACAAGTCTTGTATTCTGAAAAGGATATAGGCAATAAGAAAGTTGAAGTCACTAAAAAGAAACTTGAAGCGCTTAATCCTGATATTTGTATAGAAATCTATCCTATTAGATTAAATAAGGATAACGCAGAAGAAATAGTCTCAAATTACGATATTGTCTTAGACTGCGTCGATAATTTTGAAACTAAATTTTTAATTAATGATATTTGTGTGAAGCTGCAAAAGCCTTTTGCAACCGCAGGTGTCAGTGATTATAAAGGTCAAATAATGACATATGTTCCTGGTATTAGCAAAGATTTCAAATATATCTTTGATGAATTACCAATTAATATCAATCCAAAAGATTTTGATGATGATGGTGTTTTTCCAACCGCTGTTGGGATGATATCCATCATTCAAGCTAACGAAGCCCTTAAATATCTATTAGGATTTAAAAGCTTACTCATTAATAAAATGCTAGTGGTGGATACACTAGAGATGAATATTAAGAAAATCGAAATAAAATAAAACCCCTTCATCGAAGGGATCTTTTATTACTTAGCAATAACTTTAAGGAAGACTTTCTTTCCTTTTTTGATTACCACCGAATCTTTAATTTCAATGATTTTAGATGGGCTAGTAACCTTCTCTCCATCTATTGAAATACCACCTTGTTCGACCAATCTTCTTCCTTCACCTTTAGATGTGGTAAGACCAGAGAGAAGTAATAAGTCAACGATAGATGCAGGTGAGTAATTCTCAAGTTCAACCGAAGGAATATTTTCGCTATTTGCATTACCAGAGAATAAGCTTCTAGCGGCTTCTAGCGCTTTTTGAGCTTCTTCTTCGCTATGAACAAGCTTTGTTAATTCAAATGCGAGGAGCTCTTTCTTTTCGTTAATGCGGCTATCATCCCATTTTTCAATTTCTCTAATTTGTTCCATTGGCAAGAATGTGAGAAGCTTGAAACATTTCATAACATCTCCATCATCAATGTTTCTCCAGTATTGAAAGAATTCATATGGTGATGTTTTCGCTGGATCTAGCCAAACTGCACCGTTAGCAGTTTTACCCATTTTCTTGCCTTCACTATTTAATAATAGTGTAATTGTCATCGCGTAGGCGTCTTTGCCAGTTTTCTTGCGAATGAGCTCTGTTCCAGCAAGCATGTTGGACCATTGGTCATCTCCACCGAATTGCATATTACATCCGTATTTTTTATTGAGGTAATAGAAGTCATAAGCTTGCATAATCATGTAATTGAATTCTAAAAATGTTAGGCCTCTTTCCATTCTTTGTTTATAACATTCTGCTCTTAGCATGTTGTTAACAGAGAAATGAGCGCCTACTTCTCTTAGGAAATCAACATAGTTCAAATCTAATAACCAATCTGCGTTGTTAGCAACAATTGCCTTATTAAAGTCGATGAATTTAGACATTTGTTTTTTAAAGCATTCACAGTTGTGATCAATAGTGGCCTTGTCCATCATTTGCCTTAAATCATTTCTGCCACTAGGATCTCCAATATGACCTGTGCCGCCGCCTAATAAAACAACAGGAGTGTTACCAGCTTGTTGGAGTCTTTTCATAAGACATAACGCCATGAAGTGACCAACATGTAAAGAATCAGCAGTTGGATCAAAGCCAATATAAAAAGTCGCTTTTCCAGCGTTAACTAAATCTCTGATTTCTTTTTCATCAGTGACTTGCGCAATAAGGTTTCTTTCTTGTAGTTCTTCGTAAATTCCCATAAGTATGACCTCTTATACAAAAGAAATGCTAACACTTTACCATTTCTTTGAAAAGAAAAAGACCCACATATATATGCGAGTCTTGATTTTTGATTTGGACCGTAAATATTAGAGTTTACGGTTGTAGTATTCAACGATTTGTGATTCGGTGATTTGTTGTGTGAGTTCATTTCTCTCAGGTTCACGAATGTATTTACCTTCGAGTTTTTCTTCATTAACTTCAACCCAACCAACTTTAGTTGAGAGGGATGCTAATGATTCTTTGACAACTTTTAAGTCCTTAGCGTTTTCTCTTAAACCGATGACATCGTTTAAGGAACATAAGTAGCTAGGGATATCGACCTTCTTACCGTTGACTTGGATGTGTCCGTGATTGACTAATTGTCTAGCAGCTCTACGAGTACGAGCAAAGCCCATACGGTAGACAAGGTTATCTAAACGGGATTCAAGGAGTTTCATGAATGCGAAGCCAGTAACTTCTTTGCTCGCAAGAGCAATCATGAATAATCTTCTGAATTGTCTTTCGTTGACACCATACATTTGTCTAAGTTTTTGTTTTTCGACTAATTGTTTACCGTATTCAGATGGTTTCTTTTTACGGTTAGCGCCATGTTGGCCTGGGCCATAAGGACGTTTTGCTAACTCTTTGTTAGTTTCAAGAGTGGAAAAACCTAAACGACGACTTCTTTTCCAATCGGATCCAGTGTATCTCATGTCTTTT
>CADCPC010000005.1 GCA_902803285.1 uncultured Erysipelotrichaceae bacterium | reverse complement strand
GAGTTTTGGTCCTGGTTTAGCTTCGCCACCAGGGAGTTCCATCTTCAACACTTTTGCGATTTTTTTACTCACGTGACTTTCCTCCTTGTTTTAGATTTGTCCGTGCTGTGGTACGGGTGAATCACCACTCTTCCACAGAACTACATGTACGCGTATCGTACCCCTCTGCACGAAGGCAACATGCTATATAAGATTATCAAATATGCGTATTCGAACGCAAGAAGAAAAAAATATTTTTTGATTTTTCATAATACAAATTTATAATTTGTGCTTGTTTTTGATTTTTGTTAGACTAAGTGTATAATACAAAGCGACTATGCAAAACGAACAAAAAAGGTCAGCTATCTCTCCATATTTATTAGTCATTTTATCCTTCGTAGGAATTATCCTATTGGGATCAATACTTTTAACATTGCCTTTCGCCCACAAAAGTGGACAATGGGGTAATTATCTAGATAGCATCTTTATCGCTACCTCCGCTACATGCGTGACTGGATTATCAACTTACGCTAATGGAATAGGTGCAGAATTAACCTTATTTGGTCAAATCGTTGTCTTGATTATGATTCAAATTGGTGGTCTTGGTTTTATCACCATCTTTGCTTTTTTCATCTCTATGTTCCAAAAGAAAATGAAATTTAGTGATCGATTATTTTTATCTCAAGCAGTCAACAGCGATACCGTTGCAAAAGTTGGTAAATATGTAAGAAGAGTTATTGTTATCGTTGCTTTTAACGTAATTATCGGTTTCTTACTTGGTTTGCCTGTGTTCTTAAATATCAAAGAATATTCAGTTGGTGAAGCTCTTTGGGGCTCATTCTTCTTATCTTGTTCTGCATTTAATAATGCAGGTTTTGACCTCTTTGGTGGCACTTCTCTTATTAGAGGAGCAGGCAATCCAATCATTGATGGTTTACCTACATGGGCATACTATTATCTACTTTCATATATCATGATCTTAATTATCATCGGTGGTATTTCCTTTATCGTTATCATCGAGATTTTCATGGATAGAAAAAGACCAAAACAATGGTCTTCGTTCACAAAAATTGTTTTATTAACTACTGCTGGTTTATTAGTGTTTGGCACTCTTTCCTTTGCTCTTTCTGACACTATCAAAGGAAACATTAATTTCTTTGAAGCAATGTTCCAAAGCGTCACTACAAGAACAGCAGGATTTGCAGCATTTGATCAAAATCAACTCTCAATCGCTGGTAAAACAATTAGTGACTTATTGATGTTTATTGGTGGTTCACCAATCGGTACTGCTGGTGGTATTAAAACCACAACAATCTTTATCATGGGATTGTCATTTGTAAGATTTATTCAAGGTAAGAAAATTATTTGTTTTAATCGTGAATATTCACGTAACTCTGTCATTAAAGCAATGTCTCTTGTTTTCTTATCACTCACCATCTTGCTTATTTCCTTTATCGTTATCTCTTCTTTAGAAGTTGGTAAAGAAAACGCTACTACAGAAAACATCTTATTTGAAGTTTTCTCTGCTTTCGGTACTGTCGGATTAAGTGCTAACTTAACCCCATATCTAACAGCAGGTAGCAAAATTACATTATGTCTATTAATGTTCTTTGGTAGATTAGGTCCTATTACTATGTTCCAAATCTTCCAAGCAAACATGGATAAATTAGAAAGTAAACATTTTGAACACATCGTAACAGATGTTATTATTGGATAGGAGAAAATTATGGCACACAAATCATTTGCGGTTATTGGACTTGGACAATTTGGTCGCTCTGTCGTTAATGAATTAGTAGATAACGGCATGGATGTTATCGCTATCGATAACGACGCAGAAGTCGCCAACGAAGTTGGTAAAATTCTTCCAACCACTTTTATCGCAGACTCAACCGATGAAAAAGCACTTAGAGAATTAGGCGTTGATGATGTTGATGCAGCAATCGTTGCATTCGGTGAAAACCAAGAAGCTAGCGTTCTCACCACTGTTATTCTTCGTGAATTAGGTGTTAAGAGCATTATTGTCCGTGTTGATAACGATTACTATGTACCAATTATGAAAAAGATTGGCGCTACCGAAGTTATCACTCCTCAAAAAGCAGCAGGTACTGCCTTAGCAAATAGAATTGGTAATGAAGATTATCAAGATTATTACAAATTAGATGATCGTTATTCTGTTGTTAGTATTATTGTTAACGCAGGATTCTTCCCAATCACTTTAAAGGAAATGAATCCTAAAAACGTCTATGGTGTTAACTTAGTATTAATTAGAAGAGGAAATCGTTCCTTCGTTCCAGGTGGTAACGATTCCATTTTGCCAGATGATACAGTCTACGTTGTTGGTACCGCTAAAGAAATTGCAACATTTAGAGAAGCTATCAACGGTAAAAAGAATAAAAAGAAATAAGATCCCTAGCGGATCTTTTCTTATAAAGAAAAAAAGGTATCAGTTCGATACCTTTTATTTTGCTTTAAGAACTTAGATTCTTTCAATTTCAGAGAAATCAACTTCCACTCTTGTGGTTCTTCCAAAGAAGACTGTTTCGATTTCCACTGCACCATTTTCACGGTTAATGGAAAGAATTCTACCTTCAGTTCCTTCGAGAGTGCCTCTGATGACTTTGATGTAGTCGCCTTCGTTATAACGATCATACATGCTTTCATCAACCATACCCATTCTCTTTAGAACTGGTTCAATTTGTTCTCTTGGAACTGGGAAAGGTTTAGTACCTTTACCTGAAGATCCAACGAAACCGGTAACACCTGGTGTGTTTCTAACAACGTACCAAGCATAGTCAGTCATAATCATTTCTACGAAAACATAACCAGGGTAGAGGTTTTTCATTCTGGTTTTACCTGTTGGTAAACCATCTTTCATAACAGGAACTTCTTGTTCGGCAACAACGATACGGAAAATTAATTCTTCAAGACCCATTGATTCAACACGTTTTTTGAGGTTGAATGCAACTTTGTTTTCGTGGGTTGAATATGTATTAACAACGTACCAAGCTTTTTCACCTAATTTTTGTTCTTTGTTAGCTTGAGATTCATCACTGACATCAGTAGTTGTGTCAGTAAACGCAATTTTTTCGTCAATCATCTTAATACCTCCTATTTACCTGCGAAAGCATCAGCTAAAATATCGATTAGCTTTTTACCTGCTAAATCTTCCGCGAAGAGTAATAATCCAACAACTACTGCAATAATAACAACCACAATAATTGAAGGGATAAGTACTTCTCTTTTTGGCCAACGAACACGTTTGCCTTCCTTAATAACACCACTTACAAATTTCTTATCAGCCATGGTATTACCTCCTATTTGCTAATTTTATGAAGCGTTTGTTTTCCACAATGTTTGCAAAACTTCATAAGTTCTAACTTTTTTTCACTATCAGTTTTGACGGTAGTGACATAGTTACGTGATAAACACTCGGAGCAAATCAAAAGAACTTTTTTTCTCATTTTAACTCCTCCCTATCATGTTATCAGTGTGATTACTTTATCACTTTGTAAAAGATAAGTAAAAACATATTTTTGATTTTTTGAATAATTATTTGATGATTTTGCCATTTTTTAGGGCAAAGAATACGGAAATAACGGTCATTCCAAATACCGCTACTACGACAATAATGATGATTGTGCTACTGTTACTGAGTGTTGGCTTTTTGTTTTCTTCTTTCGATGTGTCTGTGAAGCGATCCACTAAGACTTTAATCGAATCTTTAATTGTGTATCCTTCTTCATAATCAGGTGTTGCATTTACTTCAGTTCTAGATTCATCATCAAGCAAAACATACTTGTCATACATCTCGTTAAAAGAGGCTAAGGTGATGTCACAAATAGAGATAATTTCCCCATTTTCATCCTTTCTAAAATCTTCTTTCCAGTATGTTATAAACTCTGTTGTCTGAGGTGTATTTTTATGCAAATTTCTATGCAAATCGGCACTTTTTTCGCTTTTTTGCATGAAAATTCCACTAAAAAGAAGGGGAATGAAAAGTAAGGAAGCCACTACTATTTTCCAATTTTTAAACATAGAGATTAGTAGTCTCCTTTTGCGAGTTCTCGATCGAGATCTCTTTTCTTAATAGTCTCTCTTTTATCGTAATTTTTCTTACCTTTTCCAAGAGCGATTTCTACTTTGGCTTTGCCGTGAGAGAAGTAAATCTTAGTTGGGACAACTGTATATCCATCAGCCTTCATTTTCATTTCTAACACTCTGATTTCATGTTTATGTAAAAGTAGTTTTCTAGTTCTTAATGGGTCGTGATTGAATATGTTGCCATGTTCATAGGCTTTAATGTGCATATTTAAAATTTCTGCTTCACCATTTCTAATCACAACATAGCTATCGCCAATAGTAGCACCGTTAACACGTAAAGATTTTATTTCTGTTCCTTTAAGCTCAATACCAGCTTCAATGAAGTCGCTAAGGAAATAGTTAAAAGAGGCTTTTTTATTAGTCGCAATAATTTTTATTCCTTTGGACATAACTACCTCCTTTAAGCTTTTTGCCTATTGGCTACACAACATTATATTTCAACTATTTGGTAATCACCAAAAGATTTCCAATAAACCTTTAAATCCTGTTGCCATCATGAAATAATATCCTCATGCAAAAGAAACTCATAATATTTGACTTAGATGGCACATTAATTGATACAGTTTTAGATTTGAATAAAGCTGTGAATTTTTCTTTAGAAAAAAATGGCTTTGTAGCTAAGACCGTGGAGCATACAAGAAAGGCGATTGGAAATGGGGTTGCAAAATTAATTGCAAGAAGTATACCAGATAACGAAAGTAATCCACTATATGAAAAAACTTTAAAAGATTTTAAGTCATATTATAGCGAACATTATTTTGAATCTTCTTTTCCATATAAAAATATCAAAGAAACACTACTCGAACTCAAAAAAAGAGGCTACTCCCTAGCGGTAGTTACTAATAAATTCAATGAAGGAGCAACTAAATTAATCAATCATTTTTTCCCTGGTATTTTTGATATTGTCCAAGGTCATGAAGATCATCTATCTCCTAAACCTAATCCAGAAATGGTTAACCTCATTATTAACAAATTTAATTTCTCAAAATCTGAATGTCTTTATATCGGTGATACTGAGGTTGATTATCAAACCGCTAGAAATGCGAATATCGATATCGTTATGGTTAGTTATGGATATCGTAGTCGTGAGTTTATCAAGAGCAATATAAAAGGTGTACCAGTTGTTGATACATCAATACAGATTTTAGAATTATTAAGCGATTAATTCACTGATATATTCCACTATTTCTTCTCTTGGTTTTCCAAAAGAAATAGCGAGTTCATCAAACAAAATTGTTTCTGCATCTTTTAACATTTGAACATCAGTTGGTCCAAGTTTAACTGGTTGTCCGTTCGCGTTATAGTAGTTATATAAATATAACTGCCTGGAAAGATATGCAAGATCTAATACACTACCTGAGAGTAGTCTTTTTTTGTATTGGTCTCTTCTTTGTTTGGTGTTCGAAATAAATTCTGCCGGTACTGTTTTCATGTACTTCAACACTTCTTTTGCCTCATCGATAGATAAGATTGGACGAATGAGATGAGCTACATTATCAACGAGCACATAAATGTTCTCTCCAGTACCTCGATCAGAATGTATAACATAGTAAGAACGACCACCCATCTCTCGAATGTCGACGATTGTAGATAGTCCTTCTCTAGCGTGGATTACCTTCTGATGTTTTTCGAACATACACCATTATTATCGCAAAAATTGGCGGTTTTGACAAACTTCGGTTGTTTTTTTGTTGATTTTACCGCATAAAAAAATGAGTTCTTTAGAACCCATTCTTATAAAAATGAAAGGAGTAAACTAGTACTCACCTACATAAATAGGATCGTACTCTTCATCGAGGTCAGAAAATGATTCACAGTTTTCAATGATTTCGAGAACTTCGACTGTTTCTTCATCGGTTGTTAATTCTTTTGTCTTTGGACCTACAAAAATCATATCCTTCCCCCTTGATAGTTCTTAAGAACTGTTCTAGTAAATAATAGACAAATATATGCACTAGTTCAACAAATATTTTTGCTTTTAAAAATGGAATAAACCTACATTTGTTTCTTTTAAAGAAAAAATCCCTTGTCGGGATCTTATTTTTCTCCTCCGTCGTTGAGATAGAGAATTCCGAGACAACGAGGCCCACAGTGAGAAGAGATTGTTGCTCCCGCCACTGTGATTTCAATTCTCTTGAAGCCTCTTGCTTTTAACGCTGAATAGGCTGCATCAATCATATCTTGAGAAGCATGTGAGTGAGTTAAGAAGGCAAGAGATAAGTCTGGGTTATTGAATTCTTCTAATGTGTCTTTGCAATAAGATTCAACGCAATTAACTTGTTTGCCCATATATTTCTTACCAGGTTTCATCTTTCCACCTTCAACAATGATTTGTGGTCTGATTCTGAAAAGTTGAGCTCCTAATTTTGCTAATGCACTGCATCTGCCACCTTTATATAAATAATCAACAGTGGCTAATACGAAGCTTGCTTGATCATGTTCAATTCTCTTAGTAATAATCTCTTCAATCTCACTAGCTTTTAATCCTTGCTTAGCTAGTTTCGAAGCATTGATTGCTAATAAAGCAATACCGGTAGATAGACTCTTGGAATCAATAACTCTAACATGGCCAAGTCTACTAGCAACATTACATGCGTTTTGATAAGCGCTAGATAAAGATTCAGATAATGAGAAGTGAATTACTTCATCATATTCTTTTAGCAAATTTGTGAAATATTCCTCAAATTGTGCTTCGTTAATCGCGCTTGTTTTTGGCAAAACACCAGTTCTATCAACATAATCAAATATTTCAGGTGGAGTAACAACTCCATCGAGTCCTAATTTATCACCTAATAAGACTGAAAAAGGGATAGTTTTAATTTCAAATTCATCTAATAAAGCTTGTGGTAAATCGATTGTGCTTTCCGCTGAAATACAGATTTTCATAATTTTCTCCTTTTGAGTTCCCTGAGATTAAAAAGAACTCAACCATTGATTTTACTATGTTTTACATATTTTTTGAATATGTGATTATAAAATAAAATCCCAAACTAGAAGCTTGGGAATATTGTTCGTTTGGTGGAGCCGGTGGTATCGAAACCACGTCCGAAGAAGGCCATACAATAACGTCTACAGCTTAGACGATATTATGATTTAACATAATGTCTTAATATCGACCAAGAAACATTATGCGAGATTACTAGATTTCATGAGTAGTTAACAATCTACTTCTACTCACTATCCTTTTGGTATGACACCTTGCCTGAAGTATAAAGGCTAAAACCTCAGAAGATGCTCTGCCCCAACTCTTGTCGGGACCCTATGTCGGGTTAAATTATGCTAAGCAGAGTGATTGAGCTCTAGGAGCTCTCATATAACTGTTGTCAGTTATTTTTGTTTTGGTTTATGGTTACCAACCGCTGCAGATAAAGCCCTGCACATCTCCGTCGAATCCTATACGACCCCAGATGTTGTCTGATTTATCAGACGAAAGCATTGTAAGTAATAAAAGACTCAAAGTCAATATAACCTTGAGTCTGTATATGTTTATTTGTCGATTTTTTTCTTCTTAATCATCACCAATGAGGCGATTGATAAGGTGGACACTATCGCTGCGAGAATGATGATAATTGAATTGTTATTGCTACCATCGCTAATAATAACATTTATCGATTGAGAAGATCTTGGAGTGACACCTCTATCCATGAAATCAACATGCACTCCATCATTTCCATATAACCAAACAATATAGTCATGTCGCTTAGCGGCTTGTTCAATTAAAGTTCCGGTTTCTTTTGCATCTGCTGTTTTATATGTATTTTTATCAG
Source organism: uncultured Erysipelotrichaceae bacterium (assembly GCA_902803285.1). Taxonomy (GTDB): domain Bacteria; phylum Bacillota_I; class Bacilli_A; order RFN20; family CAG-826; genus UBA2450. The sequence continues at coordinate 609 of CADCPC010000005.1, read as the reverse complement.
CTGTGTTTAATCTATTGAAATAACTAGTAAGCGTAGACCAATTACCTGTAGGAGCAGTCTTACCAGCAGAATCGCATCCAGTTCCCGCTAGGAAGTCAGTAGCAAAGTCTGTAGCACAATAATAGAAGATAGTAAATGAAGCAATCCTTCTATGTCCTGAAGAACCACCAATAGTGAATGTTACAGAGTCAGTGCATTCAAGAGCAATCCATGTTCCGTTATCGTTGTAGTTACCTGAACTAGCGTTAATAGAGTTAGTGCCTTCCCCACTTCCAAATGTAAACACAATTTTAGTAATGGATTTACCAGTTATAGTGAAAGTGTTACCACCATAAGTCCTAACTGAGGAACCAGTTGAGTAATATTTAGGAGCATAACTCGTGTTAGTACCTTTGCTGAAGGTAATAGAATATAACCCATTAGAATCAAAGTTAAATGATTCAACAGCGTTACCACTAGCAATTCCCAATTGAGAAGATACTTTTGAATATGTGCCAGTACCTTTGAGTGCTTCGGCTACTGGAGTAGAGTCTGTAACAGTGACTGAACAGGTATCAGAGAAACTAGAATCAAACATTGAAGCTACAGTAATTGTGGCACTTCCTGCTT
>CADCPC010000004.1 GCA_902803285.1 uncultured Erysipelotrichaceae bacterium | reverse complement strand
GGCGCTCTTAAACAATTATCAATTGGCTGTGCTTCTAGCGCTGGAAAATCATTAATACATAGTGGTGGAGTTACTGAAGATCAATATAAACTTTGGGATAACATCGTTAAGCAAGATACTTTCTTAGAAGGAATGGCGGAAGCTGCTGGAACAGTTGTTAAACATTTTGAAGGCAAATGTGCTTTTATCAATGTTATGACCAATATTTCAGTTGATTGTGACTGCGATGGTAATGCAAAATAACCATGTATGAAAGATATCGGCATCTTAGCGTCACTAGATCCTGTTGCAGTTGATCAAGCATGTTTAGATTTGGTTTATAATTCAAACGATCCAGGCAAAGATCAATTAATTGAAAGAATCGAATCCCGCCATGGAGTTCACACTATCGAAGAAGCCGCTAAGATTGGCTATGGTAGTAGAGAATACGAATTCATTGAAGTTAAATAATGTTAGAAAAAGAAAAACGTAAAGATAATAAAAAGGTAATTCTCCTATCAGCTGCAGTTCTTGGAGCGTTTGCTTTAGTTGTGGGAACATTAATGATTGTTAAGTACTGTATCCCACAAAACAAGACACCTTCTACTGATAAAGAATCATACTTATTTGTGTTTGAGCCATCATCAATTGATTCCACAACTGCCCTAGGAGAAGATAATTCTCTTAAAGTTAATCGTTCAAACGGAAACGTTAAATGTACATTAACGATTGAATGTGGTGAAAGTAATGCTTTACTTGGTTCTTATATCGATCATGACTTCTTGTATGAAAGCTATGGAAAGAGTTTGAACACATTGACTTTAAATGTTGGATTTACGAATCCTGAAGTCGTATCCGATTACTCTGATTTAGAATATGTTGTCTATATAGGTAGTAAAAACAACCATCAAATCTTATCTAAAGATAAGTATACTGTTGAGAACAGCAAATTAACATATACTGCAAGCGAAGATATCTATCTATATGGTGTTGCAGTTGGAGTAAAGATATAAATAGTACAAATGTTTAAAACGCATCTCAATATGAGGTGTGTTTTAATTTATATTTTTTAGTTATATAATAACTGCATGAAATTGATCGAAAGATTAGCTCCGTTGAAGAAATATTCAATCATTATCTCTTTTTTAGCGTTAGAAGTTTTTGCTTTTATCTCTTTTAGTTTTGGTAATAGCTTTGTCTTATTTGGAGTTCTCTCTTTTGCTTTGATGGTTTTGTTAATTTTAGTCACCATCAGAGATATCAACGTTAATGGAATAGCACATATAGCAATATTATTTATTCCATTAGTGCTTTATGTTCTTCTAACGGCGGTTGGCTTATATAGTAGATTCCATGCTTATGTTGGAGACTTTAATATCGCTGAAGTTGTCTTTGTTCCTATTGGTATCCTATCAGTCGCATTATGCGGATATTTGATGTCGCTTAACGAGACATTTAAATTGAAACATTTCTTTGTTGTTATCTATCTCGCTTTAGCCATTCTAGTGTTCTTAAATCTCTTAGTTAACTTAATCAATCTTGGGTTCTTCTATCCAATAATCTACAAAGGTTTCTACATGTATTATGCTGGATTAAAGAGTTCAATTCCTGTTAATGAAATGGCTTATACTCTTGAAGGATTCAAATTCATTGAAGTACGCATGGATCATTATGTTTTATATCCTTCTCTACTTCTTTCTAGTAGTGCTTTCTTATTCTTTGTCTCACCAAAAACAGAAAAGAAGGTATTCTTTATCTATTTAACATTCACTGTTATAGGCGTTTTAGCGTTAGCATTCATCCCTTCTATCTACGCTTTATTAGCGGGTCTTGCAGTTATAGTGATTGACCTAATCGTTTTCTTATCTTTTAAGTTCAAAGTGTGTAGGAAGGTCGTTAAAATTGGTTTTATTCTTTTAGCGATTGCCTTTGCTACTATCATGATTATCTTGTTTGTTATCAACCAAGATTTTGGTGCTTCTTTATATAACTCCTTCAAGAACAATGCCTTCTTAAACAAGATATTTATTTCCAATAGATTTGTTAAAGTTTTCTCACCTTTAATTTCCAATCTATTTGTTAACAATCGTTTCTTTGGATTTTATGAAAACCCAATAACCGCTCTTGTCTCTCAAGAAGCTCATCTCAGTGGCAGCTATGCTTTTGATAACATTATGACTGGTGGCTTATTAGGCGCATTAGCATTCTTATTCATCTTGCTATTCGCGGTTAAGGGATTTAAGAGATATCTATTCAAAAATAATGACAATCAGGAATACCGTTACAAAGGATTAATGTTTGCATTCTTTGCAATCTTCTTCATCTACTCACTGTTCTTCAATAATGGTGAATATGGTATTTTCTATTCTATTTGTAAACCAATCTATATGACTGGCCCATTTATGTTAGCTGTGTTTATGATTTTCTATTCCTATAGCCAAGGCATCAACAAAAAGGAGGAAACTGTAAATGAGTAAAAAGCGTTTATTATTACTAATTCCTGTTTTCTTCTTAACCAGCTGTGGTGGATATTCAACTTCTTACTTAGTTAATGGAGATGCATATAACTCTCCTATTTTCCAAGAGAACTACTATACCCACTGGGATGATGAATTTAAGGATGCCGTTAAAGTTAGTAAAGCGGTTGATGTTTTGCACTTTGATGAACTCTTTAAGATTGACGCACAAGTATTCGAAAAATACTCTAACACACGAGAATACGGAAAAGATTACCGTATGAATAGTGTTAACGAGATGTTTAATTATGGTGTTCAATCTAAATTATTTGATGGCCAAATGGTTTGTGGCGCTCAAGATGGACACCCAGAAAAAGCATATCAATTAGCAAGAGTGCAAATTAACACTGATGGATTTTCCATGAGATTCTCTAAAGAGAGCGATGATTTAAAATACTTTGCTTTCCAATATAAAGCTACTACTGATAACACAGTGCAAAAGGTTTATAAGGTAGGCACAGATGAACTCGCAAAGAGCGATGCTGATATGTATCACAATTCCACAGTTAATCTCTCTATTAGCCTATATACAAAAACAGATGATGGCATTGTTAATAATGAATTCACATTTAGTGAAGTCTTTGAATCTAAGACCACTAATCGAGGCGACTATTATAAATTTACAGCCTTTGATTTAAGAAGCTATAACTTATCGAGATTAATTGGTATTTCAGTTAAATATACGTTCGATGATGAACTCATCAATTGGAATAAAGAAAAGGGAGTAGATATTGACTACGCCCTATTCCTATATGAAATGTTTATTCCACACACTTCTTGGCATTAATTAAATTTTTAACCATTCTCCCATTTCAAAGTCGCACTTATCATCATCGAGTATGAGTGTGCCTTTTGCAGGTGTGAATGTCATTTCGGAAAAATAGATTTTTCCTTTGATGTTATATAGATCTACTCTTACAAATGGGAATTCTTTTGCTAAGGATTCTGCTAAAAAGACCATTTCAGACCAGTTCTCTGGTTTCTTGAGTAAATAATCAGTTTTCTTCCATCCGTTGAACTGAGAGCCATCAAATGGTGTCCAATCTATATAATAGTTATTATATCTGATATCAATTCCGCGATTTGTGACGACATACATACTTTTAGCCACCCCGTTAAAGACATGAATCTTATATTCGGTCGGCAATTTATTATCTTCTAGCAATAATTCTTCCACAATGATTTGCGGTTTGATTGGTGAGTAGTGGAGCTCCACTGTTTTTTTACCGTAATCAGTTTTCATCCACTTATTAAACTTCTTTCTAAGTTCTTTCCAGTTAACATCACTTTTATTTGAGCAAATAAAGTTCATCGCGCAGCCATGAGAACATTTCATGACAAAAGAATGTGGCAACTTATCGAAGTCAATATCGTCAAATTTGTCATATATTCCATAACATGGAATCAGATATTTTTCAAAACCTTTATCTTTTAGATATTCTCTAACTCCAACCCTTCCAGCGCATTTACTGACTAATGGGTTTTTAGGATAGTCATAATATCTTAGATATTGGAGTTTTTCTGTATATCTTTGAGGATCTTTCCAGTTGAGCTTATGGTGAGTGATATATTTATATTGCCACTCAATATATTTTTTCCTTGAAAAAGCCTTCACAATACCTCTAGAAGACACTGCGAAAAATCTCTTTAATTTATTTTCTTTCAAATTTGGATTACTCACTTTTAGTCACCTCCTTCTTTCTAAGGAAAGACGATACTAAATTCTCTTTTAGTAGTCCAAGCGCTACTAAATAGATAACTGCATCAATAGCAACTACGCTTACTAAAGTAATAATTGAGCTATTAGCAGGAGAGTTATGAGAAAGAGCGAAGTTATAGATTGGATCTCTTAACAGGAATGATAATCCTGCGATTACTACAGTAATAGCAACAAGCTTTAATGTATTCCAGTTGAATAATGCTTTCTTAATCCAATTCCAAGAAACCGCTAATAAGAAGACTAAGATTAACAAATCCGTGACTGCTGTACCTATAGCGACTCCAATGCCAGGGTTTGTTGGGAAAACATATTTTCCAAAGACTATAGATAAAGCAACATTTAGTAACGTTCCTCCACCTAAAGCGAATAAATAATATTTCTCTTTTTTGGTTGGCAGTAATATTTGTCCATAAATAATGTCGCTTATTGAATAAGTGAACATCATAGAACAAAGAATCGCTAATATTGCAGGAGCATTAACATATCCGAGTTCAGCATCAAAAGTATAATTACCGCTGATAAGACCAGTTATGTGTTTTGCTAGTATAGTCATAGTGGCAATTGCAGGCAGAACAATAAACAATGCAATATTCACTGAATAGGCATTAAGCCTATTAAAGTATTTTTTATCTTCTTGGGCATAACAAATAGCAGCTCTAGGAATAAATACTGTAGATAAGGCGGTTATAACGCCGATAATAACATCAATACCTTTAACGCCAACAGAGTAGCTAGCTACTTCATTTTTACTGTTATCCAAAAAACCTAAAATGAATGTATCGGTTTGGTTATAGAAGGAAATGATGAGCGATATTGAACCAATCACCAATAGCGGCTTGATATATTCCTTAATAGAATATGGCATCGTTTTTCTTAACGATATAAACTTCGATGAATAGCAAAGATTAACAATGGAAGTTACTAAAGTAACAGATGTTGTAATGAGAGCGTAAATGTAAATATCACTAGGAGTGGTAACGAAGATAATGACTAAAATAGCGCACAGTGTTAACACTACGATGCTTCTTACAGACATATAGAACTGCTTTTCTAAGGCGATAAATAACCACTCAAAGGAGAATGCGCCAGATAAGAAGTTAATCGACAACAAGAATATTAATTCGTTTGCATTTTTTAGTTCAGGAACAGAGAACACTAATGTGGTCATTAAGCCAAATGAGATTAACGTAGTTACTAACTGGATCAAGAAGAATGTTTGAACTTTATTTGATAATAGCTCCTTATTATCTCTAACTTTTACACATTCTCTAATCGCAAGATTTGGAATACCGATTTTGGCTAAGATTAAGAAATACATTACAAATGTATTGGCCCATGTATAAACACCGACTCCAGCGCTGCCTAAATAACGGCAAACCCAGGGGAATGTAATAAAAGATAATACCGTCAAAACTAAAGTTCGAACGATATTAACGATAACATTTGTACGTGTTCTGTCTTCCATTAAACAACATTATAAAAGCAAAAATCTTATTTTGAAATGATATTAATTTCAAACTAAGCATCTATATTTTCAAAAAACGATTTGATATAGTTATGGATATGAAGATTTTGATTGTCTGTCAGTATTATTATCCAGAGAATTTCGTTATTACTAATATCGCTGAAGAATTAGTTAGAAACGGACATGAAGTAGATGTATTAACTGGAAAACCTAATTATGGCTATGGTTACATACTTCCAGAATATAAAAACGTCTACGAAGAAGTAATCAATGGAGTAAATGTTTTTCGTGTTAATTTATCGCCAAGAAAAAAGAGCAGATTATCAATTATTAAGAACTATCTCTCTTTCTGGAAGAATTCTAAAAAGTGGGTTAGTAAGTGCAAGAAGCTATATGATGTTGTTTATTCGATGAGCTTATCTCCGGTTACCATTTGCAGTGCTGGCAATCTATATAAGAAAAAACACTATGTAAAGCACATTATTCACTGCGTTGATCTCTGGCCTGAAAGTGTATTGGTCACAAAGGCGGTTAAACCTAATTCTTTAACATATAAGATCCTATATAGATGGAGTAGGAAAATTTACTCAAAAGCAGATAAAATTTTAATTGGAAGTCCGTCTTTTGCTGAATATTTTGAGAAAATTTTAAAATTGCCGACTGATAATATCCATTTTGTTCCTCAATGTTCTTTGATTGAAAAGTCTGACTCTATTCCATATCAATACAAAGAAGGAATTAATATTTTGTATTGTGGCAATTTAGGATTAATTCAACTAATTCCTTTAATTACAGAATCTATGAAGCTTGTTGAAAATAAAAAGATTTATTTCCATGTTATAGGAATGGGCCCAATGTCTGGATATTTTAAAAAGCAAATTAAGGATAGTGGGTTAGATAGTAATATCATTTATTACGGTCCAATGGCCGCTAAACTTGCTGCATCATATTTTATTAACGCTGATGCTTTATATGTCTCATTAAAAGATGAAGGAATAGTAGGAAAAACAATTCCAAATAAACTCATGATGTATATGGCGTTTGGAAAACCAATTATTGGTGTTGTTGAAGGCGATGGTAAGGAAGTTTTACAAAAATCTGGTGGTGCATTATTAGCTTCTGCTGATCCTACTTCTATTAAAGAGGCAATTATTGCCTTATCTCATATGGATAAAAAAGAAAAAGAGCATTTAGGCTCTTTGAATAAACTCTATTACGATACCCATTTCTCTTTAAAAGAAGTAACTAGAGAAATAGAGAAACATTTAAAATAGTGTCTCTAATAACTTATTTATATTTTCGAGAGATGTTCTCTTATTAACTAGCTCCTTAGCGAGCTTTTTAATTTGATTTGTTTCTTCCTCAGACAAGTC
>CADCPC010000003.1 GCA_902803285.1 uncultured Erysipelotrichaceae bacterium | reverse complement strand
ACTGGACGATATGGGGTTTCTATAAATCCATATTTATTAATTTTCGCGTATGAGGCGAGGTTGTTGATCAAACCAATGTTTTGACCTTCAGGAGTTTCAATAGGACAGATTCTGCCGTAATGAGAAACGTGAACGTCACGAACTTCAGTAGATGCTCTATCTCTAGTTAAACCACCAGGACCTAAAGCAGATAATCTTCTCTTATTTGTTAATTCAGCAAGAGGGTTTGTTTGATCCATGAATTGAGAAAGTTGAGAACTTGCAAAGAATTCACGGATGGAAGCTTGTAATGGTCTTGGGTTAATTAATTGTTTTGGTTTGACACTTCCTAAATCAGAAATGGACATCTTTTGTTGAACTGTCTTAACCATCTTGGCAAGTCCAACACGGAATTGATTTTGAATCAATTCACCAACACATCTAATTCTTCTATTGCCTAAATGGTCGATATCATCAGTGTCACCAAATCCATCCATGACATTTAAGAAATATGAGAAAATAGCGATAATATCACAGATATTAACGTATGTAGATGTATTATTTAGGTCAGTACCGATAACGATAGAGACCTTTTTATCTTTTTCGTTGTTATAAACTTTAACGATATTGACATTACCGTTTGTATCAAGTTTTTCATTAACTTTTAAAACGCGTAAATGTGCACCTTGCTCAAAGAAATCTTCATTTCTTAAAGCTTCAACGTCTTCAACAGAGAGTTTGTGACCTTTTTTGAATCTGATTTCACCATCAGCAGAGACTAAGTCTTCCGCTAAGATTCTGTTTGGTAAACGATTGTAGATACCAAGTTTCTTAATGAACTTATATCTACCTGCACGACCTAAGTCATAACGTTTTTCATCAAAGAATCTTTGTTGTAAGAAGTTCACTGTACCTTCATCGGTAACAGGTTCTCCTGGTTTCATCTTTCTGAAGATATCAAAAAGTGCAGCTTTTGTATTAGTAACTTTGGATTCTTCTTCCTTTTCGATGGTATTTCTTAATGGGAGAGAATCACCAAATAATTTGAGTATATCTTCACCACTGCTTAATCCGATAGCTCTTAATAATGTAGTAGCGTGGATCTTTCTTTGTCTATCAATACGAACAGATAACATATCTTTTGCATCGCTTTCAAATTGTAACCATGTACCACGGCCTGGGATTAAATCGGCTTCGTATAAATATTTACCTGCATGGAATTCCTTGGATAAATAAGCACCTGGAGATCTCACTAATTGGCTGACGATAACTCTTTCAGCACCGTTAACGATAAAGGTACCGCTGCTAGTCATTAATGGTAAATCACCCATATAGACTTCGCTTTCTTGAATTTCACCAGTTTCTTTGTGAATTAATCTCACAGTGATGTTCATAGGAACATTGTATGTGAGGTCTTTTTCTTTACATTCCAAGAATGAATGTTTGCTTTCACCTAATCTAATTGAAACGTATTCAATAGTTAATGTGTCAGTGTAGTTCACGATTGGAAATGATTCTCTAAAGACTTCATCCAAACCTTTTTCAAGGAACTCTGCAAATGACTTTGTTTGGATTTCTACAAGATTAGGTAATGGTAATTCACCAGAAATCTTGGAGTAATCATAACGGTCATTATTAAGTTTTCTTAGTTCAGTAATGTTTCTGGACATTTATAATGGCTCCTTTTCAATAAAAATGTTTTAGCTCATTTGGTTGCTTTAATAATCCAATAGCCTTTTTCTTTATGAAGCACGGAAACGTTTTCAAATACTGTTTCGATGTATTTGAGAGCGCTTTCTGCTCCTTGCTTTCGTCTTATAACAACATATAATGAGCCGCCATCAATTAAGTATTGTTTCGCTCCGCTAAACATTTGGTTGATAACGACTTTACCAGCCCTTATTGGAGGATTAACAACAATTGAATCGAATGGACCTTCAATCTTTTCATAGATGTCACTTTGAAGGCATGTGACTCGATTTTCTAAATTCAGCCGAGCAACGCTTCTTGACGCCAAAGCGAGTGCGCGCGAATTAATATCAGCGAGAACAAATCTCGCTTCTAAACTATTTTGGGCGATAGTAAGCCCTATCGGGCCAACTCCACACCCTAAATCTAATATTCTACCGGTCAACTGAAGAGGGAGTAATATCTTTAAAAAGATATACGTCCCCTCATCAATTCGGTTTTTGGAGAAAACTCCATTATCAGTGTAGTAGCTATAATTTCGACCATATAAAGAGAAATCAATCTCTCTTATTTGTGACTCCACAACGGGATTCTCGTCAAAATAATAGGCCATCTACACCTCAAGATAATTAGTTAAAGTTAAATTATTTAACTTCGACTTCAGCACCAGCTGCTTCAAGAGCTTTCTTGTGTTCTTCAGCTTCAACTGGAGAAATGTGTTCTTTAACAGCGACAGGAGCAGCGTCGACTAATTTTTTAGCATCCATTAAGCCTAAGCCAGTGATAGCTTGAACAGCCTTGATGACTTGGACTTTAGAAGCACCAGCTGCCTTTAAGAATAAGCTGACTTCGGTTGGTCCTTTTGCAACTTCTTCTTCTTCAGCTGGAGCAGCAGCAACTGCGACAGGTGCAGCAGCTGTGACACCAAATTCTTCTTCAACAGCTTTAACGAGATCGTTTAATTCTAAAACTGTCATCTCTTTTAAGCTGGCAATGATTTCTTCTTTTGTTAATTTTGCCATTTTTCTTTCCTCCTTAATTGGCATTATTTTGCATCCGCAACAGCCTTAACTGTACAGGCAAATTGGCGGACAGGTGCTTGTAAGCACGATAGTAACATGGAAATGAGACCTTCTCTATTAGGTAATTTAGCGACTTCTTTGACCTTTGCTGAATCAGCGAATGTTCCTTCGAAGACACCACCCTTAATATTTAAGTGTTCTCCATATCTTCTTGCATATTTGACAAGAACTTTTGCGGCACCTGTCACATTTTCTGAGAAGAATAATGCGTTAGGACCTTCAAGTAATGTTTTGAGATCAGCATAGCCGAGTTCATCAGATGCACGTTCAACAAGAGAATTCTTGTAAACACCCATAGATGCGCCTTCGCCTCTAAGAGCTCTTCTGAGTTCTTGAATTTGAGCGACGGTCAATCCACGATATTCTGCAACAATGATTCCACTACTAGCTTTAGCTTTAGAAACGATTTCTTGAACAGCTTCTTGTTTTGCTAATAAGACATCCTTATTCATGTTTTCTTGACCTCCTTTTCAATTTGTTTGTGTTTTGAGGCTCCAATATACAGTGAGAATAAAATGTTTATTTCTTCACCTCGGTAACATAATTAAGACTAAGCGTCCGTTACTGTCTTTGGTATATTGAAATCTTTGTTAATTATCGACCACTAAAATCGAAGTGGATAGCTGGTCCCATGGTCGTATGGACAACAGCATTTTTAATGTAAGTTCCTTTGACTGCAGATGGTCTAGCCTTTAGTACAGCGTCAAGTAATGCACGAAGGTTATCTTCAATCTTGGAATTTTCAAAGCTGACACGAGCGATAGAGACATGCATATTGCCTTCCTTATCAACACGGTATTCCACTTTACCAGCTTTGATTTCTTTGATAGCTTTTGCGATATCTGGGTTGACAGTACCTGTTTTTGGGTTTGGCATTAAGCCTTTAGGACCAAGGATACGGGCAACTTTACCGATCATAGCCATCATATTTGGAGTAGCAACGATGACATCGAAATCAGAATAGCCTTGAGCGATCTTTTCGATAACTTCTGCTCCACCAACTTCATCTGCACCAGCAGATTTTGCCTCTTCAACTTTATCAGTAATAGCTAAGACTCTTTTTGTCTTACCATTTCCGTGTGGAAGGACGAGGGTTCCTCTGATTTGTTGATTAGCTTGTTTTGGGTCGACATTGAGATTGAATGAGACATCGACAGTTGCATCGAACTTAACAGTAGAAGTTTCCTTTACTAGAGCGACTGCTTCTTCGATGGTGTAGATTTTGCTTGGATCCACTTTTGCTAAAGCGGCATTATATTTCTTACCTTTCTTCATAAGTGCCTCCATTAGTCATCTACGACAATGCCCATATTTCTTGCACTACCTTCAACGATTTTCATAGCCGCTTCAATGTCATTAGCGTTTAAATCAGGTAATTTGTACTCAGCGATTTGCTTGAGTTGGGCTCTTGTAATGTGTCCGACTACTGCTTTTGAGCCAGTAGCAGAACCCTTTTGAATTCCAGCAGCCTTAAGTAATAAAGGTGCAACTGGAGAAGTTTTGATGACGAAGTCGCAAGACTTGTCTTCATAAGCTGTGATGAGAACTGGAACGATTTCTCCACGTCTGTCAGCTGTCTTGGCGTTAAAGTCTGTACAGAATTTAGCCATATTAATGCCAGCAGAAGCGAGTTTTGGTCCTGGTTTAGCTTCGCCACCAGGGAGTTCCATCTTCAACACTTTTGCGATTTTTTTACTCACGTGACTT
>CADCPC010000002.1 GCA_902803285.1 uncultured Erysipelotrichaceae bacterium | reverse complement strand
GCTGGAGGAGGGCAATCATATGAACGTCTCCAGATTTTAACTTGTTCTTCGCCGTATTTAGCAGCGGTTTCAGCCTTGTTTAATCCTTGAAGAGCGCCGTAATGACGTTCATTAAGTCTCCAGGATTTATAGACAGGTAACCATTCTCTATCTAATTCGAATAAGACATTGTTCATAGTGTGAATGGCCCTCTTTAATAAAGAAGTATGAACAACATCAAAATCATATCCTTTTTCTTTGAGGGTTCTACCTGCTCTATGAGCTTCTTCAACACCCTTTTCACTTAATTCAACATCAGTCCAACCTGTGAAAAGATTGAGCTTATTCCATTCGGATTCGCCATGTCTAATTAATACTAATTTATGCATTTTTATTTCCTCTCTTTTTCTTAGTCATTATACTAAATTCATTTTCCTTATAAAATAAAATCTTATTTGATTTTAGTTCATTTATTCTCTTTCTTGATTTGTTTTCTAATAACAAATAGAATTATTCCATAACTTTGGAGGCCAAAATATGAAAGATTTAGATTTAAAATTTGAAGAATATCCTCTTAATGTTCCTACAGAGAAAAGGCTTATTAACAAACTTGAATCTCTTATTAGTGAATTAGAAGAATGTGGTTCTTTTTTAACCGCTAAAACAGCAATCAAACACTGGAACAAATTTGGTATTGAACTCGCTACTGACGCTAGTGTTATCGGTGTTAGATATTCTTTAGATACAAGAAACCCTGTTTATAAAAAAGCACAAGATAGACTTGATGAATTGATGCCAGTCGTTTCTAACTATTCCACAAAATTTGAAAAGATTTTGCTTAAAGCAAAGTATAGAAAGCAAGCTGAAGAAGCATATGGCAAATATCTTTTTAAGATGTATGAAGGACATCAAAAATCGTTCGATGAAAAAATCATTCCTGATCTCATTGAAGAAAATAAATTATCTTCAAAATACGATGAAGTTATGGGTGGTGCACAAATCGAATTTAGAGGCGAAACATACAATTTATCTCAATTAGGTAAATTCTTAAGCGATAAGGATCATGAAACTAGAAAAGAAGCCGCAAAAGCATTTGACGGTTGGCTTGGTGCTCATGAAGCTGAAATTGGCGATATCTATGATAAACTCGTCAAAATCAGACACAACATTGCTAAGAAATTAGGATTCAAAAACTTTGTTGAATTAGGCTACTTAAGAATGGGCAGAACTGATTACGATGCAAAGATGGTTGCAGGATATCGTAAACAAATTCAAGAAGTGGTTGTCCCAGTTGCACAAAAACTATACAAAGCACAAATGAAGAATCTTGGTATTAAGAATCCTCAATACTATGATTACAATCTTAAATTCAAAACTGGTAACCCAACTCCTAAAGGAAGCACTCAAGATTTGGTTAACGCTGCTAAGAAGATGTATGAACATATGTCTCCTGAAAGTGGTGAATTCATCAACTTTATGATTGATCACCATTTATTAGATTTAGAAGCTAGACCAGGAAAAGCACCTGGAGGATATTGCACAACCTTCCCAAGATATAAAGCTCCATTCATCTTCTCTAACTTCAATGGTACTGATGGCGATGTTAATGTTTTATGTCATGAAGGCGGACATGCTTTCCAAGCATATCTAAGTGCAGATATCAAAATTCCTGAATATCAATCACCAACTATGGAAAGCTGTGAGATTCACTCTATGAGTATGGAATTCTTCACCTGGCCATATATGAAAGATTTCTTTGGAGATGATGCAGATAAATATAGATATGCTCACTTAGTGGACGCTATCGAATTCTTGCCTTATGGTATTACCATTGATGAATTCCAACACTGGGTCTATGAACATCCAGAAGCAACTCACGAAGAGAGATGCGCAAAATATTTAGAAATCGAAAAGAAGAATCTTCCACACAAGAAATATGATGAATGCCCAACCTTAGCAAAAGGTACATGGTGGCTTAGACAAGGACACGTCTTCGGCTCTCCTTTCTATTACATCGATTATACTTTAGCTCAAGTAGTAGCCTTCCAATTCTTAGCGGAAGATCTCAAAAACCATGAAAAAGCATGGAAGAAATATGTTAAGCTCTGCAAAATGGGTGGCAAACTTCCATTCACTGGTTTGTTAGAAAAAGCACACTTAAGAAATCCGTTTGAAGATGGCAACGTTGCTAAAAACGTCAAACCTCTTCTCAAGGTGTTAAAGGAATTTGATATTTCCAAATTCTAAAAAACGAAGACACGGCATAGCCGTGTTTTTCTTATAAAAAAATTTATTTTTCTTTTATTTTTATATATAATATACGGGCGAAAGGAGATTATACGAAATGAAAAAAGTCTTAAAATATTCTGGCATTTGTGCTTTTGTGTTGGCGCTTGTTGGCTTTATTTTAATGATGGCTACACCTGCTATTCTTGATAAAACAGGTTTAGGCACAATTGAATATTCTGGTGTCGTTGCTATTTTTGGTCATAAGAGTACTGGCTACTTAGATCCAGAATACAAAGCAGCAGCTTTAGGTTTGATCGCTTGGATCTTAATCCTCGTTGGTTTAATCATTGTTTGTGCAGGTATCGTCTTACCATTATTAAAAGTTAAAGTACTTGAAAGATTTGCTGGAGTTTTAAATCTTGTCGCTGTTATTTGCTTTGTTTTAGCAGGCATCTTTATGTTCATCATCGTTCCAAATTTCTACGGAGCAAATGGATGGGATGTTCCTAACACTGCAGCTATTGGTGGTGGCTGGGTTGTTGGTGGTATTTTATCTATCGTTGCTGGCGCTGTTGCAATTTGCCCTGCAGTAGTAGATTTCATCGAAAAGAAATAATCTCACTGTAATCAATAAAAAAGGCTCCTTATGGAGTCTTTTAATTTGCTATTTGGTGCGCGGGATGAGAATCGAACTCACACATCTTGCGATATACGCCCCTCAAACGTACGCGTCTACCAGTTCCGCCACCTGCGC
>CADCPC010000001.1 GCA_902803285.1 uncultured Erysipelotrichaceae bacterium | reverse complement strand
TGCACCAGCTTCTAAAAGCTTTTTCATGGTGATAATTGGTGCATCAGGATCATGCATAACTGCTTCCATAGCGTTAGCAGTTGGTTCGGTAGGAGTAACTACTTCTTCTACCACTTTCTTTTCTTCGCTCATTTTGAGCCTCCTTCTTATGTTTTGCCTCCACCGTTTCTAACGACCTACCCTTAGTCAAACTTGACTAAGACAACGGAAGTCGAATCCACGATGTGTGTAGTCTCTGTTCATACAGAGCGAGATAATGATATCAAAATCTCCCTGTACGAACAAGAAAAATATTATTTATTTTTACGCGCTCTTGGAAAAGCCGCTGCGTATTCTTTTGCCATAGCTTCTTCGGTAACGTGAGTGTAAACCTGTGTAGCGTTAATAGACTCATGTCCTAATAGCTCTTGAATAACTCTTAAATCTGCTCCGTTTTCTAATAAGTGAGTAGCAAAGCTATGTCTTAAAATGTGAGGATGTAATCCTACAAACAAACCTGTTTTGGTTTCAATGGAATCAAGGATATATTCCAATCCTCTCGTTGTTAATCTTTGTCCGTTGTTATTTAAAAATAAAGCAGAAGACGCTTTGCCTTCAGGAGCTTTTGCGAATAGTTCTGGACGACAAATAGTGAGATAACGGTTTAAGTCTTTTTTACATTCTTCAGTAAAAGGAATGTATCTATCTTTATTACCTTTTCCGTGAACAAAAACCATTCTCTGATTTAGATTCACTGATTGCTTATCTAATGAGACCAATTCGCTCGCTCTCATGCCAGTAAAATATAATAGTGACAATATGGCTTGATCTCTTATCATCAAATCATCACTTCTCTTAGCGTTTTCAGTTAAAATTTCTCTAACTTGCTCTTTGTAAAGAGCATGCGGATATTTTATTTCAGTTTTTGGAGCAGCAATATATAAGAATGGATTATTTTCCACATAGCCTTTATGAACTAAAAATTTATAAAAATGACGGAGAGAAGAGAGCCTTCTTTTGCAGCTTCTTTTTCCTACTCCAGAATTGAGTTCTTCAGTCAAAAAATTACGGATGACAATCTGGTCAACATCATCCATCATAATGTCTTCTTTCATCAAAAAATCAAAGAACTTATCAATGTCTTCCCCATAACTTTTAATGGTTTTCTCACTATAATTTCTATCAATTTTAAGATGAGTTAAAAACTCATTGGTCGGTTTATTCATGCCTTAATAATAACAAAAAAGAACACTATTTGTGTCCCTTTTTATGAATTTTTTCCATGTATTCACATTTTGGATAATTTGTGCAACCGAGGAAATATCCATATCTGCCCTTTTTCTTAATCAAGAATCCATCCTCGCAGTGAGGGCATTTTTTAACTGGTTTAATTTCTTTTTCTTCTTTGACTGTGTATTTGCAAGTTGGATAGTTAGAACACGCAACAAATTTTTTACCATTCTTGTTTCTATAAACAAGTGGGCTGCCACAAACTGGGCAAGTTTGCCCTGTTTCTTCTACTACTTTCTTTTCTTTTTGTACGTAGTCGCAACGTGGGTAATCAGAACATCCAATAAATTGGCCGTTTTTACCCATTTTATAAACTAGTGGTTTTCCACATTTTGGACATACTGAATCAGGAACTTCCACCACTTCATCAACATACATTCTCTCGTATCCTTCATCTACCATCTTGATAAATGGTAAGTAGAACTTATCGAGTATTTCTTCCGAAGAAGCTTCGCCTTCTTGAATTTTATCAAGTTCGCTTTCCATACTCGCTGTGTATTTTGCGTCAACGATGGTTGGGAAATATTTATCTAATACGTGAGAAGTTTTTCTACCTTGTTCAGAACAAATAATCGCGCCTTTTTCTTCGTTAATATAATGACGTTTTTTAAGAATTGAAATGGTTGAAGAATAAGTAGAAGGTCTACCAATTCCCACTTCTTCCATTAGCTTAACAACTTTAGCTTCAGTGTATCTAGCAGGTGGGTTTGTGAACTTTTGTTCACATTCTTTCTTGGTAATCTCAAATTGATCCCCTTCATTAACTTCTGGGAATGTCTCTTTTTTCTCGTTTTTATCGTTTAATATTTCATATCCTGGGAAAATAGTTTTTGAATATTCAACTTTGAATGTGTTATCACCACCAACAAGGGTAATAGTTAAAACTTCTTCTTTCTTTGGTTTCATCAAAGAAGAAAGAGCACGAACATATATTAATTTATAAAGATTATATTGATCTGGAGTTAAATATTGTCTAACAGATTCTGGAGTTCTATGGTTACTGGTTGGTCTAATGGCTTCATGAGCATCTTGCGCTAATAAACCTTTTTCACCCTTCTTAACCACGCCTATATATTGCTTACCGTATGTTTCTTCAATGAAGGCTTTGGTTCTACCAATAAAAGTTGGAGATAATCTTGTCGAATCAGTACGAATATAAGTGATTAAACCAACATGTTCTCCGTTGACATTAATGCCTTCGTATAAAGATTGCGCAACTGATGATGTTTTAGCGGTGTTAAACTTTAGTTTAGTAAACGCTTCTTGTTGCATACTAGAAGTGGTAAATGGAGGCTTAGATTCAATGAGCCTTACACTCCTATCAACCGACTTAATTGTGAGGCTATCTTTTAATGAAGCAATGATGGCCTTAGCCTGCGTTTCAGTTTTTACTTCTTTATTGCCGTCAAAATCGTTAACAAAATTAACTTTTACATGTTTTTTGCCATGCGCTATTTCAACATTGATATCCCAATATTCTTCAGGAACAAACTTTTCAATGTCGGTTTCATGATCAGCAATAAGTTTGAGGGTTGCAGATTGTACTCTGCCTGCACTCTTTGAGTGAATTTTACGATTAACAAGTGTTGAAAGTTTAAAACCAATAATACGGTCTAAAATACGACGTGTTTCTTGAGAAGCTACAAAGTTTAAATCAATTGTGCGAGGTGATTTCATCGCTTCGGTAATTGAGTCACGTGTAATTTCATGGAATTCAAGACGTTTATTAGTTTGAACATCTAGTCCTAAAACTACCGCTAAATGCCAAGCGATTGCCTCTCCCTCTCTATCAGGGTCGGTTGCCAAAATAACCTCTTCTGCTTGCTTTGCTAACTCCTTTAATTCATAAACAACCTTCTTTTTATCCTTATTTATATTATATGTAGGAGTAAAATGGTTCTCGATGTCGACTCCTAGGCCACCTTTACCACTAGTGGCTAAGTCACGAATATGACCAAAAGAAGCCTTAACAATATATTGGTCGCCAAGGTATCTTTGGATGGTGTTACATTTGGTTGGAGATTCGACAATTACTAGCTTCATAATCGCAAAAATTATCTTGCCTTAGACACTATTAGTCAACAGCAAAATTCCTTATATCTTTTTTAAAATAAATAATAGTTATTTTAGGAGGCATAATAATTTTTAGAGGTCAAAAAAGTCGTTCACATCCTCGGCATTTTCGACCAAATGAGCGCCATTTTTAATGCACAAATTGCATCCAGAATCTCCATAATTATTTGAAGGAAGACATAATATGTCTTTCCCAGCATCTAACGCCAAAGCCACCGTAATCATCGAACCACTTCTTCTTTTTGCTTCTGGCACAAAGACAACTTTGCTTAATCCCATTATAATGCGGTTGCGCGCAGGAAACTTGTCTTGAGAAGGAACCACTCCAGGAGGATACTCACTCATTAATAAGTGCTTTTCTTTGATTTCGTTATAGATATCTTCATTCTCTATCGGATAGCAATAATCTAATCCGCTTCCTAATATAGCTATCGTGTTTCTTTTATACTTAATTGCAAATCGATGGGAATAGCCATCTATCCCTTTCGCAAGCCCAGAAACCACTACGATATTTTCATTAAGACCTTCCACTATTTTTTCTAACGCTGATATCGAATAAGCCGATGGTTCTCTAGTTCCTACAATTGCAATCTTATTTCTTATTCCATTATTTAATAAAGATATATTGCCTTCATAGAAAAGAACGAATGGAGGGCGAAATATCTTTTTAAGTTCTTCTGGATATTCCTTATCAAAAAAAGTAATAGCGTTGCAGCTTAAAGTAGATACTGTGTTCTCGATATCCTGTGGCTTCATGAGCACCCTATTTTTGACGGCTTCATATATCGCATCCCAATCTCCGCGATATTTGACCGCTAAATAAATTAAAATTTTACGACTTTCCATAAAAAACACCTCTATATGTTTGAATAGGGGTGTTCAGTCGATATTTTTTAAAATAATTCTATTTTTTCGATAAATAATTCTTTTACTGGACCATATGAGTATCTATATAGCCCTTTAACAGGTCCAAATTCTCTTAGCTTTTCTAAGTGCTCTTTTGTTCCGTATCCCTTATGTTTGGCAATGCCATACATCGGATATTCTTTATCAAGTTCATAACAAATATGATCACGAGTAACTTTCGCCATGATGCTAGCGGCCGCAATGCACATCGCTTTTGCGTCTCCATGAATAATTGCTTCAAAAGGAATATCGACTTTCATTTTGACCGCATCAGTTAGAATCATGTCATAAGAATGATCAAGTTTAGATAAGGCAATTTGCATCGCTTTTCTAGAAGCATTTAAGATATTGATTTTATCGATTTCTTCAGCAGAAACCACACCAATTGCCCAAGAAATCGCATTTTTCTTAATAATTTCATAGGCTTCTTCTCTTTGCTTTTCACTTAGCTGCTTAGAGTCATTTATTAAGTCACATTTAAAATCGCGAGGCAAAATAACTGCCCCTGCCACTACTGGTCCTAATAAGCATCCACGACCAGCTTCATCGCATCCTGCTATATATTTAATTTCGTCAGAATAATATTGTTGTTCGTATTCTAAAGACATAACTATTTTTCTAAAGTAATCTTGCCTAATCTGCCATCTTTGAAATCTTTTAATAATATTGCTTCTGCTCTAACGATGTTATCAGCGGTGTCGCTACTAATAAGACCTCTTTTGATAGCAACTTTGGACACGACATCTTGATCTTCACCAATAGTTTCTATTCCATATCTATCTAATAAAGCATTTGGATAGCTATTTCTTAATATTTTTAATAATGATGAGACAAGAACATCGTTTGGTAAGATATCTTCTCTAATTGCCCCTACTAAAGCAAGATTTGTCGCGGCAACTTTATTTTCATAGTTCATTGGTAACACCCCAGGAGTATCTAAAAGAACAAAATCATTGCTGACTTTAATAAATTGTTCTCCTCTGGTATATCCAGGTTTGTTTTGCACTCCTGCTGCTTTGCGATTTGCTAATCTATTGATTAGAGATGACTTGCCAACATTAGGAATACCGATAATCATGGTTTTGATAGGTTGAGGTTTCATTCCCTTAGCTTTTTCTTTAGCGTGTTTTTCTTCTCCTAACTTGCTAACAGCGTTAACAAGAGTTTTAGCGCTCTTAGGATTATTGAGATTAAGAGAGATAAGCATGTCAAAATCATTAGATAATTTATCAGCCCAATATCTTGTTAAAGAATCATCCGCTAAATCGATTTTAGATAAAACCGCAAGACGCTTTTTGTTTTTAATAACTTTTTCTAAATCAGGATTAATAGAACTAAACGGTGCACGCGCATCTAAAATCTCGATGACTACATCAACGAGTTTTATTTTTTCTGTAATGTTATTGAGGGCCTTTTTCATATGACCCGGAAACCAATGTATCTGTGCCATATTAGAAATAGAATAAATCTCTCATCTTTCTTTTATTTTTTAGCTTTTTGGTAGTGTTATCATAGATAGCGGTGCCTTGAATAGCGATTACTTTGCCTTGTAATAATCCTTTGTTGATCTGTTCAGAAGAACCGATATGATAATAAGAGTCATGACTGCCACTCCAGTTATCTCCCATTAAGAAATATTCTTGTTTTTCTTCACTCAATGTCACTTTATCAAAAGTACGATAAGCACTGGTTAAATTAACATCAAAGACTCTTCTTCTACCTGTAAAAGTCGCAACAGTTAAACTATATTCACTACCATCGAGATTATAATGCTTATTTTTTGTGATAGGGGCTGTGAAGACTTGAGTTTCACTATCACCTTTACTTATAGTAAAAGTATATGTGTCTTCAGTGTGAGTTAAAGAAATTGTTTCTCCAGGGAAACCCCACACTCTTTTAATTTTATATGTGGTATCTTCATCTCCAGAATTCCAACTAGCAGGATAATATGTAATAACGACATCAAATCTCTCTAATTGATCAATCTTTTTGCGGTGGTTATCAGAAATGCCGTAATGTACTCTGCCACTTTCAGTATAACCGCCTAATAAAGTAGGCATCATGGATTTTCCACTAACAAAAATTGGTGTGTAATAAGTGTTATAAAATATCACCAAACCAGAAATCACAAGTAAAACTGTCAACGCTACATATAACGCTGGGTAAAACACTTTTTGAAATTTTTCATTTTTGTAAAATTTCTCTGCCATATTTAAAAATATTATACGTGTATCATACAAAAATGCCACAAAAAAAGACCAACATCGTTGGCCTTAATTTTGAATTAAAGAACTTCTTTAATACGAGCAGCTTTACCTGAACGTTTGCGGATATAAGTGATTTTGTTTCTTCTAACTTTACCCCTGCGGAGAACTTCAATACTCGCAATACTTGGAGAATGAAGTGGGAAAGTTCTTTCCACACCGATGCCACTAGACATCTTACGAACGGTAAACGTAGCATTGACACCGCCACCTCTTCTTTGGATAACAACGCCTTGGAATACTTGGATTCTGGATTTGTTACCTTCGATAATACGAACAGAGACTTTGATTTCATCACCAGATTTAAATTCTGGTAAATCTGTTCTGAGTTGGGATGCAGTAATTTCTTCAACTAAACGATTGTTCATTGCTTACGCCTCCTATACATATTGTTTCTCTTGGTGTTCATTCTCAATTTCGACAGCGGAGCACCCGTAGCGCTTAAAACACGCTTGAATATATTAGCACGAACTAAAATGTTTGCAAACATTTATTTACTGACAATTTTTATTACTGTATAGCAAAAATGCTTGACACTATTATTTTTTGGTATTAGTATAACTAACGCAATCAAGGAGGAAACTAAGATGGCAGTAAAAATTAGATTAACAAGAATTGGACGTCATAAGGATCCATTTTTCCGTATTGTAGCCGCTGACAGCAGATATGCTCGTGATGGCAGATACATTGAGCAAATTGGTTATTTTGATCCAGAAAAGGGCATTGATAACGCAGTTATCGATGAAGAATTAGCTCTCAAATGGTTAGCATTAGGTGCTCAACCTTCCGAAACAGTTAAAGCTATGTTCAAAGCAAAAGGTTTGAACGCAAAAGCAATCGCAGCAAAATCAGGTAAATAATTATGGATTACGAATATATCATTCATACATTAATCGATGATATCGTTGAAGATCCAAAAGCTGTTTTAATCAGAGTGAGCGAAGGCTCCACTCCAAAAGATGTTGTTATTATTATCGCTAGTGAGAAAAATGACACCGCTAGACTTATAGGCCATAAAGGTGTTATCGCTAACTCATTAAGAGAAGTTGTCGGCGTTGCTGGCAAAAGCGAAAATAAACGCATTCATATCAAATTCGAATCATTTGACGAAGAAAAGTAGAGGACAAAACCTCTATTTTTTGAAATTGTTTCTTATGGAATATTTAAGTTTAGGAAAAGTTATAGATGCCTTTGGGCTAGATGGGACATTAAAGATTTATAGTACTACTTCTATGGGCGAAAAACGCTACAAGAAAGGTGCTAAAGTTTTCTTGTGCAATGACGAAAATAATGAAAAAATCGAATGTGAAGTTTTAAACTACAGGCATAATGGATTATTTGATTTTGTAAAGCTTAACGAAATAAATTCCAAAGAAGAAGCAATTTCAAAAAAGGGATATGAAATCCGGGTCGTTAAAGATAGTAAAGATTTAGATAAAGATAATTACTTTTATAGTGATCTTGTCGGATGTGAAATATGTGATAAATCACTAAATAAATTGGGTTTTGTCAAGAAAATTGAGGAATTTCCTGCTCAAATCACTCTAAGGGTGGGTAGAGAAAACAAGCCTGACTTTTTCGTACCTTTTATTGAAGTGTTTATTAACGAAATTGATATAACAAACAAACGCATTATTATCAATGTTATTGAGGGGTTATTATGATCATCAAAATATTAACCTTATTTCCTGAAATGTTTGATGGATTTTTATCTAACTCCATTATCAAACGTGCTATCGCAAAAGATTTAGTTAAAATTGAGATTATTAATATCAGAGATTACACCACTGATAAATATGGTAGAGTTGACTCTTATCCTGTCGGTGGAGGAGCTGGACTAGTTATGAAATGTCAGCCAATTGTTGACTGCATAGCAAAAAATAAATCTGATAATGGTCATGTTGTTATGCTTTCACCACGCGGTCAAACATATAACCAGAAAAAAGCTCACGAATTATTAAATCAAACAGAACTACTTTTGCTTTGCGGACATTACGAAGGCATTGATGAACGTGTCAATAAATATGTCGATGAGCAAATCTCTATTGGCGATTATATTCTTACCGGTGGAGAAATCGGAGCGATGGCAATAAGTGATTCTATTATTAGATTAATTGATGGTGCAATCGCCGAAGAATCTATTGAAGAAGAATCTTTTGAAAATGGTTTATTAGAATACCCTCAATATACAGAACCATATGATTTTAATGGAGACAAGATTCCAGATATCTTATATTCAGGTAATCATGAGGCTATTAAAAAATGGAGACAAAAAGAATCCCTTTATTTAACCAAGGAATTCCGTTTTGATTTATTTGAAAAATATAAATTAAGTAAACAAGATTTGAAACTTCTAAGCGAGGAGAGATATTCTCCTAATTGGGAAGTTAAGGCAATTAGCAAGGGTAAGAAGTTTATTAAATAAACCTAGAATCCGAATCCGCCCATTCCTCCTAAACCACCAGGTGGCATTTTGCCACTTTTTCTATATTGTTCCATCTTTTTCATCATGTCTTTCATTTGATCATATTTTTTTAGAACACGATTAACATCTGAAACTTGCTTTCCACTACCAGCAGCTACTCTTATTTTTCTAGAATATTGGAATATTTCTGGATTGTGTCTTTCTTCTGGAGTCATAGAATTAATGATTATTTCAAAATTTCTCATTTCTCTTTCGGCAGCAGCTTGTTGTTCAGGAGTTACTTTAGGCATACCAGGAATCATCTTTAATAATCCGCCTAAAGAACCCATTTTTTGAACTTTTTTCATTTGATCTAGCATATCTTCCAAATCAAATTTGCCGTTCATCATTTTTTTAGCGGCCTTTTTCGCTTCTTCTTCATCAATTGATTCTTGTGCCTTTTCCACAAGAGTCATGACATCTCCCATTCCAAGAATACGATCCGCCATTCTATCAGCGTGGAAAATATCTAAATCTGTGATTTTTTCACCAACACCAGCAAATTTAATTGGTACGCCTGTCATATGTCTAATTGAAAGAGCAGCACCACCACGAGCGTCACCATCAAGTTTAGACATAATAACACCTGTTAAAGGCGTTTTATCATTAAATGCATTCGCAACATTAACAGCGTCTTGGCCACTCATTGCGTCAACAAGTAGTAATACTTCATCAGGAACGACTTCTTGTTTAATGTTGTTTAATTCCTCCATTAAATCATCGTCGATTGTAATACGACCAGCGGTATCAATAATTAAAACATCATAATGGTCGTTAAAAGCCTCAGTTTTAGCGATTTTTGCAATCTCAACAGGAGAAATATTGGTTCCTTTGTTTATGACTGGTACACCGACACTTTTTGCAATTTGTTCCAATTGTTCGATAGCGGCAGGACGATAAACGTCACATGCAGCTAAAAGAACTTTTTTATGGAGTTTGTTTTTCATTAGGTAAGCGAGCTTACCTGCAGTTGTAGTTTTACCACTACCTTGTAAACCAACCAACATGATGACAGTTGGTTTATTTTTTTGATATTGGATTTCTGTTTCTCCCCCACCGAGAAGAGTTTCTAATTCATCATGAACAATCTTTGTGATCATTTGGCTCGGATTGAGTTTTTTCAAAACATCTTGTCCAATAGCCTTTTCTTTAACATTATTTATGAATTCTTTAACGACTTTAAAATTAACATCTGCTTCAAGTAAAGCGATGCGAATTTGTTTAAGCATTTCATCCATATTGGATTCGCTTAAACGAGCCTGACCACGCAACTTTTTAAATATGCTAGAGAGTTTATCTGTTAAAGCTTCAAATGCCATAATCTAACTCCTTCTTCAAATCTTCAATCTCTTCAATTTCTGATGAATTTAATGCTTTTTTCTTTAAATTATCCAGTTTTTGCTGCAGTTTTTTACTTTTTTCAAGAAAATGAAGCTCATCTTCTAATTCATCTAATTTGCTGATTCCTTTTCTCAATGCATCCTCTACTGCGCTTCTAGAAATATTCTTCTCAGAAGCTATTTCGCTAAGAGATAAATCAAGAAAAAAGTAGTTGCTAATTATCTCTTGTTGAGTAGCGGATAATTGCGACTTATAAATATTAAATAATTCAGTATATCTAAGAGTCTTATCTAATTTTTCCATATTATTTTTCCACACAAAGACCATAGAGATAACTGTCTATATCAAATTCTTTTAGGTCTTCCATTTTTTCACCTAAACCAATAAATCTAACTGGTGTGCCTAATTCATCACGAATTGCTAAAATGATACCACCTTTTGAAGTTCCATCCATTTTAGTAATAACAACTCCAGTTAGTGAAGTTACTTCCGCAAAGGCTTTTGCTTGAATAACACCATTTTGCCCAGTTGTTGCATCGATGATTAAGAAAGTCTCTTGAGGAGCATTTTCTACCTCTTTAGATAAAACACGTTTAATCTTCGCTAATTCATTCATTAAGTTTTGCTTGTTTTGTAATCTTCCTGCAGTATCAACAATAACTAAATCAACTTTATCGATAACTGCCTTATGAACGCCATCATATGCAACAGAAGCTGGATCAGCGTTATCAGCTCCCGTAACGATACCGATGTCTAATCTATCAGCCCATATTTGTAATTGTTCTTTGGCACCTGCTCTAAAAGTATCAGCAGCAACTAACAATACTTTTTTGCCTTGGTTTTTATATCGATACGCTAACTTAGCGATAGTAGTAGTTTTACCAACACCGTTAACACCAACCACCAATAGTACTGTTGGCCCTTTATCATTAAATTGAATTTCTGTAAGTTGTTCACCCTTATCCATATAGTCTTTGAAAAGAGTCTCAATTAATAGTTCGTTTATCGCATCGCTATCAAATATTTTTTGTTGTTTACTCTTTTCAAGAACTTCTTCTATCACTCTAAAAGATAGGTTAACACCTACATCGCTTTCAATTAATATTTCTTCTAGCTTTTCAAAGTATTCTTGATTAACTTTTTTATATTTTTTAGAAAGGCTTGTTAATTTATTAGAAAAATTCTGACGAGACTTCTCCATTCCTTTTGAATAGGATTCTGCATCAGGATTTTCTGTCTTTTTAGAAAACTTACTTTTTAAAAACGAAATAAGTCCCATTAAACACTCCTTTTACTTAAGGCATCCCTAGCCGCTTCTTCTTCGGCTTGTTTCTTACTCTTGCCTTTTCCTTTTCCTAAAGTTATATCGTTAAATAAAACAGCAGCTTCAAAGTTTCTGTCGTGTGCTGGACCGCTTTCATCTAGTACGATATATTTAACTGCATCACGATATTCTGCTTGGATTTCTTCTTGTAATCTGGTTTTTGGATCGATAATTTCATCAATTCCTGTTTTCTTGATTGGCTCATATAAGAAGTTCTTAATTACTTTTCTAGTCACATCATAACCAAGATCTAAATAAATAGCGCCCATAAATGATTCGAAAACATCTTCTAAGATTTTATCGCTCTTATTTAATTGATCTTTGGAAATAGAATGGCCGACTTTAATATAATCAATTAATCCAATGCTTCTTGAATAGTTTGCTAAAGCTTTCGAGCACACTAAATAGCTTCTTAATTTACTCATCAAACCCTGGTCCATTTCAGGATGTAATTTATAAATCAAATCAGCAGAAACAAAGCCAATAATTGAATCGCCAATAAACTCTAATCTCTCATAATCGCGTGTAGATGAATGACCATCGTTATTACATGAAGAGTGGGTTAAAGCCATCTCGTAAATCGAGATATCTTTTGGCCTGATATTTAATCGTTCAAATAGAGGTTTTAAATCACTCATTTTAATCCCTCACTAATCTTATTTGAGATGTCGGAATCCGCTAAGGATTTAGCGACATTTAACGCACATCTAAACGCGTATTCATCGCTATTACCATGAGCCTTTACAACGACACCATTAACTCCTAAAAGCATCGCGCCACCGGTAGATTTATAATCCATAGTTTCGCTCATTTCTTTAATACCTTTTCTGACATGTAGATATCCTAGTTTTGTCCATAAATTCTTCTTGAAGGCTGACTTAATCATTCCAGACATCATCTTTGCTATGCCTTCACATCCTTTAAGGAACACATTGCCAGTAAAGCCATCTGACACAATAACATCTGCTTCTCCAGAAAGGGCATTTCTCGCTTCCATATTTCCACAGAAATTTGGATTATTCTTTAATAATTTATAAGCTTCTTTAGTTACAGGAGATCCTTTTCCTTCTTCTGTGCCATTAGATAGTAAATAAATCTTTGGCTTTTCGACTTTCAAAACGATTTGAGCATATAGAGAACCCATAACCGCAAATTGAACTAATTCTTCAGGTGAATTTTCGTTATTAGCACCAACATCTAAAACCACGACTTTTTTACCTTTGATTTTAGTTGGGAAAGGTGCGACATATGCAGCGCGCTTAACATTAGGAGCGTTTTTTAATAACAAAGTTGAAGCAGTTAATATTCCGCCAGTACTACCAGCAGAAATCACAGCATCTCCCCTACCTTCTTTCATTAATAAATTAGCAACATATAAAGATGAATCTTTATGCCTCATAACGTCAAGAGGGCTTGCTTCCATAGGAATGTTATATGGAGCGTGAACAATCTCACAAACTCCTTTTAATTCTTGAAGTTCATTTTCGTTGCCAACCGCAATTACTTTATCTTCAGGATTATCAATTAAAAAAGATTTAATTGCAGCGACAATAGGTTTGCTGCCATTATCTCCACCTAATGTATCAATAATAATTGTTTTCATAATAACCTCGTGAATTATCTTACCATAATTAAGATAATTTCCCAACCATTACGCTTTAATTAACGGTTTATATTCTATGTCTCGACGACATTTTTCTATGATGTAGCGATATTCTTCATCATCTTTATGGGCAAGAATATCTTTTGCGTCATCTCTAGCAACGATAAAAATCTTAATATCATCAATCATGTTTAAGAATGAAAAATTAGGTAATCCAGATTGTCGTAAACCCATTAGTTCACCCGGCCCTCTGAGGGCGAGATCTTTTTCAGCAATCTCAAAGCCATCATTACTTTTCACCAAAATATCTAATCTATCTAGAGCCTCTTCATCATTTTCATCGTATACAAGTAAGCAATCTGAATGTTCATTATTTCTACCAATACGACCACGTAGTTGATGTAAAGACGCTAAGCCGTATGAATTCGCATCGTATATGACCATGAGATTGGCTTTTTTAACATCTATTCCCACCTCAATAACCTGTGTAGTAACAAGAATGTCTTTATCTCCATTTGCGAATTCATCAAGCACTGAATCTTTCTCTTCTGACTTCATTTTTCCATGCAAAAGTGCCACTTTTTCGCCAAAACGTAATACAAATCGGGCAAAAAGCTGTTCCACTGAATAGCGCCCATCTTCACGATATTCGACAAGCGGAGCAACTACATATACCTTGCGCTTGTTCTTAATTGATTCCTCGCACATTTTAAAGATTTCATCGCTATCAGAAGAGACAATTTTGGTCGCAATATCTCTATTTTTATGAGGGAATGTGTATAAGGTTGAAATCTCTAAATCACCATAGATTGATAACGCTAATGTTCTAGGAATTGGGGTGGCAGACATCATCAATAAGTCGGCATGATCACCCTTATCTAACAATGCTTGTCTTTGGTTAACACCAAAACGATGTTGCTCATCGATAACGACCAAGCCAAGAGAAGAATACTGAATAGATTTTGTAAATAAAGCATGAGTGCCAATTACAATATCAATATAGCCTTCTCTCAAATCTTCATATATTCTCTTTTTCTCACTAGTAGGAGTATTTCCAACTAATAAAGCAATTTTAACTTTAGTGTTTTTAAATAAATTCAAAGCATTAGCGTAATGTTGTCTTGCTAAGACATCAGTTGGTGCCATTAAAGCTCCTTGATCTCCTCTAGCAAAATTCGCATATAAAGCAACAAAAGACACTAATGTTTTACCTGTTCCAACGTCACCTTGAAGTAAGCGATACATGAGAGAAGATTGATTCATATCATTAATGATTTCATCACACGCTTTTTCTTGATCGTCAGTTAATGTATATGGCAAGGTCTTTAAAAAATCTTCACAGCTAGATAAATCAATAGGCTCTTTTTTAATCTTTTTTAGAGATTTGTTTTCTTCTCTAATAAGTTGGTTTTTAAGAGAGAACATTAATGCTTCTTCGTATTTTAAATAACGATAGCTTTGTCTTACATCTTCATTAGATTTTGGACTATGAGCTTTGTTTAACGCTTCTTCTTTATTGATTAAGCGGTATTTCTTTCTCAAAGAGAAAGGAACTAAACTGCCAATATGCCCTTTAAGCTCTTCTAAACACTTCAACGCAAGTGAATGGAATAAATGGTTAGGATAATCACTTGGAAGGCTGTAGATAGGTTTTAAAGCGTTCTCTTTAGCGATTTGACCTTTAGAGTAATTAATAAAATTAATTTCATTACGCTTTTTATTGAATGAGCCAATAATTGTGTAATATTCATCCATCTTCATCGTGTTAGCTAAATAACTTCTGTTATATGCAACAACATCAAAATAATGGTTAGAAATAGTCATAAAACCAAAGCTAGTGATTTGAATGTTTCTAGCTTTTACGCTTCTTGGAAAAGAAGTGAGCTTGCCATATAGCACTACTCTTTGTTTATCTTCTAATTTTGTATCTCCAGTAAGTGAATAATCATCGTATCTTCTTGGCAAATGATTAATCACATCATATGCAGAAAAAATTTCCATCTTATATAAGAGGGAATTAAGTCTCTGAGAATGAGTTAATTTTTTAGTTTTTTCTGCCATAATTCAAAAAAAGCAATCTGTAGATTGCTTATTCAATGGAAATTAAGAAGGAATAAACAGGTTGTTTTCCATCTTTAATTTCAATATTTAAATCTGGATATTTTTCTTGAATCTTGTTCTTTGTAGGAACAACGTCTTCTCTTTTAACGCCTTCGCCAACGAAGATGGTTAATAAGAATGATTCATCATCAAGCATGTTATCAACAAGATATTCTAAACAGTCGAATTTATCTTTCATACCACAGATAATATCTTTTTCAAAGATGCCAATGAAATCATCTTTCAAGATCTTCACACCTTTGATTTCGCAATCTCTAATTGAGAAAGTGATTTCACCACTCTTAACGTTTTTAAGAGAAGCTTTCATATTGCGGAAGTTTTCTTGAGCAGATAGTTCAGCATCGAAATTGAAGCACGCTACTATTCCTTGAGGAATAGTTTTGCTTGGAATAACGAAAGCGTTGATTTCATCATTACTGACAATATCGCAAGCTTGGCTTGCTGCCATTAAGATATTGGAGTTGTTTGGAAGAATAAACACATTCTTAGCGTGAACTTTCTTGATTGCAGAGACAAAGTCTTCACTAGATGGGTTCATAGTTTGTCCACCAGTAACAATGAATGAAGCACCTAATTCTTTGAAATATTCATTAATTCCTTCTCCAGAACTAACAGCGATAATTGCGTATTCTTCTAATGGAGCTTCTTTTTCCTTTTTTTCTTCTACCATATCAACATGAGGAGTGACATTCGCACCATTTTCTAAAGCATGGTGTTGTTCGGTCATGTTTTCAATTTTTAATTTTAAAAATTCACCATATTGTTGAGCATAGTTCAAAATTTCACCTGGAGTCATTGTGTGGACGTGGACTTTAACGATATCTTCATCAACAACTACTACTAATGAATTACCATGTTTATTTAGCCAGTTTGCGAATGGTTTTTGAGAAAATGGTTTTTTCACCGAATCAGGTCCTAAAGACATAATGAATTCAGTGCAGTAACCAAATTCTTCATCTCCCATATCAACGCTAGAAGCGCCAGTTAAGGTTTCGCTTTGAGCTTTGTTTTCACTTCTTTCAACAAATTCTCCGCGACATGCTAAATACATACCTTCAATGATTCTGACTAAACCAGTACCACCGCTATCGACAACACCAACTTCTTTAAGAATTGGGAGTAATTCTGGGGTTCTCTCTAATGAAGCTTGGGCTTCATTTAAAAGGAACGCTAATGTCTCTTCAATAGAATCACCAGATTTAATTTTCTTAACTAAGGAAGTAGATGATTCACGAATAACAGTTAAAATTGTACCTTCAACAGGTCTCATAACTGCTTTATAAGCAACATCAGATCCATTTTTAAATGCATTAGCAAGCAAAACTGCATCAACTTTTTCTTTACCTTCTAAAGCTGCTGAAAAGCCTCTGAAGATTTGAGAAGTAATAACGCCAGAATTACCTCTAGCTCCCATTAATAAACCACGGGAGAAAGTTTTAGCGACTAAATAAAGATCGTCATCCTCTAATTTAGCAATTTCATTTGCACCACTGGTGCAAGTTAAAGACATATTAATACCAGTGTCTCCATCTGGTACAGGGAAGACGTTTAATGCGTCGACTTCAGGATAATGGTTATATAAGTTATTACTCGCACTAATGAGTAATTTCTTTAATGTTTTTCCGTTAATTGTTTTCATAATTTGTTTTGATATCTCTTTTCTTACGAAGGGCAAAGCCCTATAGAAAGGATAAACAAGATTTTACATAGTAAAAATATAGATGTCAATTATCTTATTCCACAAAGAAATGGAATAAGCCTAATAATGTATCTACATGATCACCATATGTGACAAGAATATGATTACCAAAAGATGTGTTGAGGAATTCGAATAAATTTTCGTTATCCATTTTAACTACAATTTGAGTCCTGCAGTAGTTAGGCAAAGTTAGATTTTCTTTAATTGTGCCTTTAACACAAAGTAGGTCTTTTAAGTTAGGTGAAATCTTACAAATTGTGATATCACTATTTTCTAATGTTCCTCTAATACCAATTCCTAAATCACTTTCGAAATGAGTTAAAAACTCATATTTCTTACACATATTGAGTGGAACAGTACAATGAGCAAACAAAATCTCTGATTCTCTAAGGCTGATTTTGCTAGGATTAGCTTGGAATGATGGAGCGTGTAATGCCTCCTTAATAAATAGCATTGTAAGCATTGAAGGAACGTCACCTTCACAAGTTGCAATATAACCTTCTTCGTTTAATAAACCAAATGCTAAACAGGATGTGTTTTTATATTCTGTTAATAAATCGAAGCATCTTAAAGTAAATCCATTCAAATGATACTTCTCAATAATTCTTTTAAGCCCAGAATATATCTCTAAAGCGCCTTCTAAGACGTTTTCTCTCTTTTCAAGGGTTCTTAACTGTGAAAGGTGAGGAATGTCCTTTAAAACGCCTTTTTGGATTTCTTCTTTTAATTCTTCAGTACTGATGTCGATGAGCTCCACACCGAACTTGTTTTTTACTTCTTGATAATCAACAGTAGAAGCAATTAACCAATCGCTTGGCTTGCCAATAACACCAAGTCTACTTTTCTCAATATTTGTCTTTGCAGTTAAGACTTCAGAAAGAGTTTTAATCGCGTGAGCAATATCGCCTTCTTCGCCAAAAAGAATAATATCTCTTATCTTATTCTTCTTGCAGTACGTAGAGATTTCAAAACAGGCTGGTAAAGAGTTATTTTTGCAGTTTGATAATAGAATGATTGGACGAGGTAAATTATCTATTTCTTTGATGAATTTTTGTTCGCTTCCACCAGTTTCAATAAAGATAATAGAAAATGGTGAATCAACATTCTCCACTAAAGCGAGATCATCATCAAAAAGTTCGTTATTAATGTCGTCAATAAATTGGTCGCTATCTTGTTTAAAAGTAGCGTTTGGATCCATAGAGTTGGAAAACCTAATTAAATTAATATTCATAATAATATCATTATAATCTATATCTTCTTTTTATTGTATAAAAAAAGCCCGGCAGCTTAGCAGTGCTTAACTTCTGTGTTCGGTATGGGAACAGGTGTGTCCACTGCTCTTAGGCCACCAGACTTAAGAGAATCAATTGTTCTCTGGAAACTAGATATTATCACACGAATCTTTCTATTTAAAGTTTAAACGTAAATTTTACATATGGGACTTGTTAAAATCTTTAGAAATTAAGTCCTCGTTCTATTAGTATCAGTCAGCTGAATACATCACTGCACTTACACTTCTGACCTATCAACCTCCTAACTTTGGAGGGAACTTACTTCTTGCGAATGGGAAGTCTCATCTTATGGTTGGCTT